>NZ_JBYTDE010000002.1:0-502921 GCF_058791075.1 Curvibacter sp. EU05-FHT14A10
AATCGCTGGTTGGCGGCGCAGCACAAATCTGCCGCTTGAAGACCGGTTATGCACTCCGATTTTCAGGGGCAACCTCAGCTCGCCGCGAGCTGCTCGAAGAGCAGCGGGCCAAGCTGGCCTCGATGCCCAACAAGGGTGGCGTCACGCCTGAAACAAAGGCAGCGATCCGGGAAGCGCTGGGGATCGCGTAATGGCGAAATTCAAAGGCCGTGCCAAGTGCATTCCCAAGGATCGAGAAGCGATCTTTCTGCCGTTCCAGTCCGAGTGGATCAAGGACGACTCACGCATCAAATTGATGGAGAAGTCGCGCCAAATCGGCATCAGCTGGTCGACTGCATACGGGGCTGACGAACGCGCCGCAGCACAAGGGGCGCGCTTTGACGAGTGGGTAAGCAGCCGCGACGACATCCAGGCGCGGTTGTTCATCGAAGACTGCAAGCTCTGGGCGGGCATCATGGGCATGGCCGCAAGGGACCTGGGTGAGGTCGTGCTAGATGCGGAGAAGAGGATAAGTGCCTACGTGCTGCAGTTTGCGAGCGGTCGGCGCATCCACAGCATGTCCAGCAACCCAGACGCGCAGGCCGGCAAGCGGGGCTCGCGCATCTTGGACGAGTTTGCACTGCACGCGGACCAGCGAAAGATGTGGGCCATTGCCTATCCCGGCATCACTTGGGGCGGCAGCATGGAACTGGTGAGCACGCACCGGGGCTCGCATTCGTTCTTCAACGGCCTAGTGCGTGAGGCCCGACATGGTGGCAATCCGAAGCGCATCAGCCTGCACCGGGTGACGCTGCAGGACGCACTGGACCAGGGCTTTCTGTTCAAGCTGCAGCAGGCCCTGCCGGCCGATTCTGAGCAACAGGACATGGACGAGGCGGCCTACTTCGACTTCGTGAAGAACGGTGCTGCCGATGCCGAGTCGTTCGACCAAGAATACCAGTGCATCCCCGCCGACGATGATGCCAAGTTCCTGGAATACGGACTCATCACTGCCTGTGAGTACCCCGGCGGGGAGTCTTGGCAGCACACCCTGCAGGGCCCGTTCCAAGGTCGCCTGTTCGCCGGGATCGACATTGGCCGCAAGAAGGATTTGACCGTGCTATGGGTAGTCGAACAGCTGGGCGACGTGCTCTACACGCGCCACGTTGAAACGCTGGAGAAGATGCGAAAAAGCGATCAGGAAAAGATCCTGTGGCCGTGGATCGAGATCTGCGACAGAACCTGCATTGATGGTACGGGCCTGGGCATCGGCTGGGTCGATGACGCGCAGGACAAGTTCGGTGAGCAGCGCGTCGAAGGCGTGACGTTTACGGCCCAGGTCAAAGAAGCTATGGCCTATGCCATCAAAGGGGATATGGAAGACCGCAAGGTTCGAATCCCCGAGGACCCAAAGATCCGGTCCGACTTTCGCAAGCTGCAAAAGACGACAACCAGCGCCGGAAACATCCGCTTCGTGGCGGAGCGTGATACCGACGGCCACGCCGATCGGTTTTGGGCGCTTGCGCTCGCCCGACAGGCGGCGTCTGACCCTGCAGCTCCTATCGAATTCATGAGCGGCGGCCCGAGAGAGAGCCAGTCGCTGGGAGATTTCATCCATGGCTAAATCGCCGAGCCCGAGCAAGGGTCAACGCCCGACGGACGCTGTTCAGCCCGAGCTGAACACCGAGTTTGCAAACCGACTGCGCGACCCCTTCGAGGTCGCCTATATGGGTGTGCTGCGCACCAATGATCCACTGCTGCTGGAGCGTGGCCATGGCGGCGTTGAGCTCTACCGGGATCTGCGCCGCGACGGCAAGGTCTATGGTGGCCTGCAGAAACGCCAGCTCTCGCTGATTGGAAAGCCGTGGCAAGTCGAGCCGCAGCAGAAGAATAACGCCAAGGCCGCAGCCGACGCGCTCGTTGTGACCGAGATCCTGAAGGGATTCGCATTCGATCGCCTGTGCAGCGAGCTTCTGGAGGCGCTGCTGGCCGGCCACGCGATCGCCGAGATCGTCTGGACGATCCGCGAAGGCCGGGTGGTGCCAGCACGGGTGCCCAAGCGCGCTCAGCGGCGCTTCGTGTTCGTGCAGGACGACGAGAACAGTGCTCCACGCCTGCAGATGCTGGTCCGGGAGAACATGCTGACCGGCATTCCGGTACCGGAGCGCAAGTTCATCGTGCACAGAGTGAACCCCGAGGATGACAACCCCTACGGCACCGGCCTCGGTCTGCAGCTTTGGTGGCCGACCTTCTTCAAGCGCAAGGGCATCGTCGCATGGAACAAGCTGTGTGACCGGTTTGGCTCACCGACGCCCCACGGCAAGTACCCGCGCAACGCGAGCCCGAAGGAAAAGGCCACGCTGGTGGACGCGCTACGGGCTATGAACAGCGATGGCTACCTCGCCACGCCGGAAGGCATGCAGATCGATCTGCTGGAGAGCAAGCTCACAGGCAATGTCACCACCCAGCAGCAACTGTGTCAGTACATGGACGACTGGATCGCCGAGGTGCTGACCGGCCAGGAGCCGGCGCGCTCGGGGGGGGGAGCGCTCGCCGCGGCGAGCAAAGAGCGGCAGGACGTGCGCCAGGATCTGACCCAGGCCGACAGCGATCTGCTCTCCGAAACGCTCAGCGAAACGCTGATAGCCTGGATCTGCGAGTTCAACGGCCTAGAGCCCTGCATGGTGTACCGCCAGATCAAGCAGGAAGAGGACACGAAGGCCCAGGCTGAAACCGACAAGACGGTCGCCGAGATGGGCTTCGAGCTCGATGAAGCAACCGTTCGAGCCAAGTATGGCGAAGGCTGGCGGCGCAGCACTACACCAGCCACTTCGCCCGCGCCTGGTGCCACTGGCGGGCCGGTGGGCTTTGCTGAGCCGGTTGCGCGACCCTACCGCGACGAGATCGACAACTTGGTCGACGAGGCCCTGGCTGAATGGGAGCCCCTCATGTCGCCGATGGTCGAGCCCCTGCAGGCGTTGCTGACGCGAGCCGCCGCAGATGGCCTGACGGCGGAACAGTTGCTCGACCGTCTGCCCGCCGCCCTGGCCCGAATGGACGCTACAGCGCTGGAAGCCGGCCTGAGCAAGACCGCATTCGCAGCCCGGGCCGGTGGGGCCCTCGGACTGAATGTCGACGGGGCAAATCAATGACGCCAGCCCAGGAGTTTGCGCATCTGCAGCGGCTGCAGCCAGCGGACGCGATCGCGTTCCTGGCACGCAGAGCCGGCACGGCGCAGACCTACGGCTGGGCGGACATGTGGCAGGACGAGCACACACGGCAATTCACCGTGAGCCGCCTGGCTAGCGCCGACTTGCTGGAAACCCTGCGCAGCGCGATCGTGAAAAGCGTGGAGGGTGATCTCAGCCGCCGCGATTTCATGCGCGACGCGCGCGCTGCGCTCGCTCAGGCGGGCTGGTGGGGCGAGAAGGAGGTGACCGAACCGGCCACTGGCGAGATTCTCAAAACTCGCTTCGACCCAGCTCGCCTGAAACTGATTTTCGACACGAACACCCGGCAGGCCTATGCGGCCGGCCAATGGGAGCGCGTGCAGCGCAGCAAGGCCACGCATCCCTATCTGCGCTACATCACCAAGGGCGACGACCGCGTGCGACCTGCGCATGCCGCATGGAACAACGTGACGTTGCCGGTTGAAGACGCGTTTTGGGTGACCCACTACCCACCGAACGGATGGCGCTGTCGTTGCAGGGTCGTTGCTGTCAGCCAGCGGGAGTACGACGCAGGTTCGACCCCCACCGGCGTGGCAATGGACAAGGTTGCGCCAGATGTCGTGTGGCGGCAATGGCAAAACCAGCGCTCTGGCGTGATCGAGACTGTGCCCACAGGGGTTGATCCTGGGTTTGGATTCAATCCAGGCTTGGCGCGCTCGCGGGAACAGCAGGCTGTGGTGCGCGACAAGCTGCTCGCGATCGATGCGCGCACCGGGGCCGAGTTGTGGGCCGCATTGCCTGACTCGCTCAAAGTCGAGCAGCAGCGGGAGTGGCAAAGTCAACTCCAACGCCTCGCGGACATGCGCCAGGCCAGCAATAACGCACTGTTGGTCCACGTCGTGAGCGCCGAAGTGCAAGACGCGTTGCAGAAGCACGGAATTTACCTGGACAGCGCTGCGGTTCTCATGCGTGATTCGGAGCTGCAGCATGCGATGCGAGATACGAAAACAGCGCGTGGTGCTGCTGTTTCCGACTCCACCTGGGCTCAGCTGCCTGAGCTGCTGGATTCTGCTGCAGCATGGCTGGACTCGGCCAACACGGCACTGGTCTACTCGGTCGAGCAAGGCAACGGCCAGGTCGCAAAGATCGTGGTGCGGATGAACTACGGCCAGAAGGCCCGCTTCGACCGGGAGCGGGTCCGGGTCACAGCCAATTTCATACAGACGGGGGGGATGGTGAGCGCCAGCAACATGAGCGAGGGCACTCAGTACGTGCCGCTGAACGCGAAAGCGAAGGGCTGAGCGGCGCCGGACTCGAACCGGATAATAGGTGCCCTACGGCCTCTAACCGTTCCCATTGGAAACTACCGCTCAGCCATCCGAATTCTAGGGGGCATCTTGATCACTGTCGACATCAGCAACAGCGCCGTCACAGACGTGCTGACCCGGCTGAGCCAACATCTGGCCGATTTGAGCCCCGCGATGGCCGCGATTGGGCAGGAAATGGAAAGCCGCGTAAGCGGCCGGTTCGAAACTCAGACCGATCCGAATGGAATGGCCTGGGCGCCGTGGGCAGCGTCAACCGTCGCGACATATCCGGCCAATGGCAACCGGAGAATCCTGGATCGATACGGCGACATGCTGCACAGCCTCAACCATCAGGCGAACCAGACAAGCGTTAGGATCGGCTTTGGGCAAGACTACGCCACCTACCATGAGTGGGGCACCAAGCACATGCCGCGCCGCGGCCTGTTGATGGCTGATCCTGATGCCGGCGAACTGGGGCGAGGGGATGAGCAGGCGGTGCTGGACGTGTTGAGCGACTATCTCGACCAGGTCACCCGGTAGCGCGGCCAAAAAATCAGGGGAAAAGCGGCCGACCCCACTTGAGTTCGCCATTTTCCTCACAGGAAAGAAATTTTCCGGCGGCCCGACCCACTTCTACCCTGATGAACCCGTTTCTTCCCATTTATCTCGCCGCCCATTCTTTCTTTATCTCACTCCCACTCACGTGTCGGTTTCAGTTCACCATCCGGGCGCGGCCTTCCCAGTAGGGGGCCTGCACGGCACGGCGCATCACCTTGCCGTTGGGGTTCTTGGGCAGGCCGGCCACGAACTCGATGCGCCGTGGCCGCTTGAAGCCGCCCAGGTGCTGGGCGCAGAAGGCGTCGATGGCGGCGCCCAGCTCGGCGCCCGCGTCGCGGCCCGGCTTCAGCACCACATGGGCGGCCACCGCCTCGCCCCATTTGTCGTCCGGCACGGCAAACACGCAGGCATCGGCGATCGCATCGTGCTGGTACAGCACCGCCTCCACCTCGGAGGGGTACACATTGAAGCCGCCGCTGATGACCATGTCTTTCTTGCGGTCGACGATGTAGACATAGCCCTCTTCATCCATGCGGGCCAGATCGCCGGTGTGGTAGGCGCCGTCTTTGAGCACCTCGGCCGTCAGCTCGGGGGCGCGCCAGTAGCCGGCAAACACATCGTCGCCCCGCACCACGATCTCGCCGATCTCGCCCACGGCCAGGGGCTGGCCGTCGTCGCCCACGATCTGCACATCGCATTCCAGAAAAGGCCGCCCGCAAGAGGCCAGGCGATCAGGCCGGGCCGCACGTGCGAACAGGTGGTCTTCGACCGACAGCCCGCACACGCCCGAGGTGGTCTCGCCCGCGCCATAGCCCTGCTGCAGCACGGGCCCGAACACATCCATGGCCTTGAGGATGCGCGCCGGCGCCATGGGCGCGGCCCCATAGCCCAGGCGCAGCAGATCGGGCAGGGGGCGGTAGCGCCCCTCCAGCTCGGCCAGCAGCATGTTGATCATGGTGGGCACCATGAAGGTGTGTGTCACCCGGTCGGCCCGCATGTCGGCCAGAAAGCGCGCCGGCTCGAAGCCATTGAACAAGCGGATCGTCACGCCCTGGCACAGCGCCGGCACGATCTGCATGCCCGAGGCATGGGTGATCGGCCCCACCAGGCCCAGGATGTGCCCGGGCTGCTGGCCATCCGAGCGGGTCAGGAACTTGCGCAACTGGGCCAGCCGGTTGCCAAAGGTCTGCATGGCTGCCTTCAGCACGCCCGACGAGCCCGAGGTGTAGTGCAGCACCGCCACCTCGTCGGCCTGCACGGCCACCGGGGTGAATTGGTCGCTGGCACGGGCCAGCAGGGCCTCGTAGCCCGTGCTCACAGGCCCGTCGACCAGCAGCACGATGGGCGTCGCGCCCCCGGGCAGGGCCTGCAGCAGGTGCGGCTCGATGGCCTGGGCCCGCTCGGCGGTGGTGATGATCAGGCTGGCCTCGGCATTGGCCGCCACGGCACCCACCTCGGTCGGTGACAGGCGCGCATTGAAGGGCGCCTTGACCAGCCCGGCCTTGTAGCAGGCGATCTCGATCTCGACGATCTCGACACAGTTGGGCAGGTAGATGCCCACCCGGTCGCCGCGCTGCAGGCCCAGGCCCAGCAGCGCATTGGCCAGCCGGTTGGAGCGGTGCTCCAGCTCGGCATAGCTCACGCTGCGGCTGGGGGTTTTGACGGCGGTGCGTTGCGCATGGGCGCGGGCGCTGCGCGCCACCAGCGCGCCCACATTGAGAACCTGGCGCCCGGCCAGGGGGGGATGGCTTGTTGTCATGCGGTCTCCTGAAAATCCGCCCTGCGCTGCAAGGGGTGCAGGCCGGGGGTGCGGGTGCACTGTTCCAGAAGACCGGGGTATCAGGGAAATACCGATTGCTGATGGGGTGCCATCAAAATGTTTGATGGCCTGCGCCGAGGCCGGTGTAATGAGGGCGTGTGGGCGTGTGGGCGTGTGGGCGTGTGGGCCTGGGGGCTCAGGTCGGCAAGCGGGCCTCCCAGCGCCCTTCGTCCACCAGTTGTTGCACCAGTTGCAGCAGCGCGGCCATCACCACCTGCATCACCGCGTTGGGCTCGCGCTCGGCGCTGCAGGCCAGGCTGTAGTGGCGCAGCAGATCGGGCCCCGTCACCCTGGCCACTCGCCAGTCTGCGCTGGCCGCACTGCCAGCCGGCGCCTCGCCCAGTGCGCAGGCCGGCGTGAAGGTAAAGCCCGCGCCGCTGGCATACAGCGATCGGATCACGCGGGCCGAATCGTGCTCGTGCACGATGTTCAGGGCCACCCCGCGCGCCGCTGCCGCCTCTTCTACCCGCTGGCGGATCGAGTAGCGCCGCGACTGCAGCACCAGGGGCTGGGCCGCCGCATCGGCAAAGTCGATCTCGGGCCGGGGGTGGCCCGGGCCGCCAGGCGCCGACGCACCGTTCTCGGCCACGGCAGGTGCGCGCAACAAGGGCAACACCCGCCCCTCGGGGTCGTGCCCGCAAAAGTACATCGCCTCGGTCGCCAGGGGCTGGCAATGCAGGCCATCCACCTGCGGCGCGTCCACCAGAATGCCGATGTCGGCCCGGCGATCCAGCATGGCTTTCTTCACCATCAGGCTCAGGTCATCGAGCACAAACACCCGGATGCGCGGGTGCGAGGCCTTCAGCCGGGCCAGCAGTGGCCCCATCAGCAGCGACGACAGCAAAAACGGCACCGCCATCGTCACCGAGCCCTCGGGCTCTTGCGGCATCCGCTGGATGCGCTCACGCATCGCCGCCGCATCACTCAACAGCCGCCGCGCATCCTCATACAGCTGCAAGCCCGCCGGCGTGGGCGTGACCCCCACGTGCGAGCGCTCAAACAAGGCCGCCCCCAGCTCGGCCTCCAGCTTCTTGATCTGCGCCGTGAGTGCCGGCTGGGCGATGTAGAGCGACCCCGCGGCCCGCGACAGGCTGCCGGCTTCGAGCACGGTGATGAAGTAGCGGAGGGCGCGAAGGTCCATGGGGTGGATGAGGGCTCGGGACAGGTCAGGTGGGGGGAGTTTGCATCAAGTAGGGTGGTGGGGTGTTGAAGGGGCAGCCGCAGTGGCGCCAGCGCCTTGGGCTTTCAATCGGCCACCCTTGGCAGGCCCGGTCCATCGCCGTGCCATCGGCATCTGCCACCGGCGCTCGTTCAGTTAAAGTCTGCACCCGCTGGGCGGTTTTTGCCCGCGCGCTCAACCCGTACTGCCTGGGGCACCCGGCTCCCGGTTGAGGTCTTTTGAAAACAAAATCTGCTGTCTGCGATGTGCCGGCTGATGCGGTCACGCCAGCTGCAGCGCTCGGAGCTAAAAGAAAAACATGCTGTTAACCGATATAGCCGTCGAGCACACCTGGATGTCCAAAAAGGATGGCGTTCGTCAGACCTTCTTGCTGCATCCGTTCACCGATACCCAGCGCGATTCACTCGGAAAATTCGAACTCGTTCGCGACGTCAGTCAACCAGGGCGTAAAGACGTGAAACGCTCCACCTACGTGTCGTTTCAACAATTGGCAGAGTTGTATGCGAAAGGCGTGCTCGAAGAATTCGGGTTTTCCGTTCGCATGTGTCCGCGTCAAGGGACGTACCCAGGCAAGCTTCCGGCCAAAAAGATACTGCCCACCCACATCAAGCCAGCCTCTTCGTTCGACCTGGCGGTTCAAAAGGTGGATATTTCCAAAGAAGCCACGCGCGAATTGAGAACCGCCTTGCTTCGCGCCAACGTCAAAATTTAAGCATGACGACGTCGACTGATAAGGGAGTTGCTGTGAATCCATCCGATGCCCACGCTGAGCTCATCGCCACGTTCAAGCGGGCCGAGGCGGATGCCGCTCACAAGTTCGGGTTGATCCAGGCGGCTGCCCACAAAGGGCCCAAGGCCATACAAACCGCCACCGAGACCGCGATAAAGGCCGCCAAACGCAGGGACTCGTATGCCAAAAAGCTGGAAGTTCTGGGCGTGAACCTCAAGGATTTCGCCACCCAGCCTGCGGCGTAACCCCCGCGCTTGGTGGCAGCGCACAACGAAGACTGATCGCCCAAATGATTCCATCACCTGACAACAAAATCGGTTGTGGGATTTGTATTGATGGGCATGTGTTTGAAGTGCAATCGTTAAAGCGTCGTTGTTTTGCGGGCGCGAATGTGTAGGGGGGATGAATTGCCGTTTTAGGCTGGTTGCTGTCGGTCGAATTGCACGCCTCGAGTGCCTGCGGCGATCACAAGCGGACGATGACAAACATCGCCGCAAGCCCCTCCCTGGTGGCTAATCTGACACGGCCAGTGTGGGTGAGAGTGGACAACTGAATCTAGAAGGTGCACGTTGGGTGTACCTCAGCTCAATGGGAGATCGTCATGGAATCTCTTCCAAGCGTTGTTCATCGTGAGCCATGGAACAAGGGCAAGATCGTTGGGCAGAAAGCGCCATTCAAGCCCAGAGACATCTGGGCACTGCGTGTGCGTCTTCAGATGGAAAACCGGGTGCGCGAGCTCGCGCTATTTAACCTGGGAATTGACAGCAAGCTGCGTGGATGTGACCTGGTAGCTCTCAAGGTTCGAGATGTCTACCATGGTGATCAAGTCGCTTCACGAGCCCTCGTCATGCAACAAAAAACCCAGCGTCCCGTCCAATTCGAAATCACGGCAACCACACGGGAAGCGCTCCAAAAGTGGATCAAAGTCGCGGGTCTGAAGTCAGAGGACTTTTTGTTTCCCAGCCGACTTCACAATTCACCGCATCTCGGGACACGGCAGTACGCGCGTATTCTCGTGAGTTGGGTAAAGCAACTCGGCTTGGACCCAACAGAATGCGGCACACACTCGATGCGGCGCACCAAAGCCACCCTCATCTACCGCAGAACCAAGAATCTACGGGCGGTTCAGCTATTGCTTGGACATTCGAAGCTTGAGTCGACAGTCCGATACCTCGGAATCGAAGTTGATGATGCGCTTGAGCTTGCCGAACAGACCGAGATCTGAAAAGGCGGTAAAAGGCTGGCCTACCAACTTGAGGGAGTGCCGTGATCTTGCTCTCAATAGGACCCGATCCCAACCTGCCCTCCGTACCTGTTCTAACCAAGCCACAGTTTTGGACTCAAGCAGAAGCCTCCAACTGGTAGGTGCCTGATACGATGTTGAGAACGGCCAAGGGGGGCTACGGGAGCGGCTGCAAAATGAAAACTGGGATGCATATCGGTTTTTCCGTGGCATCGGGCTTGCCGGTGCTTTGCGCAGTCTTAACTGGGTTGTTCTACTACCTTTTCTTCTTCACAGATTGGGGCAACTTCTCCCATGGCGGCGGCCCAGTCGACCATGCGGTCCCGAGTGCCGTCACTGTTGTTGCTGCGTACCTGTGTCTCAAAGTTGCCCGGTCACGTCAGGCCATGTGGGAACGAGTGGTTGCAGTGGTCTTCGGAATTCCCCCTGCTTTAGCGACGATTACGCTTCTGTTTAGTGCCTGTCGAACAATCTTTGGGCGATGAACTACGGGGCTTCATTCGGCCAAGAGCGGTCTGTCGCGACGGGCACCTCACCTGCAGCTCATCCAAGGCATCGCACCTGCAGTTACAAGCCATGGACGGTCAGTGCATTCCAGGCTGCGAGGGAGTCCATGTAGTCCCGCCAGTGCACCATTCGACGGTTTGTCACGGTGATGATCGAGCAAAACCGGTTGTTGTAGCCTTTGTTGGTTGACAAAATTGTCCCGTGCACCTCGTACTCCAGCACCACGACCTTGCCGTCATCGGCAGCGTGCAGCTTCAGGTGATCGGCCGCATGAATAACGATGTGCTGACCGTATCCCCGGAAACCTTCCATGAGTTCATGTTTGCCACGAATGACACGTGGCCAACCGGGGAACTCGTAGAGCACTTCGTACGTCATGTCGTCAGACGCACAGTCGAAGAAGTGTTCGCCGTCGACGCGCTCGCCCAAGGCTGTGCGCACCAGATCGAAATAGGGTTTGACCGGCTTGAAAGCCGAGTAGAGTGAACCTGTCATAGGGGCTCTCCTTGATGGGAATCGTGAGTCTGCGCTGGTCTCTGCATTGACCATGGTCGGTGGGTTGTGCCCTTCACAATGGCGACAGCTCGTTCAAAGCTCACTTGTCAGCCTGGTGCAGGGCCGCGCGGGTTAGCGCCATGCGGCGGTGGTCGCTGCGGCGAACACAGTGAACGGCGATGCTGCCTTGCCCGTGACAGCCATCACGTCGCCATTGGGTTGCGAGCCGTGACCGCTGGCAATCGTCTCCGTCAACATGCGCAGCACGTCACCGTATTCTGCGGGCACCCCCGCCTGCGTCATCGCACGGATCCAGGCCTCGCGCTCAATGTCACGGTAGGTGATCCTGCGTCCAACCACCCTCGAAATGAGCGGTGCCGCCTGCTCGAATGTCAATGCCTCGGGGCCCGTGGGGGCGTAGGCGCGGCCCGCATGACACACAGGGTCAGTCAGCGTGACGGCCGCGACTTCGGCGATGTCCTCGGCACTCACAAAGGCCTCAGCCCCCATCCCGCAGGGCACGACGATCTCATCGTTCACCGGTTTCAGGAATGTCTCGCTGAAGTTCTGCATGAACCAGGCGGGCCTGAGGATCGAGTGCGTGAAGGATGGGCGCGAAGCCAGGTCAAGCTCGACTGCGCGCAGCGCCACTTGTGGCGGGGCCAGTTCAATGCCATGGGCACTGAGACAAGTGATGTGGCCTACACCCAGCGAGCTGCGCCTCGTCCAAAAACCGGCTAACAACCGGTGCGAAGTCGACCCGCAGGACGGGTGACACCAGGTAGATGGCCTGGACGCCTTGGACAGCGCGGGCGAAGCTGGACGGATCGTCCCAGTCGAAGCGAACGTCTGCACCTCGCCGGGCCGCCGTGCGGACGGTGGTGCCACGCTCGCGCAGCTTTTGTGCAACGCGCGCGCCGGTCTTGCCGGTGGCGCCGAGAACCAGGGTCGGTCTAGGGGTGCTGGGGGTGCAGGGGGTCATGGTGATCTCCGGGATGTAGGTCGGTGATGCAGACTTTAGGGGTGACCATTGAATGCATCAATAATCAAATAGCTCGTAAATTTGTGTGATACGCTCATTTCGTGGACATACTTCAAGAGCATCTGACACGCGCCCGAGCCTCCGGTGGAGTGTTCGCGCGGTCGATCGCTATCGCCCCCTGGGGGTTGCGTCTGCCTGGCACGATCCAACTCGCGGTGCACGCTGTACTTCAAGGGCAGGCATGGCTTTGGGTCGAGGGCCATGAGCAAGAGGCGCTTGAACTGCGGCAGGGCGACCTGGCCCTTGTACGGGGAGGCCCGGACCACTTCATTGCCCACGAGCCCGGCGCGGTCTGCGTCTTGCCAGAAGACTTTCGGGCTCAGCAACCCGTCAATGAGGCAGAGCGCGATCCGCGTGCGGCTGTTTTCCTCTGCGGTGCCTACCGCTTCTCCGGCGACATCGGAGCGGGACTGGTCAATTCATTGCCATCGATGTTGGCGATTCCCGCACGCATTGACGATCCAATTCACGGCGTCGTGGCGCTGTTATCGCGCGAGCTTTCTCATCTAGAGCCGGGTCGGCAGACGGTTCTGGATCGATTGCTGGACGTCCTGGTGGTGCTGGGCATTCGCACTGGGCTAGCGTCCAGCGCAACAGCGCCGGCCTGGTTTCGCGGCGCTTCGGACCCGCGCCTGTCCAAAGCCTTGCAGGCCATGCATGGCGACACCAGCAAGGCTTGGACCGTGGACGAGTTGGCTGGCTTGAGCAATATGTCGCGGGCAACATTTGCTCGCGTCTTTCAAGACGTGTTGGGCGATGCGCCCATGCGCTACCTCACGGCTTGGCGGATGGCCATCGCGCGTGATCTCCTGCGAACTCCGGACATGGCCCTTAGCGATATCGCAGAACGGGTTGGGTATACATCGATGTACGCGTTTTCGGCCGCCTTCCGCAGGCATAACGGTTTGCCGCCTGGACAGTGGCGACAAGGCAGTGCTGCGTCTGCGCAAGAAACGGTGGCTCACTGATGTCATTTGCAGCAGGCTTCGTGCGAAGTGCACAGTGGGTCGAATCCGGAGGGGCTGGTATCAACCACGCAAAATTTCAACTGGCGACAGGCTGCAACGGGCCCGCCAGCACCCTCCGATGTAGGGCAGAATCCGGCCAGGAGCTGCCTGAGGCAGCGAGAAGAGCAGACGCTCAATGGAAACCAGCGTTCCGAATCACGAGGCCAAGATCTTCGACGATTGACTGCATTGAATCGATGGCTCGGCGCATAGGTGTCAGTACATGAAAAGAGCTAGCCATCGATGCTCAGTTCCTTTAGTTGGCCGTTCTCAAACGTGCATGTGAAGAGGTGGCCGTCGCGATCCATTAAGCACTCGAATGACAAGTCCCAGGGGTTCCTTTCGTCGGCGGCAAGAGGTACAGACATGCCAGCGAATAGGAAGGCATCCATCCAATTGTTCGGGAATGGCGCTCTTGTCCACTTCAGGTACGCAGGAATAAGCAGCGAGAAGGCCCGTTTGAAGGCTAGGCCTGGATCGTTCGCAAAGCTTTGGAAGAACTCAACCTGATTTTGAGTCGGCTTCTGGTCTCCAACTGTCTCAATCAATACGGTAAAGGGCTTGCCTGCTACTTCAGTCTCAATCTCCCAATAGGAGCCATTCTTGGTAGACATCAGCAATGCGTCGCCCAAGACCGGATGTTCTATCCGAGGCGGTGACTTTCCAAACAGAAACCGAGTTAGCAGGCTCATGTGGTCTGACGCCTAACGTAATGTGGACCGTACCAAGCCGAGGGCTATGTCTGAAGCTTGCGGTCTATATTGATGCGAAGAAAACGCGGCGCGAGGCATGTAGCCGAAGTTTTTGGCATGGCGATCACATGAAGAAGTAGTACTAAATTCAATCATAAAAGCTGCCACACTCCTTTGCCGCGCACCTCGCTAGTCCTGAAACAAACGCGCAAGCGCATTCGTTTCAAACACTATAGCTTGCATACGGAGTGGGCCTAGTTCGTACGGCTTCAGTTGACGGGTTTGTGGGTCTTATGTTTAAGACAGCAATGGGCCCACCTGCGCCCGCCGATGTAGGGCAGAATCCGGCCAGATGCGGCCGTTCGAGTCTGCGCGCCGCCGCGCCATAATCGCGTCCTTTTTTCTTGCGGAACAGGAATGCAACTGGAAATCACGCAATCGACGCCAACGGCAAGCAGCATCGCCGCCCTTGTGCAGGCCCGCTACGGACTCGGCGATGTCGTCGAGAGTGAGTTCCTGCGGCGAAGTTTCAATCAGGTCTATCGACTGGGCTTTGCCGGCGGGAGGCGCGTTGTGGCGCGACTCAGTGCTGAGCGACCGCGAGGTGGTCCCAATGCGTCGTTTGAAGCTGCAGCACTGGAGCACTGGGCCCACGTCGGTTGCCAAGTCTCTCGCTGTGTGAAAACGGCGACCGGCGAGATTGCCATACAGGTGCCGCTGCCGGAAGGCGCCCGCGTGTTGATGCTCTTCGAATATCTGGACGGGGAGTTTACTAGTGAAGCAGCCACTGACATCCAGGCCTTTGCGCACGGATTGGCCGCCTTGCATCAAGGGGGCGAAAGCTACCGCGGGCCGGCGAGCGCCTATGTGCTTGACCTGGACTATCTCCTGCTGAGGCCGCTGGAGGGCCTACTTCGCGCGCCCACCATGACTGGCGAGTTGCGGGCGCAATTCGAGATGCTGGGCCTGCGGCTACACGACGAAATCTTGGCCTTAGGCGAACTAAGCCGCGTGCTATGCCACGGCGACGCACACGGTCAGAACAACTTCGTCGTGACCGACGCCGAAGGGCAACGCCGAGCAATATTCTTCGATTTCGACGAGGCGGGTCCAGGTTACCTGGCGTATGAGCTCGCGGTCTACCCATGGAGCCTATATCCGCGCGTGCCGGACGGTAAGGCGACAGATACGGTGGAAATGCAATGGAAAAATTACATCTCCGCCTACCGAGATAGACGCCCGGTCACAGATGCCGACCTTGCCGCCATCGCTCGGTTCATGGCAGTGCGGCAATTCTGGTTGCTGGGAGAGTATGCCGGTCGAGTTCCGGTTTGGGGTTCCCAAACAATGCCGACTGACCAACTCCGCCGCCAAGTCGAATTGCTACGCCAATGGGAGACGTTGCAATTGCCAACTTAACGGTACATCCCAACAGCCACTATGGACCCAGTACAGCAGCAGTTACCATGACGCACATCGGCCAGGAGCCGACATTGGGGACTGACCGCTCCCAAACGGTGTACTTAGCCTGAGATGCGCCGAGCTAGCTGATTCAATTAGATGCGAGCGTCAGGAGCAAAATCAATCTGTTTGGCTATCTTACGGGGAGCCCACGATTCCGTGATCACCCCTGAATTACACGGCCTTTAACTCGCTAGGAGGATTCGTGAAACGGTTGATCACCCCATTGATCCCGCTAGAACCGCAGTAGCGTGTGTGATGGGCGACTGCGCGGATAAGTTGCTTGTGCACAGAAACTTCACAGGCTTTCAACCGCCATATTCAATGATTGCATAGGTTACTGCGCTTACGATCAGCACTGTCACACAAATGGGGAAGCACAGAAATGGCAAGATGCACAGCACCAGTACGCGGACACAACTCTTCGGCCGCGGCGGCGGCCTGCCCTGCATGCAGTTCACGCTATGGCGGTTACCGCAGCAGCTACGGCAGCGGGTACAGCTCTTCTTACTCATCGGGCGGCGGGAACGGCTACAGCGGCGGTGGTAGGTCCAGCGGAGGCGCCAGTTCAAGACCGCACTGGTCGCGTGCCGGCTCGTCCGTTTCGTACACGCCTGCCCAGGTGGCGTCCCTCCTGCCAGTCCGCGAGGCTATTGAGAAAGAAGCAGCGGTGAAGCCAGACCTTCGTGATTGCTTCCTCTGTCACGCTTGGGATGACCGGCGGGAAGCCGCCAAGGAACTGCACGATTTACTCGAGGCGGCTGGTGTCAAGGTTTGGTTCAGCGAGAAAGACCTTGGCCTTGGCGTGCCGATGATGCGCGCTATCGACAAGGGTTTGGCGGCATCGAAAATCGGGCTCGTCTTGGTGACCCCGGCATTGCTAGCACGCCTCCCGAAAGAGGGCGTCGCTGACAAAGAGCTTTCGACCCTCCTGCAGGGTAGCCGTCTCGTGCCCATCGTGCACGGCACGACTTACACGGCCCTCCGCGATGTCAGCCCCATGCTCGCGTCACGAGGCGGCCTTGACACGTCGGAAGACTCGATGGCAGTAGTCGCAACAAAGATTGCCGAGCTGGTCGCCATCTGGAGCTGACAAGGCCAATTGACATTGCCAAAGTACGCCTTACTGAACTCATCACAGCCGCCTTCACCAGTCAGACCGAATTGAAAGAAATACCCAATGAGTCTCAAGTTCACCGGCACGTTTGATTCGCTGAAAAGCAAGCTCTCATCGCTAAACGGTCAATGGAATGAAGATCATCCTAACAAAAAGGTGCTACGACTAGATGGTGGCGTTCTCAATTGGTTCAGTAGCACCGGTACGTTGAATTTTCAAGGTAAAGACCCGGGGCTTGGTCGCTTGGAGGCATCAGTCCCCCACCTGCTCTATCCCGCGGAATATACCGCACCCAAGGAAGAAATCCCGCTCACTTTGCCCCAAGCGTCAGATGAAAAGTCGAACGACGCTAACATGGTATCGCCGGAAAATCTCTATCTACAAGGCCACTTCAAAGACACTGAACTGGTTATCGGAATAGTGAATGCCGTTGGCACCGAATACAGGCGTGTTCTCGATCCGCTGCAGGACCGACTTAGAGGCTTTGGTTATGCCGTTGAGGAAATTCGCGTCTCGAGTCTACTATCTCAGTCAATCAAAAATCCCAGTGAATATGATCGCATAAAGCACTATATGAATCAGGGGGACGAGCTTCGACAGACAACTGGGAACAATGCCATCCTTGCCGCTGGCGCAGCTCACAAAATTAAAGAGTCGCGCAGTGGCGATCCAAAGAGGACCGCATACATTGTCAATTCACTCAAACATCCGGATGAAGTCGAATTCCTTCGCAAGGTTTATGGTGATGGCTTCTACTTGTTTGGAATCCATGCCGATGAAAAGCGAAGGCACGCCTATCTTGTCGAAGACAAGTCGCTAAATCAGGGCCAAGCCGACGAATTGATCCGCATCGACGAAGATGAGAAGGTTGATCATGGACAAAGGACCAGAGACACATTCCACTTGTCGGATTTCTTTGTCAGTCTTGGAAAAAATGATGACCAGGTAAAAAACACAATTCAGCGGTTCCTGGAACTGCTTTTTTCCAACCCGTTCAGGAGTCCAACTTTCGACGAATTTGCCATGTTCATGGCCTTCAATTCGTCGATTAGATCGAGCGACCTTTCCAGGCAAGTTGGTGCGATCATCGCTCGTGACCAACAGATCGTTGCAACTGGTGCCAACGACACTCCTAGATTCGGCGGTGGTCAGTATTGGGCGGAAGTCGACCCTGCAACCGGTGTGGTCAATGACGCCGAAGATGGGAAGGACTACACGAGGGAAAAGGATTCAAACAAGGCGGCTCAGAATGAAATCATCAAGGAGATTGTCAGCGCATTGATTGAGCATTCGCTTTCAAGTGAGGACAAGAAACAAGAGCTGGAAGCGGTTCTTGGGCAGAGCAAGATATCCGACCTGACAGAGTTCGGTCGCGTCGTTCATGCCGAGATGGAGGCAATTCTCTCCTGTGCGCGCATTGGTGTCTCGACAGTAAAAGCTTCGTTGTATTGCACAACGTTTCCTTGTCACAATTGCGCCAAGCACATTATTGATGCGGGGATAGAACGAGTTGTCTATGTCGAGCCTTACCCAAAAAGTAGGGCACTCGATCTGCATTCTGAGGCGATTTCGCTCAAAACCAGTCTTGACAATCAGTCTGAAGGAAATCGAGTCACATTTGAGCCTTTCACTGGAGTTGGAGCCAGAAGATTTCTAGACCTCTTTTCTTTGTCGCTGGGTGGCGGCTCAAAGCTGAAGCGGAAAGATAAGCAGGGGCATACTGCAGAATGGTCGAAGGATAGCGCAGTCGCACGCACGCCTTTGCTGCCGAAGTCGTACTTGGAGGTAGAAGCCGCAGCTTCGAGCATATGGCAAGGGGCGCGGATATTTCCGGCATGAAATCGACGTATGGGGGGGGAACTGAGGGCGAGTCCTTCCTCACCATGCTGGTCAATGAAAGGCAAGTTTCACCTGCCATCGATCACTTGGCGCTGATGGTGCAAAAAGCCCCATTGTGCATTCACTGGACTGATGAGTTGAACAATCACCTTTGCATTTCAGTCATCTTAGGCGTTGATTTGACTTCTTGACTGAATGGCCGCTACCAAGCGACCAATCTAAGCGAGCAGATTTCCGCTTTGGGCGGCGGATTCAACCGGTCGATGCAACACATTCTTGAAACATCTCGGCCGGTGTCCGGTACCCCAGTGTCTTTCTCGGCCTTTCATTCAATTGTCGGGCAATTGCGTCGAGTTCGGCCTGCGAATAGATGGAGATGTTCAGGCCCTTTGGTAGATATTGACGGATAAGACCATTGGCGTTCTCGTTACTGCCGCGCTGCCATGGACTTTGGGGGTCGCAAAAATAAACCTGTATATCGGTCGCAACCGTAAACCGCTTATGAGCGTGCATTTCGGTTCCGCGGTCCCAGGTGAGTGATCGATACAATTCTGCGGGCAGTTGGCTTGCGTGTCTGATCAACGCATCAGTCACTGTCTGGGTGTCTTTGGCTTTTACTTTGACCAGCATCAGGTATCGCGTGCTGCGCTCTACCAGCGTTGCGATTTGGCTGTTCCCACTGCCAAACACCAGGTCACCTTCCCAGTGCCCAGGCACAGCCCGGTCGTCGACTTGCGGGGGGCGCTCACTGATCGAGACGGTGTCTTTGATCTGGCCGTGGCCAGCCGTCTTCTGGGTGTAATGGCGAGAGCGTCGCATGCCTCGCGTACGTCGCAGATGCTCGAGCAACTCTTTCTTCAAGGCGCCTCGCGTCTGGATGAAAAGCGTTCGGTAGATGGCTTCGTGGGACACGTGGAGACTGGGGTCGCTCGGGTAAGTATGCTTGAGCCAGCCAGCGATCTGCTCTGGCGACCACTGATTCTGCAGCTTGGTTGCCACGATTTGGGCCAAGCAAGGGTTAGTCGCCAATTTGCAGCGTTTGGGCCGGCGGGCGCGTTCCCAGGCTGACTCGTCAGCCGAGGTAGCTCGGTAACGAAGAAGGCCGCCATTTCGATGAAGCTCCCGGCTGACCGTGGACGGTGCTCGGCCCAATCGCTTAGCAATAGTTCGAATCGAATCGCCGATTGCCAGGGCTCTGGATATTTCTTCGCGCTCGGCCATTGTCAAAGCCTTGCAGGACCGTCGTCGCTCTGGTGGACGGATTCCACCTGTCTGCGAAAGAATGTTATGGATAGAGGTGTGAGGTCGATCGAAGAGCAGTCCGATCTGATGGAGCGTCTTGCCCTTCTTCCACTCCTCCCACATCACCGTTTTTTGGGCGGCGGTGTAGTAAATCCTTGGTCTTTGCTTCACACGAATCTCCTTGCACAACGTGCACTGCTAGTGTGTTGCATCGACCGGTTGAACCCGCCCTGCAAAGCCGCCACCCACCCCTCACCCCAAAACCGCCCTCAACACCCCAATAGCGGCCTCCACAGCCCCCGTCCGTCTCTCCACCGCCGCCTGCGTCACCCGCAACAAAGCCCGCAGGTCTTCAGGCGTGACGCTGAACTCTTCGGGCTGTTCGAGTGTGGGCAGTTGATCCGGTGACAGCAGGCTGTTGATGCAGGCCTGGGCCTGGTGGGCTTCCTTGAGGCGGCTGAACTCGCCTTGCAGCGCCAGGGCCAGGATGGTGGCCTGACCGCCGGTGGCGTGGACTGCTTGTCTGGTTTTGTGGGCCATAGTCCACCCCCTTCAGCGCTGGATCGGGATGGGGTTGGCCGCTGGGGCCAAGGGGCGCCTAGTGGGCGTGGCACCCTCAGGAGGGGGGCCGGGGATGTGGGTGGGTCATGGGTTCGTGCTGCTCTGTGAGACTCGAAGCCATCGGGCGCCTCAAGGCTGCGCGGGTGGGCCTCGACAAAGGCGCCGAAGAGTTGGTGGCCTTGCTCAAGAAGGCCGTCTCATGGGGTGCTACCTGTTGCATTCATGGCCCGGTGCTTGGGCTCGTGCCCATTGGCGGGCCATGGTCCTGTTTTCTGGCACGGCGGCATGCGCCACGGTTTTCTGCCAATGTCGAACCCATCAGGGTCGCCCAGCGGCATGGGGGCGTCGGGCAGGCCTGGCGGGTCGATGGGCGCTTGATCTCATGGCTGTGACGCCAGATGGCGCAGCAAGGGTTCTCTGAGTGTCATTCGGCAGGGCGAGTCCGTTTGGATGTAGCCCTGTGCCTCCAGGTCTTTCATCACCCGGCTCACCATTTCTCGCGAGGCACCGACCATCTTGGCGATGTCCTGGCGGGATATCTTTTCATGGATCACCATCAAGCCATCGTCGGTGGGCTCGGCCTGCTCCAGCAGGGCGCGCTCGACGCGGCCGTGAACGTCCATGAGTGCCAGCGATTCAATCTTGCCATTGGCCTGACGCAGGCGCTGTACCAGGTGATTCATGATGGCATAAGCGACATGTCTGTTTTCTTGCAGGCAGCGTTGGAAATCAGACCGGCTCACGGTCAGCACGTCGGTGGGGATCTCGGCCTGGGCAGTGGCTGCGTGCGGTTGATCGTCGATGAGGCTCATCTCGTCCAGGATCTCGCCTTTGCGCAGTTTGTTCAGAACGAGTTGGCGCCCTTTGCTGTCACTGGAAAACACGCGCACCCGGCCCGCCAGCAAGACAAACAGCTCATGGGCCTGGTGGTGTTGCCGAACCAGAACCTCGCCCCGCTTGTAGTGGCGTTTGTTCACAGTCAAGGCAATGGCCTCAGCTTGCGCCGCGGTCAGCAAGGAAAACAGAGGAATGCGTTTCAGCAGATCCAAGTTTGAGACGATGGTGCTCATCTTGTTAGTTGGTTCTTTTCAGCTGGCTGCGGGCCGCGAAATTCGTGGCCCCACACGATCATTCCTTGTCTTGCTGGCCGGCAAGCCAGCCCACGCCCCGTGGAAGCCCATCGACATGGGGCCAATGCCCAGCGGCCATCCGCGAACATGCGCAGCCCCCTCGGCATCCCGTGAGCTGCCTGCGTGACAAGCCACCACAGAAATCGTCTGCATCTGAATCTGCATCGGCGTCATGGCACAAAGACCAGGCCTCTGCCAAAGACGGCTCGCACGGGCAAGGGCAGGCCCGTCTCGGTCAGGGTTTTGCGGCGCAGGCGATTGAGTTGAGATTCAATGCGGTGAAAAGCCTCCTCGGAATCGCCACCCCCCATCGACTCAATCAAGTCAGTCTTGCTGACGACGGTACCCGGTGTTTTCGCCAGGCAGCCCAACAGTTGCAGTTCTCGGGTTGTCAGTGGAACCGACTTGTTGTCGGGTGACATCAGCACGGCTTCGTTGGCTTGCAGGCGCCAAGCCGTCACGGTGGTCTGGCCCGCCGAGGGCTGGCCCGTGCGCCGCAGCAAGGATCGGATGCCGGCCACCAACTCATTGAGGTCGGTGGGTTTCACGAAGTATTGCAGCGCCCCGGACTCCAGGCCCGCGATGCGGCTGCTGAGTTCGCCCCGTGCCGTCAAAATCACCACGGGGATGCCTTGTACGGCCAATCGCTTGACCAGCGACAGGCCATCTTCACCGGGCAGACCAAGGTCCACCAGCACCAGGTGGGCATGCTCTCTGAGCAAGGCCACATAGAAGTCTTCGGCCGATTCAACCCCCCAAGCCCTGAAGCCTGACTTGACGAGGAAGCGACAGACATTGTTGCGAATGTCTTCGTTGTCCTCCACGACAGCAATGCTGGGAGCGGTGGTAGAAGAGGCGGCTTGTTGAGGCATCATGAAAGGTTTTGATCTTGGATTCTCCAGGCCCCGCACGGAACGCGCCATGTACAAATACTCACAAAAACTCACAGTCAGGTGGTTGGTATGTCTGATGCTGTTATTGGGGAGCTACGGGTTGCATGCGGGGGAATGGCGCCATCGGCTGGAGGCCGGAAATCCTATCCTTCTGGGCAGTCAATGGCCGTGGCAGCAATGGATTGATGTCACTGGCCAAGCCACGGTCGATACCGTGGCGGCCAAGCCCGACACTGAGTTTCAATGGCTTCAGGGCCCCGTCAGCGAAGGCTACACCCGAAACGTGGTCTGGCTGCGCCTGACGGTACCGCCCGAGTTGCAGCACGAGCCCGATCTGCTGCTGCAGATCAGCCCGCCCTACCTCGACTGGATCTCGCTCTATCAACGCCGTCAAGGGCAGTGGACGCAGCAAGATGCGGGGGACCTGCGGCCCTCGGCTGAGCGCCTGTCGACACGCAAGTTTCTTTTTCGATTGAACCCTGCTGAGCCCGTCCTGATCCGGGTGCAGAGCAGCAGCGTGATGCGGGTCTATGCCAGTCTGTGGCGCCCGGACGATCTGCTGGGCCAGACCGAGCGCGAGGGATGGGGCCTGGGGCTGTATTTCGGCCTGGGCTTCTCATTGCTCTTGCTGGTGGGCGGTGGTGCCGTGATCTTCAAGGAACGGCGCCTGGCCGCCACAGGTGTCTTGGGGGTCTTGACCCTGATTCACGCCTTCAATCTTCATGGGTACACCAACATCTGGTTGCTGGAGCAGCACCCGGCCTGGGCCAGCGCGATGGTGGGCTTGGGCTCGTTCTCGGTCGCGGCCGGCGTGGCCTGGCTGACGACCGAGTTGGTGACCCGCGGGCAGGCCCGATGGCGCGCCGTGCAGGTGTTTTTGCGCCTGCTGTGCCTGGCGAACGTCGCCGCGATGCTCAGCATCCCCCTCGGCTGCTACGGGCGCTTTGCCCTGCTGGGCATCGTCTGCCCGATGCTGAGCGTCTTTGCAGGCAGCTGGATCTGTGGTGCAGACATCCGGCAACGTGGCTGGAGTGTTGAACGGGGCCTGCTGTTGGTGACCTTTGTATTCCAATCGGGCAACATCGTGCTCACCCTGGCCGAGTTCACCGGGACGCGGGTGGTGAAACATGACACTGCGCTGGTCTGGCAATTCCAGTTGCTGCTGCTGCTGACCATGGCCGCCGCAGCGATCGGGGCAGGGTTGTACCAGCGCTTCAAACGGGCCCACGAAGCCAGAACCCAGGCCCATCGGGCATTGGCTGCGTCGGAGCGCATGTTGGAGACGCGGGTGAGTGAACGCACGGCCGAGCTGGGCAAGGCCCAGCAATCCTTGCAACTGGCGCTGGATCAAGAACGCCGCATGTTGCTGGAGCAACGGCAGTTCTTCAGCATGATCAGCCACGAGTTCAGAACGCCCTTGACGATCATCGACAGCGCGGCCACCGAGCAGATGAGTTTTCCTGACCAGGACGTTGGACGTCAGCTTGAGCAGGCCGCGCAAATCCGGCGCGCCTGCCGACGCCTGAGTGCCCTGGTCGACAACAGCCTGTGCAGTGAGCGCTTTCGCGCCGGCGGCTTGCAGCTCGTCAGCGCCGAGTTCAATCTGGCCGACCTGGTGAACGAAGCCACCCAACTGGTGCACTGGTCGCCCAGGCACTGGCTGCAACTGTCTCTGGCCCCGGATCCAGCGGTCTGGATCGGTGACCCGACCCTGCTCAGGATGGCTTTGTCCAACCTCATCGACAATGCCGTCAAGTACGCACGGCAGGGCCAGGTCAGCGTCAGCACCACGCTGGACACCCGGGGCTGGCTTCTGTTGTCGGTCAGCGATCAAGGCGAGGGCCTGGATCAGCAGACGCAGGCCCGCATTTTTTACAAGTTTGAACGCGGCCAGTACGACGACAAGGCTCAGGGTTTCGGCCTGGGCCTGTGGATCACCCGTCACGTGGCCAGGCTGCACGGCGGGGATGTTCTTCTGTACTCAGAGCCTGGGCAGGGGTGTCGATTCGTGATTGAACTGCCTCCCACGCTGGCGGATGCGCTTCATACGCTGCAACCGAGCTGAGCGGGGACTGCACGAGGCCCCGGGCCTGGGCTGTCCCGTGTCAGCCCCGTGAGCCCTGGTACGGGGATCATCCCAAGTGCGTCGCCAGGCTCCCGAGGTCCGGCTGGGGTTCAAGGTCTGCACCGCAGTGGGCGCGCTCATGACAAGGTAGCGCTATCCGTCGCGGTTTGTTGGCGCGCGAGGGCGTTTTGGGTCGGATCGGGCATTTCGCAAGGTATGCTCCGGCCGTTTTAAAACGGCGACTCCCTCATGCAACGCACCCTGCTGAAATCGAAGATCCACCGAGCCACGGTCACCCATTGCGAGCTGCATTACGAAGGCTCCTGTGCGATCGACGAAGACCTCTTGGAGGCCGCCAACCTGATTGAAAACGAGCAGGTCCACATCTGGAACATCAACAATGGCGAGCGATTCATCACCTACGCGATCAAAGGCCAACGGGGCAGCGGCATGATCTCGGTGAACGGATCGGCGGCCCGCCGTGCAGCCGTGGGCGATCTGTTGATCATCGCTGCCTTTGCTCAGGTGGACGAGGACGAGGTTCGCGCCCATCAACCCCAGCTGGTGTTTGTGGATGGGCTCAACAAGCAAACCGAGTTGCGGCACGGGGTGCCCACCCAGGCTGTCTGAGGCCTGAAAGCTTGAGCAAGCACAGCCGTCGGATGTGCCCGCCATCGTGACTGTCTTGCTCGACTCCAATGTCTGTCGCCAGCCGATGTGTCCGGTGGCCAAAGCATGCACCAGAGGGGCTCGCGGGGCCTATTCGATGCCAAGGTCCAACTTCGAGACCAGGGCGCGGCTGTGGTCGTTCAGGCCGCGCACCTCGACCTCGCTGCCGTGTTTGCGCAGCCTTTGACAGATCTTGTCCAAGGCCGTGACGGAGGTGATGTCCCAAAAGTGGGCCTGGCTCAAGTCGATGGTGACCGCCCTGCCTTCGACCTCTCGCACGTCGAAGGCGTCAACCAGCAAGTCGGCGGACGCAAAAAAGACCTGGCCTGAAACCCTGTAGGTGAGTGTGTCATCCCCTGTCCGGGTCACGACCAAAAGGCGCGACACCTTGAATGTGAAGAACACGCCGCTCAGCAGAACGCCGATGGCCACACCGGCCGCCAGGTTGCCTGTTGCGACGGTCACCGCGACGGTCGCCAGCATGACCAGGCTTGATAGTTTGGGATGTCGCAGCAAAGCGCGCGCGGAACCCCAGTCCAGGGTTGAAGCCGACACCATGACCATGATGGCGACCAGCGCGGCCACCGGCACTTGTGCCACCCAGGGCTTCAGCAGCAACATGAGAATCAGCAGGAAGGCACCCGCAAAGAGTGTCGAAAGTCGACCCCGCCCACCGTAACGCACGTTGCTAACCGTCTGTCCAATCATGCCGCATCCGGCGATGCCACCGAAGAGGCTGGCCGCCATGTTGGCCATGCCCAGGCCGCTGCATTCCCTGTTTTTGGCACTCGGTGTGTCGGTGAGTTCGTCCACCACGCTGGCGGTCATCAGTGACTCCAGCAGTCCGACCATGGCGATCGCGAAAGCTGGGAGTGCGATGAGGCGGAGTGTCTCCATCGTGAAGGGCACAGTCGGCAGCGCGAAGACCGGCAAGGTATCTGGTAGCAAACCCAGGTCGGCCACTGTCTTCAGCGGCAAATGCAACCATTGCCCAATGAGTGTCAGCACCACGATGCAGACCAAGGGCGAAGGCACCGCTGTGGTGATCCGAGGCAGGCCATAGATCACCACCAGTCCCAGGGCAACCATGGCCCAGGTGGCGCTGTTGGCACCGATGAGGTGCGGCATCTGCGCCGAAAAAATCAGAATGGCCAAGGCATTGACGAACCCGGTGCGCACCGAACCGGAGACAAAGCGCAGCAGCACGCCGAGTCGGAGCCAGCCAAACAGGACTTGTACCGCGCCGGCCAACAGGCCGGCGGCGAAAAGATAGGGGACACCGTGTGAATGAACCAAAGGGGCCGCCACCAGGGCGACCGAGCCCGCTGCAGCGGAAACCATCGCGGGCCGACCTCCGGCAAAGGCAATCACGATGCTGATGATGAATGACGCGAACAGCCCCACCGCCGGGTCCACGCCGGCAGCAAAAGAAAAGGCGATGACTTCTGGAATCAGGGCAAAGGTGGCCACGGCACCGGCCATGAGCTCGCGCGGAATGCTCGGAGCCCACTGGGCCCGAAAGAAATGAGAATGTTGGGACATGACGAGGGCGCTCCCTGGTGGGAGGCCGAGAAAGCGTGATCGATGCAGGCATGGAACGTCCATGCCCATGAGGTCGACGTTCGCTTTGTTCTAAGGGGGCGTCAGGCGCGAGCAGCCTGACTGCCGACGGCAGGCGTTCCGTGAGATGCGGGCCAACGTGAAACTTTGAAAGCGGGCGGCCATGTGTTCGGTGGTGCCCGAGGCACGGTCCGAAGAGGCAAGGCGATGCACAGTCATCGCGCGAATTGTAGCCAGGTCAGATGAACCTTCGGTGCGGCCGGCCAATCTGGTGCCCGCCCTGAAGCGGGTTGCGGCAGGTCCGCGTCCCCTCAGCGTCCGCGGCGGTTTGGCAACAGTTCATGTCGGTGGCCCAGACCGATGGCACCATCCAGCCCAAGGTGCCGCTTCAGGCGACCACAACGGCGGGTGGTGACGCCTGGCTTGTTGAGGGTGTAGAGACCAGACCGTCAGACGATCCCGTCTGAAACGGCCTGGCGTGTCTCAGGCTTCAGCGCACCACGATGCCGGTGGGCGTGCTGCCGCCGCTGGACACGTTGGTGATCAGGCTCAGGTCGCAGCTGGTGCCCACGCTGTACACCGACACGGTCGAGGCGCCGCTGTTGGCCACGTAGGCAAAGCGGTCGTCGGGCGACAGGGCAATGGCCACGGGGCTGCTGCCGGTGGCCAAGGTGGCGGTGGCCAGGGCAGTGGGCACGCCCGTGCTGATGATGTATTGCGACACGGTGCTGTCGCTGCGGTTGACCACGTAGGCACAGCGGCCGTCCGAGCGCAGGGCCACCGCGTAGGGCGTGCTGCCAGTGCTGACCGAAGCCGGCGACAGGGCGGTCAGCTTGCCGGTGCTCGAATCGATGCTGTAGGCCAGCAGCTTGGCGCTGCCGGCTTGGGTGGCGTACAGGTACTGGCTGTTGGCGATGGCCAGGCCACGTGGGGCGCTGCCGCTGCTCAGGCTGTAGCTGGCGGTGCTGAGCGCGCTCAGATTGCCGCTTGAGCCCACGCTGTAGCCCGTCAGGGTGGCGTCGCCCGAGTTGGCGGCGTAAACATACCTGCCGTCGGCGGTGGCGGCCACCGACATGGGCGTGCTGCCGGCGGCCACCGAGGTGGGGTAAAGCGTGCTGAGCACGCCGGTGCTGGCCACGCTGAATTGCCCCAGCGACTTGTCGGTGTAGTTGGTGCTGTACAGGTACTTGCCGTCGGCCGACAGCGTCATGCCGCGGGTTTCGCTGACGGCCGCGGTGTTGGCCAGCAGGGTCAGGGCGCCGCTGCTGGACACGCTGTAGTCGGCGATCACGGGGCTGTCCTGAAAACTCACATAGGCCTTTGTGCCATCGCTGCTCATCACGATGTGGGTGGGCGGGTAGGCGGTGGCGGCCATGCCGGTGCTGCCCAGGGCGGTCAATGTGCCGGCCGAGGTGCTCACGCTGAAGCCGTTGACGGTTTCGCTGCTGCCATGGGTGACGTAGGCCAGGTAGGCACGGCAAGTGACCACCACACTGCTCACGTTGCTGCTGGCGGTACCGCTGGCCCCCGAGGTGACGGCACAGGTCTGCCCTGTGGGTTGCGATTTGACGGTGACGGCATAGCTGCCCACGCTGCTCGGAAAAGTGAAGCTGGTGGCGCCCGAGGCCACGCTCACAGTCTGGCTGCCGGTGGCCAGCACCAGGCCACTGGTACTCAGGCCAGTGATGGTGCCGCTCAAGGTGTAGTCAGCGCTGCTGCCACCGCCCCCGCAGGCGCTGAGCACGGCCGCGGCCAGCAAGGGGGTGAGGGCGAACAGCGTGGTGCGGGCCGAGCGGGCCGGGATGAACGTTTGAGCGGGCATGGTCTGGGGGAGATGGAGGGGCAAGTGGTCGGTTCTGTTCGGCAGGGCGTTCGAGTCAGTGGCCTTCAGCGCCCGTACAGGCTGGCGACCGAGGGACAGAGACAAGAAAGCGGATCGGCGAACCCTGAGCAAGAGAAAGAGGGAAGAGCGGAAATAAAGAGAAGAGGCGAGGCCCGGGCAGCACCGACGTGTGGCCTCGCCTCATCAAGGTCTGCATTGTGCGGAGCAGGGCACGGCCCTGCCAAGCGCGCTGCAGGGTGGGTGTTGCATGTACCCGACTTGTTGCGGAGACTTCACGCGTTGGTACATCGACGTGTTGGCTGGGGCCTGCCGGGTGCGGCTGTGCTGCTTCACGAATCTATACATCCCGCACACATGCGCGCCAAGGGGCGCTTTCAGAATCGACGCGCGGCCCCGAACGTGGGCTGTCGCCTCTTCATCCCGCTGCCCAAGAGTGCCTCGACGGCGCTGCTGGCGGCTCATTGTTGCCTCATGACCCAACGCCTTTCAATGCTGGCCACTGCGGCCGTGCTGGCCCTGCTTCAGGGCAACATGCCCGTCTTGGCCGGGACGACCGTGCCCGCCAAATCGCAGCCTGCAGCCAACCGGGCCGGTGCCGAGCGCACCCTGACCCTGAACTTCAGCAATGCCGATCTTGAATCGGTGGCGCGTGCCATGGCGGTCATCACCGGGCGTCAGATCCTGCTGGACGCCCGGGTCAAGGGCAACCTGTCGCTCACCAGCGAAGACCCCATGACCCCCTCGCAGGCCTGGAGCCTGTGGGCCAGTGCGCTGCGCCTGCAAGGCTATGTGGTGGTTGAGAGCGGCGGCGTGTACCGCGTGTTGCCCGAAGCCGATGGCAAGCTGCAGTCGGCCTCGGTGGTGGCGGGGCCCGAAGGGCCGCGTGACGACCGCATCGTGACCCGGGTGTTCAAGCTCAGCCACGAAAGTGCCAGCAACCTGGTGCCGGTCCTGCGCCCGCTGATCAGCCCCAACAACGTGATCAACCTGAACCCGGGCAACAACGCGCTGGTCATCACCGACTATGCGAGCAACCTGGCCCGCCTGGCCACGCTGATCGAATCGCTCGATACCCCGAGCGGTACCGATGTCGAGATCATTGCGCTGGAGCACGCGGTGGCCTCCGACCTGGTCAGCACACTGCAACGCCTGGGTGATTCGCAACTGCGCACGGCCAGTGCCGGGGCGGCGGCGCAGACCGGCACGGTGGCGGCGGGGGGCTCAGCCAATGGGGGCACGGGCAGCGCCACGGCGGGGCTGTCGATCATGGTCGATCAGCAGAGCAACAGCCTGCTGGTGCGCGCCGCCAACCCTGAGCAGATGGCTTTTGTGCGCTCGCTGGTCGCCCGGCTGGACCGCCCCAACACTGGGGTGGGTGTGCACGTGGTGCACCTGCAGAACGCCGACGCCGCCAAGCTGGCCACGGTGCTGCGGGCGGCGTTCCCCTCGGCCGACAGTTCGCGCAGCACCAGCAGCGGCTATGGCGGTGGCAGCAGCAGTGGCAGCACGGGGGCGGACAGTTCGGGTGGCTTCTCGTCGAGCATGACGGCGGGCAGCAGCACAAGCACCGGCAGCAGTGGCAGCAAGGGCAGCAGCAGCCCTTCGGTCAGCGCCTCGGCCCAACCCAGCACGGGCGGCGGCATCCAGGCCGACCCCAGCACCAATTCGCTGATCCTCACCGCCTCGGAGCCGCGCTTTCGGGAGATGCGCAAGGTGATCGACCAGCTCGACGCACCGCGCGCGCAGCTGTATGTGGAGTCGCTGGTGGTCGAGGTCGATGCCAGCAAGAGCCTGGACCTGGGCGTGCAGTGGTCGCAGCTGTTCAGCATCAGCAGCAGCACCACGCTCACGCTGGGCACGATTGCCTCGGCACTTGAGACCATGTCGGGCACCAACATCCTGTCGACGGCCAATGTGATCACGCTCGACAACGAAGAGGCCAAGATCGTGGTGGGTCAGAACGTGCCCTTTGTGACGGGTTCATACACGACCACCAGCAGCACCACCTCCAGCCCGTTTCAGACCATCGAGCGCAAGGACGTGGGCATCACCCTGAAGATCAAACCCCAGATCGGCGAGAACGGCAACGTGCGCCTGACCATCTACCAGGAGTCCTCCTCGGTGGCGGCCACCACTGCGGCCGGCACCACGAACGCGGGGCCCACCACCAACAAGCGATCCATCGAGTCGACGGTCACGGTCAAGAACGGCAAGATCATTGTGCTGGGCGGCTTGATCGAAGACAGCGCCACCAACGATGCCGGCCAGGTGCCGGTGGTGGCCGACATCCCCGTGCTCGGCGCCATGTTTCGCAGCTTGAGCAAGACCCGCAAGAAAACCAACCTGATGGTGTTCCTGCGCCCCCGTGTGGTCGCCGACGACGAGGGCAGCGAGGCCCTGGCCAACGAGCGCCGTCAGGCCTTGCAGGCGCGCCAGCGCGAGTTGCCCCCGGCCATCCGTGACGTGCTGGTGCCCGAAACGCAGCCCGCCTGGCCCCAGGGCTGGGAGCCGTCCAGTCCAATCCCATCCACCACCCAGCCTGCCAGCTCACCCGTGAGCCTGCCGACCAGCCCGGCGGCTTCGCCGCTGCAACCCGCTGGGGGTTGATGGATGAGGGCTGACATGTGGATTATGTCTGTCCTGTAAATATCAAAGAATTAATGCTTCGGTGTCTGTAAAGAAAACAGAACACCAGGTGAATTAATGTGCAGAAAAATATGCGTTGAATAAAACAGAAGGTATTTTCAAATGGGTTTGAAAGCCTTCTGAGATACTCCGCGCGCCCTCCCATTTTCAGTCTGAACGCAGGAACATCCCATGGACATCAGCCGTCGAACTTTTACCCTGGCCGGCCTGGCCGCCACTGCCTTGGCAGGCTGCGGCGGGGGCAGCAGCTCCAACACCAATCTGCGCCTGCTCAATACCAATGTCAGCTCGCCCAATGCACTGTCGCTGGAGGTGAATGGCACGGTGATCAGCTCGGGCGTGGCATTTGGCAATGCGGGCAGTTATGTGTCGGTCGGCACTGACACCAATACCGTGCGGGTGCTGGATCAAAATGGCACGGCCATTTATAGCTCGTCTTTCAGCCTGTCGGGTTCAAGCGGCCCCTATACCTTGGTGGTGGCGGGCTTCTCGGGCTCCACCCACACCACCACCCTGACCGAAAACCAATCGTCGGCCGCCAGCAGTCGTGCTTACCTGCGCATTCTCGACCAGTGCCCCGACGCGGGCGACGTCGACATCTACATGTTGGGCGACGGCGAAACCCTGGCCAGCGCCACCCCGCTGGTGTCGCTGAGCAGCATCACCCTGGCGGGCTACTACACCCTCAATTCGGGCACCTACACCCTGGTGGTCACCGGTGCCGGCACCCGCGATGACGTGCGCCTCTCGCAAAGCGGCATCACGCTGGCTTCCACCTCGGTTCAGACCCTGGTGCTCAGTTCGGCCGCAGGCGGTGTGCTGGTCGATGCCACGCTGGTGCTGCAGCAAAGCACCGCGACCACTTATCGCAACACCCAGTCTCGCCTGCGGGTGGTGTCGGCCCTGCCGTCGCAGGCCGTGGCCAGTGCCACGGTCACCTCCAGCGGCAGTGCTGTCACCTTGCTGTCTTCGCTGGTGTCGCCGGCCATCGGCACCTACAGCCTGGTGGCCTCGGGCAGCCTGCCGCTGAGCCTCACGATCAATGGCACCACCACCAGCCAGACCGTGGCGCTGACGGCCGGCAACGACTACACCGTGCTGGTGTATGGCGACCCCGCTTCGCCGCAGACCACGCTGCTGAGCGACTCGAACCGCCTGCCCACCGCCAGCACCACTGCCAACGTGCGCCTGTACCACGCCTGCGGCACCAGCACCGCAGCCACCGCACTCAGCATTGGCTATGTGCCGATTGTCAGCGGCGTCACCCTGGGCAGCTCGGCCCTGGGCGTGCTCAGCAACACGCCCTACAGCAGCACCCAACTCACGGTCAGTGGTGGCGTGGCCTACAGCGCGAGCGACATCGCGGTGGCCTCCAATGGCCTGTACTCGATGTTCATCATGGGCAGCACCGCCAGCCCGGTGGGGCAGTTGTATCGGGAGCGTTAAGGACGCCAGGCCAGCTTGTGAAATCACGCTGGCCTGGACGCGCGGTGATTGGCTGCTCCAATCGCCGCACCAAATGCGGAGAAAAATTTGCAGTCGCGGTGAAAGAGGGCTCTAATCTCCGCATGAATAGCGGAGAAACCCCGTACATCTGGCAGTCCCCGGAATGGCCTCATTGGCGCTACGAACTGTCTGCATTGGCCCAGTCCCTGACAAAAGTCAGCCGAGCCCAGGGCTTGTTGCTGGGGCGACTGGCCGATCTGGGGCTTGCTTTGCGCGACGAGGCCAGTCTTGCCACCTTGACCGAGGACGTGCTTAAGACCAGCGAGATCGAGGGTGAGGTGCTGAACGCGGCATCGGTGCGCTCGTCCCTGGCCCGCCGTCTGGGAGTGGACATTGGTGCGGCGGCCCCGGTCGATCGGCAGGTCGAGGGGGTGGTCGAGATGGTGGTCGATGCCACCGCTCGTTGCCAAGAGCCCTTGACCGCCCAGCGTCTGTTCGGCTGGCACGCCACGCTCTTCCCGACGGGCTATTCAGGCATGAGTCGGATTGCCGTCGGCCAATGGCGTCAGGACAGCGACGGGCCGATGCAGGTGGGCTCGGGCCCGATAGGGCGTCGAAAAGTGCATTTTCAGGCCCCGCCCGCCAGCCGTTTGCTTTCCGACATGAGTCAATTCCTGGCCTGGGCCCATCAGCAGACCGAGGTGCCTGACCTCATCAAGGCCGGCCTGGCGCACCTTTGGTTCGTCACGATCCACCCCTTTGACGACGGTAACGGCCGCATCGCCAGGGCTGTGGGTGATTTATTTCTAGCGCGTGCCGATGGCAGTCCACAGCGCTTCTACAGTTTGTCGGCGCAGATTCAGCGCGATCGCAAGGCTTACTACGAGGTGTTGGAGCGCACGCAGAAAGGCTCGTTGAACGTGACCGAGTGGCTGTCCTGGTTTCTGGCTACCCTGGGTCGGGCCCTGGAAAATGCCCAGTCCACTTTGGACACGGTGCTGAACAAGGCACGTTGCTGGCAACGTTGGACCCCTCTGTCCTTGAACGGACGTCAGATCAAGGTACTGAACCGACTGCTCGATGGGTTCGAGGGCAAGCTCACCAGCAGCAAGTGGGCGGCCATTGCCAAATGCTCACCCGACACGGCCTTGCGCGACATCACCCAGATGCTGGCGCTGGGTGTTCTGCAGAAAGCCCCGGGCGGCGGACGCAGCACAGCCTACGAGTTGGCCGCATGGCCTGGGTAAATGGCCTGGGGCAATGGCCGGTGCCTACCCGTTCATCGCTTCGTGTGTTCTTGGCCGCCTCTGCAGACGATGCGGGCCCATGGGGCCTCAGGCTGAGTGCCTTCAGCTTCCAGACCCGGAATCAGCGGCGGCCTGCACCGGGCTTTTGGGCTTGAAGATGTGCACCAACTCGCCCCGGGCCAACTTTTCAACCAATTCGGTCACTCGCCTGGCCCGCGTCTCGGGCCGGACCGCGGTCTGCACCCGCCAAATCACCGCGTACCGTTGGCTGGCGTTGAGGGTCGAGAAAAAGGCCTGCGCGGGTGGGCACCGTGTGAGTGCGGCCTGCAGCTCGTCTGGCACGGTGGCCGTGCGAGCGCCGTCGTAGGCCCGGGCCCATCGGCCGTCGGCCTGGGCTGCATCGACCTGGGCCTGCCCCGGCGCCTGCATCCGCCCGGCCTCGATGAGCGCTGCCACCTTGGCCGTGTTGGTCTTGGACCAGACGCTGCGCGGTCGGCGTGGCGTGAAGCGCTGCAGGAAGTACGCGTCATCGAAACTCTTCTTCTGGCCATCGATCCAGCCCCAGCACAGGGCGATGTCGACGGCCTCGGGGTAGCTGACGCTGGCCATCCCGCTCCCCTTTTTAGCGATTTTCAGCCAGAGGCCCTCGGATTGGGCGTGTTCCCGGCGCAACCAGGCCTCAAAGGCCCGGGCGGACTTGAACGGTTTCACATCAGCTTGAGCTTGCGGGGCGGCCATGGCGCACAGTCTGCCGCAAAAAGGCGGTGGTCGGTGGTGGCATGGGGCCCAATTTGGGGCGCGCTGTGTGCCGACGGGCGCGCCTGGTCTGCCATCCAGATCGCTGCAAGGGTGCAGGCCTGCTTTGGCGCCGCTGGCGCCGCCCGGACTGCCCGCACAATCGAGCCCTCGACACCCGGCGTTCACCGATTCGTTTCTCCTGCACGCGGCCTTTACCGCACTCTTCACATTTGCCATGCGCCTCCTCCACACCTCCGACTGGCACCTGGGCCAGCATTTCATGGGCAAAAGCCGCCAGGCCGAGCACCAGGCCCTGATTGACTGGCTGTTGCAGCAGGTGCAGGTCCAGGCCGTGGATGCGGTGCTGCTGGCGGGCGATATCTTTGACACGGGCACGCCGCCCAGCCATGCACGTGAGCTTTACAGCCAACTGGTGGTGCGCCTGCGCGAGGCGGGCGTGGGCCTGCTGTTGCTGGGGGGCAACCACGATTCGGTGGCGATGCTGGGCGAGAACCAGGCCTTGTTGGCCTGCCTGGGCACGCACCTGGTGGCCCAGCCTGCGGCGCAGCCGGCCGATCAGGTGCTGGTGCTGCCGCAGCGCGATGGCACGCCGGGGTGCATCGTCTGTGCCGTGCCCTTTATTCGTCCGCGCGATGTGTTGCAGAGCCAGGCCGGGCAGAGCGCGCAGGACAAGCAGCAGGCCCTGCAACAGGCCATCCAGGCTCACTATGCGGCGGTGTATCAGGTGGCGCTGACGCGCCAGGCCGAACTGCGGGCCACCCTGGGCCAGCACCTGCCGCTGGTCGCCACCGGGCACCTCACCACCTTGGGCAGCAGCCTCAGCGAATCGGTGCGCGAGATCTATGTGGGAAGCCTGGAGGCCTACCCCTGCGACGCCTTTCCGCCGGTCGATTACGTCGCGCTGGGCCACATCCACCGGCCGCAGCGTGTGGGCGGGCACGAGCACATCCGCTACTGCGGCTCGCCCCTTCCTTTGAGTTTTGATGAAGCCGCGCAGGACAAAGAGGTGCTGTTGATCGACCTGGGCGATGCCGGCCTGCAGCAGGTCAGTCCACTGTCCGTGCCCCGCTTTCAGGGCCTGCAGGCCGTGCGCGGCACGCTCGATGAACTTGCACAGGCCATGCCGGCACTGGCGGCCCAGGCCACTGCGGCCTGCCCGCTGTGGCTGGAGGTCACGGTCAGCCAGGACGACTACCTGCCCGATCTGCCGGCCCGGGTGCAGCAGATGACCGAGGGTCTGCCCCTGGAGGTATTGCGCGTGCGCCGCGACCGCGGCACGGCCACGGCCCAACTGGCCGCCCTGGCCCGCGAAACGCTGGATGAACTCAGCCCGCAGGAGGTGTTTGAACGCCGCCTGCAGCAAGAGGCGCTGGCTCCCGAACTGGCCTTGGCCCTGACCGAGCGCTATCGGGGCGTGCTGGAGGCCTTGCAGCAGGGCGAGGGCGAAGCCGAAGGAGCCGCCACATGAGGATCCTGCGCCTGCGCCTGAAGAACCTCAACTCGCTCAAGGGGGAGTGGCAGGTCGATTTCACCCGCCCCCCCTTTGCCGACAACGGCCTGTTCGCCATCACCGGCCCCACCGGGGCGGGCAAATCCACCTTGCTGGATGCCATCTGCCTGGCGCTGTACCACGAGACGCCACGCCTCAAGACCATCAGCGCCAGTGCCAACGACATCATGACCCGGCACACGGCCGATTGCCTGGCCGAGGTTGAATTCGAGGTTCAAGGGCAGGTCTACCGTGCCTTCTGGAGCCAGCACCGTGCCCGCGACAAGGTGGACGGCGCGCTGCAGCCCCCCAAGGTGGAGCTGGCCCGGGGCGATGGCGTGATCCTGTGCAGCCAGAGCAAGGACAAGTTGCAGCGCATCGAGGCCATCACCGGCCTCGACTTTGCCCGCTTCACCAAGTCGATGCTGCTGGCCCAGGGTGGTTTTGCGGCCTTCCTCAACGCCAGCGCCAACGAAAGGGCTGAACTGCTCGAAGAGCTGACCGGTACCGACATCTACGGCCTGATCTCGCAAAAAGTGTACGAACAGGCCAGCCAGACCAAGGCCCGACTCAAAGAAATGCAGGCCCGTGCCGAGGGCATGGCGCTGCTGGCCCCCGAGGCCCGCGCCGCCATGGCCGCAGAAGCCGACAGGCTCCAGGCGCAGGCCCAGGCGCTGCAACTGCAACAACAGATCCACCAGGCGCAGCGTCAGTGGCGGCTGCAAATGGCCCAGGCCGAACAGGGCGCCACCGAGGCGGGCCAGAGGCTGGCTTTGGCCCGGCAGGCCCAGGACGAGGCCGCGCCCGCCTTGCGCCGCCTCGCCGCCAGTGAGCCCGCCCAGGCCCTGCAGCCGCTGCAGCAGCAGGTTGCGCAGGCCCAGTCTCAGGTGCAGGCCAGTGTGCAGGCACTGAGCGAGTTGCAGGCCCAGCATCAGCAAACCAGTACCCAGGAGCTGCAGGCCCATGGTCTGGCGCTGGCCGTGGCCGAACGCCATGCCCGGCAGGCGCAACAGCAGCTGCAGGCCTTGCGGGCTGAGCAGCAGCAAAGCGATCAGTTCTGCAGCACCCATGCCCGCCATGCGCGTTGGGGCGAGGCCCTGGGCGTGTGGCGCCAGGGCTTGGCTGAACTGGCCCGGCGCCGGGCCGAGCTGGTGGCTCAGCAGCAACGGGCCCACCAGCAGGCCGACGAACTGGCGGCACTTCAGCAGCAGGCCCCGGCCTTGCAGCAGGCGCTGGCCCAGGCTCAGCAGTCCCAGGCCGCGGCCGACGCGACGGTGCAGACGGCCCAGGCCGGGCTGCAGCAAAGCCTGGCCGGGCGTCCTCTGGCCCAGTGGCGCGAGCACTGGCAGGCCAGCCAGGGCCGTCAGGCCCGATGGCATGGGCTGCAGGCCCTGGCACTGCGCCTGCGCGAGCTGACGGCGCTCGCGCTGCGGCAGGCCAGCCGCCAGCAACAAGGCCTGCAGCAGCAGACCCAGCAGGCCAGCGCGCGAGAAGCCTTGCTGGCGCGCTACAAGGCCTTGAAGTCCACGGTGGCCGACAAGCAGCAATTGCTGGCCCAGGAGCAGCGCATCCAAAGCCTGGAGTCGCACCGGCAGCACCTGCAGCCGGGGCAGCCTTGCCCGCTGTGCGGCTCGCCCGATCACCCGGCCGTGGCGGCCTACCAGGCGCTGGACGTGTCGGCGACCCAGGCCGCTCTGCAGACGGCGCAACAGGCCCTTGACGAGGTTCGGGCCGAGGGCGAGGCCGCCGCCGCCGCCCTGGCCCGCACCCAGGCCAGCCTGAGCGCCTGGGCGCAAGAGCAGCAAACCACCCAGGCCGAGGCCGAACAGGCGCAGGCCGATTGGCAACAGGCCTGCACGGCCTTGGGCCTGGCGCCACCGGCCTGCCCCGAGTGGGCCGATGCCGAGGCCCTGGCCCAGGCCGTTGAACAGGCCGGGCAGGAGGTCACCGCTGCCCTGCACGCCGTGCAACAGGTCGAGGCGGCCGAAACCGTGCTGCAAGCCGCTCACCAGCGGGCCCATGCCCAGGCCCAGGCCCGGCAGGCCGCCCAGGCACAGCTGGACTTGCTGAACCAGGCCCTGCAGGGGGCGGCACAAAGCCAGCTCACCATCGCAGCCACGGTGCAGCAGCACACGGAGGCCCTGGCCGCCCACCACCAGGCGCTGGCGACCACCTTGGCCGACGACGGCTTTGAGCTGCCCGAAGCCACCCAGGCCGAAGCCTGGCTTCAGTTGCGCCATGCCGAATGGCAGCAGTGGCAGCTGACCCAGGCTCGCCTTCAAGCCCTGGCCACCGAACTGAGCCGCCAGCAGGCCCTGTGCGAGGCCGCCCAGGCCGAGCAGGCCCGCTGGACCGAGCGCTGGCAGTCCCTGCAACCCCCGGCGCCCGGGCCGCAGGGCGGCCTGTTCGATGCACCGGCCATCACCGTGCCCGAACCGCCCCCGTCGCTGGCCACCCTGAGTGCCGAGGTTGATCGACTGAGCCGCGAGCGCGCAGCCCTGCAGGGGCGACTGGCCCAGTTGCAACAGGCCCTGGCCGAGCAGCGGGCGACCCAGGCCCAGGCCGAGGCGGCCTGGCAGGCTGCGCTGCAGGCCAGCCCCTTTGCTGACGCCCAGGCCTATGCCGACGCCCTGCTACCCGGGGCCGAGCGCGAACGCCTGCAGGCCCTGCAAGCCCGTCTGGCCCAGGCCCTGCACCAGGCCCAGGCCGTGCACGAGGCTGCGTTGCAGCAGCGCGACACCTTGCAGTTGCAAGCGCTGACCGAGGCCCCGCTGGCAGAGCTGGAGGCCTTGCTGGCCGATCAGTCACAAGCCTTGGACGATCTGCGCCAACAACTGGGCGCCCAGCAGGCCTTGCTGCGCGACGACGAGCAGCGGCGCATCAGCCAGCAGGCCCTGCTGCAGCAACTGAGTACCCAGGCCGCCGAGTCTGAGCTGTGGCAGCGCCTGGACGGGCTGATCGGCTCGTCCAAGGGCGACAAGTTCCGCCGCTTTGCCCAGGGCCTCACGCTGGATCACCTGCTGCACCTGGCCAACCGGCAGTTGCAGCGCCTGCATGGGCGCTACCAACTGCGCCGCAAAGGCACGGGTGAGCTGGAGCTGGATGTGGTGGACACCTGGCAGGGCGACACGGCGCGCGACACGCGCACCCTGTCAGGCGGAGAGAGCTTTCTGGTCAGCCTGGCCCTGGCCCTGGCCTTGTCGGATCTGGTCAGCCACAAGACCTCGATCGATTCGCTGTTCCTGGACGAAGGCTTTGGCACGCTCGATGCCGACACCCTGGAGGTGGCCCTGAGTGCCCTCGATACCCTGAACGCCAGCGGCAAGATGATCGGTGTGATCAGCCACGTCGAGGGCCTCAAAGACCGCATCTCGGCCCAGATCCGGGTGGAGAAGGGCGGGGGCCTGGGGCATTCGCGTTTGAGGGTCTGATCACGCTGTGGTTTGCGTGGGGTTCGTGGTCGGTGGGCTTTCCCGGGCGGCTTGCAATAGTTGCTCGCACGACGTGATCTGGATCGACCCATAGCTGATCCGTATCAGCCCGTCGCGCTCCCAGTTTTTGAGGATCTTGCTCACGGTGGGGCGTGACACCGCCAGGCAGGTGGCCAGGTTGTCTTGTGAGCCCCAGTAGACGAACCCTCCGTTGGCGCGAGGCGTGCAATGGCGGACCAGCTTGGTGGCCATCCTTTCCGGGATGGGGAGCGACATCGCTTCTTCCACCCAGCACAACACCCGCCGGTACCGCGATGCGACCAGCCGGGCCACATCGCAGGCCAGGGCTGCGTCCTGCACCATCAAACGCTGGAAGGCCTCTCGTTGGATGATCCGCAGGAATGAGGTCTCGATGGCCTCGACGGTGAAGACGTTGTCGCCTGGCAAGAGCAAAAATGCCTCCCCAAGCCAGCTGCCTGGTCCCCAATCGGTGAATCCAAATTGAGGCTCGGTGCTTGAAAAGAGGTAGCTCCGGATCTGCCCTGATTCCACATGGACCATGGCTTCTTGGTCATCGCTCCGGTCCCAGATGATGTCGCCCGCCTCCACGCGTTTCAGCTCCGAAACGGAAAGCAGCTTTTGTCGGCTTTCTGGTGACAGGGTGCCGACCATATCGGTTGCAAAAGCCTTGGGCTGGGTATTGTTAATTTTTGACATTCTTTTTCATCTGAAGATCGCGCTCGTTGCGGTGTGACTCGGCCGCAACGGATTGTCAAATATTGACAATAAATGAGACGATAAAAATGGATGGAGCCGGAGTGGGTTGCGAGGCCGAATGGTCAAAATTATCAATTAATTATGAAAACATAACAGATGCAACGAAAACTCAAAGACTGAGGGCGGATGCCTGACGCTGGCCCGCCGCACTTTCTTGGCATCGCATGTCGTCCGCACAAAATTGTAGGGTCTTCTTCAGGGCATGTGGGGTGATCGGACGGAGGCGCGGAGTTGATCGATCGTGGCTTGGGTTGCCGTGATGTTGAATTCGAATCGACTGAGAATATTCCGAGACGCCCGCCTGGCTTTGTTATCGCTGGATGATGGCCCCGGCCATTTTGATCGAAATGAATGTGGAAATATTCTTGGCTCCGATACCTCAGACAGCCTGTCATTCATTGACGGCGGCATTATGGTGGGTGCCGGATAAATCAGGTCGATGCAGACATTCAAGTTGAAGCAAAGGGCTGATTTTTTGCAGGTGAGGGTGCCGCTTTCGAGGCCGATTAAGTCGTTCAGGGCCGCGATTGATTCACTCCAAAATATTGAATGCTTGCGATGGGATGGATGGGCCCATTCAACGTCATCGACGCACCAAGGCCCGCGCCTTGGCATTGACAAGCCCGCAGGCGCCCAGCGGGCTGTGTCTGAAATTGGCGCCGTCGCCGGGTGCCGCCCGATGGATTCGGCCCCTGGCCGGGTCAGGCTTCACCCCATCAGATCGGGCACCGCGTGGCGTGGCTCGTGGCTGTCAGGCGGCTGGCACGCGGCGGCCATCAGGCTGTTCTCATCCTTGATCACGATCGACCCGTAAAAGATCTCGATCAGGCCCAGCTTCTCCCAGCTCTTGAGGCACTTGTTGATGCTTTGCCGGGACACGCCAAGGCAGTCGGCCATGCTGTCCTGAGAGGCCCTGACCAGCCGTTGCTGGTTGTGTCGTCGTTCGGAGGAGGCGCACAGCAGCAGGGCAATGCGCTCGGGGATGGGGCGCAGCACCGAGTGCTCGACCCAGGACAGCAGGCGCATGTAGCGGCTGGCGGCCAGCGTGGCCAAGTGAAGCAGCACCTCAGGGTCGGTTGTGATGAGCTGTCTGAACGTGGGCTCGTCCATCACGGCCACCTCACTGATTTCAACCGCCTCGGCAAAAAAGGGTTGCGAGCCTTTGCTCAGCAGGTTGGCCTCACCAAACCAATGGCCTTCGGTCCAGATCGTGTTGCCGAACCGTTTGCCCGATTCGGCATACAGCGCCGTGCTGACTGCGCCGGTGATCACGCCGAACAGCAGGCCGCAGGGGGAGTCGGGCGAAAGCAGCACCTCGCCTCGGGCCAGGGTCCGGCGTTGTGACACGGCGCGAAGTCGCGCATCGACATGAGGGGGTGGGCGATGGATGAAATCCGTTTTGTATCTCATGGGCAACGAATAGTCTGAAGTGGACATTTTGTTGTCGGACAACAAGTGAGAATCGGGCCCGATTCTCAGGGGCGCTCGTCGAAAAGAGTTGTCGTACCACTTGGGCCCGCGATGATCACCGATGGCGGTCCATTGATCAATTCTTTTCGCTGGACAGGGCCTGGTGGGGCAGAACTTTGCCGTGGCCTGAGGCTGCGCCGCTGGGTGTCATTCAACGTCGTTCGAAATTGGGCGATTGACGATTCACGGGTGGCTTGACCACGCATTCCGCCTGTCCGCCGCCCCGGCTCGGGGCTTGGGTTTTCAAAAAGGAGCACTGAATGTTGGCAAAAGGTCTGATCGGGCTGGTGTGTCTGATCCACGCCCTGATTTTTCTGGCTGAGACGGTTTTCTACCGAAGCTGGGGAGTCAAGGTTTTCAGAATCAAACCGGAGGACGTGGACGCCAGGGCCGCGGCCATGTCCAACCAGGGTTGCTACAACGGCTTTCTGGTGGTGGCCCTGTTGCTGGGCTTGGTGTACCCCGAACCTGGGGTGGCCAAGGCCTTTGCCACCTACGGGTTGCTGTGCGTGGCGGTGGCGGGGGTCTGGGGGGCGGTGACCGTGGCCCGCAAGGTGTTGTTTGTGCAGACCGTTCCAGCAGTTCTGGGACTGGTGTTTTTATTCTGGTGACCTGGCAGGCCGATAGGCCGTTTGCAGAAGGCGCTGTCGACGCCGACGGGCTGGCCTGATCCTGCGCCGGCCCGCGCCAACCCTGCGGGCCCGGTGCTGAGCCCGACCCTGGGTGCAGGCCCCGATCGGCAAGGTTCGTCGGGGCAAGCCCCGGCCCCGGGCGGGCCCTCTCACGCGGTTTCATGCGTCAGACGGGTATCCGGGCAAAAATGCCCACCGCCGCCCATGAACGATGACCACAGCGCGTCATGCCATGGGCCTATCAGACCGACAGGAGACCGATCGATGCCAATGTCTTTTCACCCCTTGCCGCTGCAAACCCCCCAACGCCGCCGCGCCCTTTTGGGCGCCGCCAGTGCGGCGGTGTTGGGCCTCTTGGGCAGTGCTCCGTTGAGGGCACAAGAGGCCTTTCCGGCCCGACCCATCCGATTCATCGTGCCGTATGCCGCGGGGGGCACCACCGATCTGGTGGCGCGCACGGTGGGCGCGCGCATGGCGCAGACCCTGGGGCAGCCGGTGATCATCGACAACCGCGGGGGGGCCGGCGGCAACATCGGCATGGATGCGGTGGCCAAGTCGGCCCCTGATGGCTACACCGTGGGCATGGGCGCCATTTCGACCAATGCGCTGAATCCCCACATCTACAAGAAGATGGCGTTTGACCCGCGCAAGGACTTCACGGCGGTGGGCTTGCTGGGCAACTCGACCATCGTGCTCGAGGTGGGCTCGGCACTGCCGGTGAAGAACGTGGCTGAGTTGCTGGCGCATGCGCGCAAGAACCCGGGCCTGGCGTATGCCACGGCGGGCACCGGCACTTCGATGCACCTGGCCGGCGTGTTGTTTGCCCAGCTCAGCAAGACCGATTGGGTGCACGTGCCCTACAAGGGCAGTGCGCCGCTGGTGACGGACCTGATCGGCGGGCAGGTGCCTGTGGCGTTTGACAATCTGCCCGCCTCATTGCCCCACATCCAGGCCGGCAAGCTGCGGGCGCTGGCCGTGGCGGGGGCGCAGCGCTCACCGGCCCTGCCCGATGTGCCGACCCTGGCTGAAGCGGGGCTGAGCGATTACGCGGTCGAACCCTGGTTTGGTGTGTATGGCCCAGCGGGCCTGCCGGCTCCGGTGGTTCAGCGGCTGGAGCAGGCCCTGGCGCAGGCGTTGGCAGATCCTGCCGTGAAGGACAAGCTGGTGGCTGCGGGCTTCACGCCGCGCAGCGGCAGCGCGGCCGAACTGCAAGCCCTGACACTGCGTGAGTACGAGCGCCTGGGCAAAGTGGCCCGGCAGGCCCAGATGGGCGCAGATTGAGTGAGGGGCGGGGGTGTTGTTTGAGTGGACACGTTCTTGGCCTGACCGAGCTGGCCGCTGGGCGAACATGTTGAAATCAGCTACCCTCTCAAGTAACACTTTTGCGGCTTGACGATTTTCGTCCCCCCGCTCAGATCACAGAGCTTTCATGGACCGAATTGCCGACCTGCTGCTGGACGCCATCTGTGTGGTTGATGCCCACGGTATCTTCCAATACATCAGCCCCGCCGGTGAAGATATCTTTGGTTATGCCCCCGGGGAGATGATCGGCCGTCGCATGACCGATTTCATTGCCCCTTTTGATCAGGAGCGCACGCTGCAGGCGGCCCGGCACGTGATGGCAGGCCAGCCGCATCTGCATTTCGAGAACTGTTATGTGCGCAAGGACGGCTCTCTGGTGCACCTGATGTGGTCGGCCCGCTGGTCAGAGGAAGATCAACGGCGTTACGCCGTGGCGCGCAACGTCAGCGCGCTCAAGCAGGCCGAGGCCACGCAGGCCGCTCTGTTCGCCATCTCTGAGGCTGCGCATGCGAACGGCGACGTGCGCGAACTGATCGCCAACATCCATGCCATCGTCGGGGGCTTGATGCCGGCGCCGCACTTCAAGGTGCTGGTGCGGGATCCACAAGACGGGCGTTTCCGGATGGCCTACGACGCCCACGTCGGCCAGCCTGCGCCGTCTGACACCGATCACGAGGCGCCAGCCGATCGTCTCCTCAGTGAGGCTGCGATGGCTGGCGGGGGGCTGTTGCTGCTCACGCCGGATGACCTGCACGACAAACCCGACACTTGGCGTTCGGCCTTTGGGGCGGGCTGGGCGGCCAGGCTGGGCGTGCCCCTGAGCACGCCCGGCGGCACCCTGGGGGCCCTGATCCTGAAGCGTGACGCGGGCCACAGCCCGTGGCACGACAAAGAGCAGGCCCTGCTGCAATACGCAGCCACCCAGATCGCCACCGCCATCGAACGCAAGCAGATGCAGGCGCGTCTGCAGCACATGGCCCAGTTTGATGCGCTGACCGGGCTGCCCAACCGATACCTGTTGCACGACCGCATGGTGGGTGCGCTGGCGCGCGCCGAACGCACGGCGGGACGTCTGTCGGTGCTGTTTCTGGATCTGGACCGCTTCAAGCAGGTCAACGACACGCTGGGCCACAAGGTGGGCGACGGCCTGCTGCAAGAGGTGGCTCGCCGGATGCGGGATTGCGTGCGCGAAACCGACACGGTGGCCCGCATTGGCGGTGACGAGTTCGTGGTGCTGCTCGAATCCATCCAGGAGCCGTCACATGCCCTGCAAGTCGCCGACAAGATCCGGGCCACGCTGCAGCAGGCGCTCCGCATCGGGCGTCATACCCTGCAGATCACGCCCAGCATTGGTGTCGCCCATTACCCTGAGCATGGGGTGAGCACTGATCAACTGATGGCTCAGGCCGATGAGGCCATGTACGCGGCCAAGCGTGCGGGGCGACAGGCGTCGGTGCCCACGCACTGAGGCTGTGTTGCGGCTTTGGCGCCGGGGTTCACGCAGGGCTGGTGGCCAGTCGCAGGCGGTTCTTGAGGTTCTCGAACACCTGGCGGGTGAGTGGGTTCACAACGTGGCTGCGGATGTACAGGCGATAGATCAGGTCGGGCATGGCGGGCATGCCGTCGGCGGCCCCCAGCACCCTCAGGCCCGCGTCGAGTTGTTCCACCCCCCGCGCCGTGACGCCCAGGCCCGCGTGCAAGGCGGCCCGGATGCCGATCAGGCTCGGTGCCGAGCAGCGCGCGGTCCAGTTCATGCCCGCCGACTCCAACGCCTCGTGGCCCAGGCGCCGGTAGATGCTGGGGCCATCGGCGGTGATCAGTGGTACCGGTTTGCGGGGGTCGTGCACATAGCCCGCACCGCAAAGCCAGACCGTGGGGGAGGAGCGCAGCACCACCCCTTCCAGCGTGCTGTCGACCCGGTTGGACAGCGCCATGTCCAGTTCGCCCCGCTTGAGCGCCTCCATCAGGAAGGGGCTTCGACCCACATGGATCTCAAGCTGCAGCAGCGGTGAATGCCGGGCGATCTCGGCCAGCAACGGTGGCAGCATGGTCTGCGCCGTGTCGTGAGGCGATCCGATGCGCAGCAGGCCCTGCAACTGCCCCTGCTGCAGGGTGCGCAGCGCTTCGTCATTGATGTTCAACAGATGGCGTGCGTAGGTCAGCAGTCGTTTGCCGTGCTCAGTCAGGCCTTTGTTGCGTCCTTGCTTTTCGAACAGGGCTTGGCCGATCTGTTCTTCCAGGCGTTGCATCTGCTGGGTGATGGCGGACTGCGTGCGCCCCAACTGGACGGCGGCGGCGGCAAAGCTGCCGAGGTTGTCGATGGCGGCGAGCGTGCGAAGGAGTTCAAGGTCCAGGGTGTCCATGTATTAATTTTATTGAAGTGTTCTATGGCTGTGCCGGATTGTTTGTGTCGCTGCGTCTCACTAAAGTGAAGCGTGTCACGAACCTTTCACGAACCCTTCAGGATCTCCTCTCCATGAACACGACATCCCCTTCCATCGCCGTGCAACGTCAACAGGCCGTGCAGGCCGGCATCGCGCAGATGAAGCAGGCCTTGCAGGGCCAGGAGCCCACCCGGGCGCGTCTCGATCAGGTGTTGGCAGAGTTGCTCAAGCTGGCGGCCGCCAAGGCTTTCTGGCAAGCCGATACCTATGCCGCACCGGAAGCCGGCGAGCATCAGGCACGCTATCTGATTGCCGAAGATCCAGACCAGAGCTTTGCGCTCTACCTCAATGTGATGCGTCCCGGCAAACGCATCGTGCCGCACAACCACACCACCTGGGCCTGTGTGGCGGCGGTGGAGGGCACGGAGCACAACCGCGTGTACCAGCGCCTGGACGATGGATCGGTGCCCGGCGTGGGCCGCCTGCGCGAGACCGATTGCGTGCTGGTCGCACCCGGCTCAGGCATTGCCCTGATGCCTGAAGACATTCACTCGGTGGAAATCCATGGCGATCAGGTGATCCGCCACCTGCACATGTATGGCCGTGCGCTCGAAACCCTGAACACCCGTACCAGCTATGACCTCGACGCTGGCACCTGCCAGGTGATGGGCATCGGCGTCCAGACCCGCCGCTGACCGGTGCGGCTGCGGCCACCGCGGTCTGCTTTCTGGTTCTTGTCCCGCAACGTGCGGCGAGCCCGATGGGCTTGCTGCAGGCCTCGTTGCGCCCCAATTTTGTGTATCAGGCTCCCATGACGTCATACCTCTCACCCGCCCAATTGAAATCCTGGCTGCACGATGGCTCTGAACTGGCTGTGCTCGATGTGCGCGAACACGGTCAGTACGGCGAGGCCCATCTCTTTCATGCCGTGCCGCTGCCCTTGAGCCGACTGGAGATCGATGCGCCCCGATTGCTGCCCCGCCGCGGGGTGCGAGTGGTGGTGTACGACGCGGGCGATGACAGCCCGTGGCAGGTGGCCGAGCGCGCCGCCACGCGGCTGCAGGCCCTGGGTTACGGGCAGGTCAGCGTGCTGGCGGGAGGCACCCGCGCCTGGGCCGCAGCGGGGCATGTGTTGTTTGCCGGGGTCAACCTGCCCTCGAAGACCTTTGGCGAACTGGCCGAGCAGGTCTACCACACCCCGCGCATCAGTGCCGATCAACTGGCCCAGTGGCTGGCCCAGGGCCAACCCGTCACCGTGCTGGACGGGCGACCGGTGAGCGAATTCCGCAAGATGAACATCCCGGGGGCCCTGTGTTGCCCGAACGGAGAGCTGGCCTACCGTGTGAAGACCCTGGTGCCCGACCCGTTGCGGCCCATCGTGATCAACTGTGCCGGGCGCACGCGCAGCATCATCGGCGCACAGACCCTCATCAACCTGGGCCTTCCCAATCCGGTCTACGCGCTGGAGAACGGCACGCAAGGGTGGTACCTGGCCGATCATGTGCTGGAGCACGGCGGCGGTCGACGCTACCCCGACGATTCGGGCAGTGCAGCCCTGAAGCCTGAGGCCGAGCGCCTGGCGCGTCGTTTTGAGGTGCCCTTTGTGGATGCCCGCACCGTGCGCGAATGGGCGGTCGATCCCCAGCGCAGCCTGTTTCTGTGCGATGTGCGCACGCCCGAAGAATTTGCGGCAGGCAGCCTGCCTCAGGCCCAACACACCCCTGGTGGCCAATTGATGCAGGCGGCCGACCAGTACATCGGCGTGCGGGGCGCGCGCCTGGTGTTGTTCGACAGTGACGGCGTGCGGGCACCGACCGTGGCCAGCTGGCTGCGCCAGATGGGGCACGACGCCTGCGTATTGACCGGTGGTCTGGCCAGCGGCCTGGATCTGCCCGCGGCGAAGCTGCCCAAGCCGCCCCCGCTGCAAAGCATCCAACCCGCCGAACTGGCCGCGCGCCTGCGGGCCGGTGAATTGGCCCTGATCGACCTGAGGCCTGGCATGCAGTATCGCCAGGCCCACATCGCGTCGGCCGTGTGGTCCATCCGGCCGGCGCTGCCAGGGCTTCTGAAGCGCGAAAGCCGGCAGCCTGTGCTGGTGGCAGAGCATCCCGACGTGGCGGCGTGGGCCAGCACGGAGTGGCCCGAGAACCTGCCCATGCCTTTGCTGCTGGCGGGTGGGCTGGACGATTGGCGGTCGGCGGGCTTGCCCGTGGTGGCCAGCCCGGAGTCACCCAGCGATGCGCAATGCATCGACTACCTGTTTTTTGTGCACGACCGGCACGACGGCAACAAAGAGGCCGCCCGTCGCTACCTCGCCTGGGAGACCGGCCTGGTGGCCCAGCTGGACCCCGCTGAACGCGCTGGCTTTCGCTTGCCTGCCGCGTTGCCGCACCGCAGCTGAAGGGCGCAAGCGCCGGTACAAGGCGCTGCCCCAGGCTTTCAGAACGCCATGCCTCATGGCTTGCCTTATCGATTGCCCCCTCGCTCTGACCCACACAGGAGTTGACCCATGTCCCACCCCCTTCGCCCGATGTCGATCCCCTTCTGGCTGGCAGCCGTTGCCGTTCTGGCCGGCTGGCTGCAAGCCCCGGTGCATGCCCAGCCCTTGCCGCCGCGCAATGGCTTTCCGGTCCAGCCGATCCGCTTCATCTCGCCGTTTCCACCTGGCGGCGGCAACGATGGCACCACGCGACTGGTGACGGCGCGCCTGCAGGAGGTGACGGGCCAGGCCGCCGTGGTCGAAAACCGGGGCGGCGCCGGCGGCAACATCGGTGCCAAGGCCGTGCTCGAGTCCAAGGCGGACGGTTACACCGTGTTGTCCGGTCAGGTGTCGCTGATGGCGGTGAACCCCTCGCTGTATGCCTCGGCGGGCTTTGATCCGCAAAAGAACTTCATCCCCGTCACCCAGATCAATGCGGCGCCTCTGGCGCTGGTGGTGGCGGCGGATTCTCCGTACAAGACTTTCGCCGACCTGGCCGGTCGCACCCGCAGCCACCCGGGCACGGTGACCTACGGCTCTCCTGGCAACGGCACGCTGTCGCACTTGGCAGGGGTGATGCTGGCCAAAGACCACGGTGTGGAAATGACCCATGTGCCCTACAAGGGCGCGGGCCCGGCCATCACCGATCTGCTGGGCCGGCAGGTTGATGTGCTGCTCACCTCGACCGCATCGGTGGCAGGCATGGTGCAAAACGGCAAGATGCGCGCCCTGGCGGTGACCAGCCCGCGTCGGGTCGGCGTGTTTGCCAAGGTCCCCACGCTGGAGGAACTGGGCTATGCGAATGCGCGGTTTGAAGACTGGTATGGCTTCTTTGTGCCCGCCGGTACCCCGGCCGAGCGGGTGGCCTACCTTCATGAGGCCTTGGTGCGGGTCCTGCGTTCGCCGGAGGTGAGCCGTCAGATCACCGAGGGCGGCAGCGAGGTGGTGGCCAACACACCGGAGGCCTTTGCAGCGCAAGTGCGGCAAGACATCGAGCGCTGGTCGCGGGTGGTCAAGCTGTCGGGCGCACGGGTTGATTGAGGCCCAGCGCCTCAGCCCCACACCTGCATCCCAACCGCCAGCCCAAACCACCGCACATGACCACGAACCACACCCCATCCCATCCGGCTGGTGTCAGTCTCCAGACCCGCCTGTTGCATGCCGGGCAGACCCCCGAGCAGGCCGGAGGCCGTCCCGTCAACCCACCCCTGGTGCGGGCCAGTACCGTGCTGTTCGACAGCGTGGCGGCCCAACGCGAGATGCGCGGTCGGCGTGCCAGCGAGCGCCTGTTCACCTATGGTGCCCGTGGCACGCCCACCACCTTCGCGCTGGAAGACGCGGTCAGCGAGCTGGAAGGAGGCTATCGAACGCGCCTGTTCCCCACCGGGCTGGCGGCCGTGGGCATGACGCTGCTGGCCTACCTGAGGCCCGGCGACCATGTGCTGATGTCTGATGCGGTCTACGAGCCGGTGCGTCACCTGGCCGCCAGCTTTCTGGCCCCCTACGGCATCGACTGCAGTTTCTTCCGGGCCGACGGCCAGGATGTGGCCCGCCTGGTCCGGCCCGCGACCCGCATGGTGTATGCCGAATGCCCGGGATCGCTGGTGTATGAGATGTGCGACCTGCCTGAGTTGGCGGCCCTGGCCCATGCCCAGGGGGCCTGGCTGGTGGCGGACAACACCTGGGGCTCGGGGTGCCAGTATCGGCCGTTGGCCCTGGGGGCGGACATCTCCATCATGGCGGCCACCAAGTACCTGTCGGGCCATTCGGATGTGATGATGGGCACGGTCTGCACCACCCGGGAGGCCTGGCAAACCCTGGCCGATCGCAGCGATGCCTTCGGCATGACCGTGAGCCCCGACGACGCCTGGCTGGTGCTGCGTGGCATGCGCACGCTGTCGGCCCGCCTGCAGATGCACGAGCGCCATGCCCTGCACCTGGCGCACTGGCTGCAGGGCCGGCCCGAGGTGGCCACCGTGTTCTGCCCGGCGTTGCCCTCGCACCCTGGGCACGCGCTGTGGCGGCGGGACTGCAAGGGCACCAACGGGCTGCTGTCCTTTGAGATGCAGCCCTCAATGGCGCCGCAGGCGGCTGAGCAACTGATCGATCGTCTCGCCCTGTTCGGCATCGGGGCCTCGTGGGGCGGCTATGAAAGCCTGGCCACGCTGGCCGACATGAACAAGGCCCGGAGCCTGGAGGACTGGCGGGGACGGGGTGCCGTGGTGCGCCTGCACGTGGGCCTGGAGGACCCGGTCGACCTGCAGAACGATCTGGCGCAGGCGTTTGCCTCCTTGGCGCCTTTCGGCACTGCCTTTTGAGCGGCCCTTGGATTGGCTTGCCATGAGGACCTTCTCGGATTGGCCGGCATTGCATGCCGGAGTGGGGCGCTTGCGCGTGCTGTGGCCTGGTGCCGCGATGGCCGCCTTGGTCATGGTGTCGGCCACCTTCATGGCCGAGCATTACGGGGGGCCCTTGCTGCTTTACGCGCTCTTGCTGGGCTTGGCGCTGAACTTTCTTCACGAGGATGCGCGCTGCCGTCCCGGCATCGATTTCTGCACCCGCACGGTGTTGCGCGCTGGCGTGGCCCTGCTGGGAGCGCGCATCACCCTGGGGCAGGTCAGCAGCCTGGGTGCGGGGCCGTTCTGCGTGGCCGTGGCCGGCGTGGTCAGCACGATCTGCCTGGGGGCGTGGCTGGCTGGGCGCATGCAACTGACACGCGACATGGGGCTGCTGTCGGGGGCGGCCGTCTCGATCTGCGGTGCCTCAGCGGCCTTGGCCGTGTCGGCGGTGATGCCCAGGTCCGAGGAGAACGAGCGCTGCGTGCTGCTGACGGTGGTGGGGGTGACCGGTTTTTCCACCCTGGCCATGGTCTTCTACCCGCCGCTGGCCTTGCTGCTGCAACTGCCCGATGTGGCGGCAGGCATTTTGCTGGGCGGCACCATCCACGATGTCGCGCAGGTGGTCGGGGCGGGTTCGATGATCTCGCCGCACGCGGCGGATGTGGCCATCATCGTCAAATTGTTGCGTGTGCTGTTGCTGGTGCCGGTGGTGGCCTTGCTGGCCCTCTACTGGCGTGGCCGGCACAGGGCCCGGGTATCACCCGCAGCGCCCGCGGATGCGGTCGGCCGGGCCCCTCTGGTGCCCTTGTTCCTGCTGGCATTCATGGGGCTGGTGTTGCTGAACAGCGTCGGTGGCGTGCCGGTCACGGCGGGGCGGCTGTTGGGTGACCTGTCGCGTGTCTGTCTGGTGGTGGCCATGGCGGCCCTGGGCATGAAGACCTCACTGGCCAGGCTGGTGGCGCTGGGTTGGCGGCCCGTGCTTTTGATGCTGGCCGAAACCCTGTGGCTGCTGGCCTTGTTTGTGGGCTACCTGTGGCTGGACCGGGCGGGCCACTCTTGAGTCCAGCGGGTTCCCGGCGGGGAAGCACGCGAGCGGCGCACGGTGCGCTCACTCATCGTGCCCCCATCTCGCGTCCATGGCTTACCGCCGGCTTCAACGCTGTTCGTAAGGCAAGGGTTGCGGCGATGAAGCCTGAGGCGAGCTGGGCTGGGGCAGCACCTGGGGCGCCGGGCTTTCTTCGCGCGGCTCGGTGATGATGTCGTCGATCTTTTTCTGCAACGGGTCGGGTGCTGTCTCAGGTACAGGCGGCGGTGGGGCGGGCGGATTGGCCGGCATCGGCGGGGTCGGCGGGCGGGCAGGGGCCTTGGCGGGCTGTGACCAAAGGCCATGCGGCAGGTGTTGCAGCAGTCGCTGCGCCAGGCCTTGCCACAGGTCGTGAAGTTGTTGCCTGAGGCTTTCGCGGGCGCGTTGAAGCAGTCGTTGCAGCCAGTTGCTGTCGTCCGGGGGCTCGAAGCGGGCCTTGCCGTCGATCAAGCGGGCGCGCAAGGCCTTGGACACCACGTCGCCCACGATGGGCAGGGCACTGTGTGCACCCTGGCCCCAGTAGTCGCTGCGCAGGGTGATGCGGCTGTCGTTGAAGCCCACCCAGGCGCCGGCCACCAACTGGGGCTGCATCAGGATGAACCAGCCGTCGGTGTTGTCCTGGGTCGTGCCGGTCTTGCCGGCCACGTCGGCCCGGATGCCCCAGCGGTTGCGGATGTCGGTGCCGGTGCCGCGGTCCACCACGCCGCGCAGGGTGTCGATCAGGGTGTAGGCCACGCGCTCGGGCAAGGCTGCCTCGGCGCGGGCCGGGGCCAGGTCTTCGATCACGTGGCCCTGGCGATCTTCGATTCGGGTGACCAGCGTGGGCTCCAGATAGCGCCCCTGGTGGACGATGCTGGCATAGGCGTTGACCATCTCCTTCAAGCTGACCAGGCTGGTGCCCAGGGCGATCGAGGGCACCTCCTCGAGCTTGCTCTGGCGCACGCCCAGGGCGCGCGCCAGCCGGGCCACCTTGTCGGGGCCCACCTTTTGCACCAGTTGGGCGGTGATGGTGTTCTTGGAATAGGCCAGCCCATCGCGCAGGCTCATGGGGCGCCCGCTGGGCGGACTTTCGTCACTGGGGCGCCAGACCTCATTGCGGCCCACCGCGATCTCGATGCTCTGGTCGACCAGCGTGTCGTCAGGGCTCATGCCCTGGCGGAAGGCCTCGCCATACACAAAAGGCTTGAAGGTGGAGCCGGGCTGGCGGCGTGCCTGCTGCACGTGGTCGTAGGCGTCCTGCTCGAAGTCGCGGCTGCCCACCCAGGCCCGCACCTGGGCGTTGCGTGGGTCCAGGGCCAGAAATCCGGCTTGCAGCAAGGTCTTCTGTTGCAGCAGGCTGCGCATGAAGGGCGTGTCGGCCTGCAGCTTCTTCAGGGCCTGGGCATCGTTCAGGCCGCCGGCCAAGGCGCTGCGGTAGGCCGGGGTGTCGCGCATGAAGCCCTGCACCAACGGGTTCTTGGCGTTCCAGGTGCTGGCGCCGGCCCAGGCGGCATTGGCCACTCGTTGCAGCTGGGCGGTCTGGCGCTGCACCGCCTGGTTGGCCAGGGCCTGCAGACGCGAGTCGAGCGTGGTGCGCACCACCAGGCCATCGGTGTAGATGTTGTAGTCGTTGCGGTCGGCCCAGGCCACCAGCCATTTGCGCACTTGCTGGGCAAAGTGGGCGGCCGGTCCCGGGGGCTCGGTCTGGCGCTCGAAGTCGATGCGCAGGGGGCGGCTCTTGAGGGCCTCGAAGGCCGTGGCCGAGAGCTTGTCGCGCTTGACCATCTGGGACAGCACGATGTTGCGCCGTTGCTGCGCGCGCTCCGGGTTGAGCACCGGGTTGTAATAGCTGTTGCCCTTGAGCATGCCCACCAGGGTGGCGCTTTGCAGCACATCCAGGGCATCGGCCGAGCTGTCGAAGTAGGTGCGAGCCGCCATTTCGATGCCGAAGGCGTTGTACAGAAACGGCACGGTGTTGAGGTAGGTCTCCAGGATCTCGGGCTTGCTGTAGACGATCTCGATCTTGACCGCGGTGATGGCCTCCTTGAGCTTGCGCGTCAGCGTGGGGGCCCGGCCCACTTCGTCGGGGTACAGATTGCGCGCCAGTTGCTGCGTCAGGGTCGAGCCGCCCTGGCGGCTGCCGCCGAAGGTGCTGAGCGCCGCCGAGCCCAGGCGGCGCCAGTCCAGCCCATGGTGCTGGTAGAAGCGGTGGTCTTCGGTGGCAATCAGGGCGTCCACCACATGGGGTGAGATGCGCTTGAGGGGCACCCACTCGCGGTTGGCGCGCTTGAATTCGGTGATCAGCTTGCCGTCGGCCGACAGGATCTGCGCCGGCTGCTCCTGGTTGGCCTTGCGGATGTCCTGGATGCTGGGCGTGAACGGGATCAGCAACACGGTGTAGAGCACCAGCCCCAGGGGCACCGCAGCCACGGCCCAGGCCACGCGGCGTCGGTTCAGTCGGGCCGCCACGGCCGCGCCCAGGGCCTTGGCCAGCGCCGGGCTGCTCTGCAGCGCGGCTCCCAGGCGGGGGAGAACACGGTTGGGCGGGGAAGGGGTGGGCTCTGGGGTCTCGGGTGTCATGGCGGGCGCGGATCAGCGCGCAGTGCTGGCGCGGCGAAGGGGGGAGTGTAGGGCCTGTCAGCACAGGGCCCCCACGCATTTGGATTTGTACAAATACAATCGAGCCCACGCTGGCACAGACCTCGCGCCGGGCCATTCCATCTCACGCTCACACCATGAAACAGCATCCCCAGGTCATGCAGGCCATTCGCAGAGAGCTTTCCGACTGGCGCCTGTGGTCGGTGCGGGCGGTCGTCATGGGCTTCGCCGTGTTGTCGGGCCTCACGGTGGTGCTTTTCACCTGGCTGACCGAACAGGCTTTGCTGGCCTTTCACGCCCTGCAAGGCCTGGCCTGGTGGGCCCCTCTGTTGTGGACGCCGCTGGGCACGGCCGCCGTGGTGTGGCTGACGCGGCGTTTTGCTGCGGGCGCTGCGGGCTCGGGCATTCCGCAGGTCATGGCCGCCCTGACACCGGGCCTGCCGGCACCGGCCAGCGCCTGGTTTGTGTCACTGCGGCTGACCCTGGCCAAGATGCTGCTCACCGCCAGTGGCCTGCTGTGCGGCCTGTCTTTGGGGCGCGAAGGCCCCTCGGTGCAGATCGCGGCTGGCGTGATGCACTCGGCGCGGCGCTTTTTGAAGCCGGGTGGGCCGGTGTCGGAGCAGGGCCTGTTGATCGCGGGGGGGGCCGCCGGCATTGCCGCGGCCTTCAACACGCCGCTGGGCGGCATCATGTTTGCCATCGAAGAGTTGTCCCGCAAGCCCGAGCAGCGCAGCAACGGCCTGATCATGGCGGCCATCGTGCTGTCGGGGCTGATGGCGGTGTCGGTGTACGGCAACGCCACGTATTTCGGGGTGATCCGGCCCGGGGTGGTCGACCTCGGCCTGTTGGTGCCGGCATTGGCCGTGGCCGTGGTGTCCGGTCTGGCTGGCGGCTTGTTCTCGCGCCTGATGGTGGCTTCGCTCAGCATGGCCTCGGGCGATGTGTTCACGCGCTGGCGCCGGGCCTTCCCGGTGCGCTTTGCCGCCGGCTGCGGCCTGGCGGTGGCCGTGATGGGGCTGGCCAGCGATGGGGCCACCTTCGGCAGTGGCTACCAGCACACCCGCAGCCTGCTGGAGGGGCCGCAGCAAGCCAATCCGCTGTATGTGCTGCTGAAGTTCGCGGCCACCTGGATCACCAGCTGGTCAGGCGTGCCCGGGGGCATTTTTGCGCCTTCTCTGGCGATCGGCGCCGGCATCGGCAATGACCTGGCCCAGTGGCTCAACCCGGCGCAGGCCAGCACCCTGATCGCCCTGGGCATGGCGGGCTTTCTGGCCGCGGCCACCCAGGCACCGCTCACCGCCTTCATCATCGTGATGGAAATGGTCGATGGTCACGGCCTGGTGCTGAGCCTGATGGCCAGTGCCCTGGTGGCCAGCGGCGTGTCGCGCCTGATCAGCCTGCCGCTGTATGCCTCGCTGGCGCACCTGCAGTGGTTGCGTCTGCCGGAGGGGCTGAGGGGGCGGAGCGAGGCCGGGCCGTCGTCGTGAATCCAAGACCCGGTGCAGTCGATACCGGTGGATTGGCCCAGGATGATGGCTTGTTCGATTTGCTCGTTGGGGGGGGGTGTCCGTGACAAGGGGGCAGAGAAAGCGCCGTCGCCCCGATCAGTTTGGCCTTGAGCTAGCAGCCAGGTGGGTGGCTAACCCATGAGATGGTCTTCAACGAGCGACGGCGTTCAACGCTGGGGCCAATGCCACGCCCAAACGACCCACGATGGCGGGCAAGGGTTCTGGCTGAAGCTCGTTCTTCCTGAGAAAAGCCAGCCACAGCGCCTGGCGCGAAGCGTCGTGTGCAAACTCGTCTGTCAGGCCGACGGGGAGTGCTTCAGGCGCTGCCATGCCCCGTCTTTGAAATGTGGCGTTGATGGCATGGGCCAGCAGATCGGTGTCTAGAGTTTCTCGTTCAAACAGCACCGACAGATCGAAATAGTCCTTCAAGCGGCTGTTGGTCATGCCAAGCAAAGCGATGGCGTGGAGCTTTTCTGCGATGACGGTGTACGCAGGGTAAGCCCGCAGCCGCGGCGCGGGCATCTCCTCCAGCAGCACCGGATACACCGAATCAACAGGCGCTGGGGTGACCGCGTCGCCGAAGCCGACGTCGATCTGGGTTTTGCAACGTGCCCTGGCCAGATCGGCCGCAATGACGACACGGACGCCGCCGTAGCCCGCTTCCTTTCGGATTTCCTCCACCACGACGGAGGCCGGGTTGAACACGATACCGTCGCCGACCGGGACGGCTGCGATGTCCCGGAATACTTGGGCCACGGACTCCAGATCGCTGGCACCGAATCCCAAGAGGTCTGCATCGCGTGTGGCCCGGTGTGGCATGTCGTACCAAAGCGTGAATAGCAGCGCACCTTTGAGAAGAAAGCGATCTGCGTGCGGCGACTGGGTCAGCCGATAGAGGATGCGCTCCAATGCAAAGCGCACCAGCACCTGATTGAAGTCGACACCTTGCGCCTTGGCGACATTAAGCAGGCGCGCTCTGATGGATGACGCGACATTGTGGGCGGCCGCACTCATCCGACGCTTTCCAGGTAGGGGCGCATTACGTTGGCTACGCGGCAAATCTTGGCGAAGCGCCAGAGGTCGTTGACGGATGCCTTGCTGCGCGAGCGGGCATCTTTCAGCGCCTCCAACGCCACATCGAGCCCGATCTTGTGACGGTACTTGAAACAGTCGGCCACGGTCTTGGCCACGCCGTACACCCGTAGCTTGACGCCGTCGCGGTCGACTTCCTCAACCCCTGCTGAGTAGGCATCGCCTGTGAATTGCACCATCTTGACGGGCGGATAGTCGGCACGAGGCGGGTGGCTGCCCCTTGGCATGGCGATCCAGATCTGACGAGGCAACTGCGTTGTCAGTTCATGAAACTGCAGCGCAGTGAGCAGGCAGAACACCGCTTGGGGTGCCTTGGTGGCGACGGTGCCCAGGCTCTCGAATTCGGAAACCTGTGTATCCGGCAGACGGTACAGGCCGCGCCCCACCTTCTCCAGCAGGCCCGCAGCGGTCAGGCGTGTCAGTACAACCCGAGGCGCATTGATGGCGTTCAAATCGCTGGTGCGCAGTAGCCCCTTCTGGCTGGCCAGATCGAGGACGCGCTGATGGTGGGTACTGGATGGCATGGGTGGAGTATGTTCCGTTATTTCGTCGAAAACAAATTTTGGAAGATAAAACGGAACATTCAAACCACGTTCTTCCGCTATTGTCGATCCGGCGCGAGTTTGTCATGGGCCTCGAAGACGCCCAGCGGGGCGGCGCTCAACGTGCCTGGATTGCAGCTCGATGGATGGATGACGGGCACTTGCCCGGCGTGATCGGGCAGCTGTGACACCGCCCCATGAACGAATCGTTCTATCGCGCACTCGCTGTTGCGGACGCATCTCTTTCACCGCTGCGCGGCAATCAGATCGTCACGGGCCGGTCTGGGATCGTCACCTTGCTAGGGTTCAATCCCCCAGTCTGGGGGCTGCCCTTGCTGAACGCTCAGGCGCCCGCACTCACTAAAATCCCCCCATGACCGACCACAAGACCATCGCCACCCACAGTGGCACCTTCCACGCCGACGACGTTTTTGGCGTGGGCGTGCTCATGGGGGTGCATCCCTCGCACACCCTGATCCGAACCCGCAAGAACGAACTGATCGAGGCCGCCGATTTCGCGGTCGATGTCGGCGGGCAGTGGGACGCGGCGCGTGGGCGTTTCGACCACCACCAGCGCGGCTTTGACGGCGCTCGCCCGGCCCGATGGGTGGACGGCGCAAGCCAGCCCGGCGTGGGCTATGCCAGTGCCGGCCTCGTGTGGGCCGCCCATGGCACCGACTATGTGCGCGCGCTGGCGCAGGCCCAGGGCCATGCGCTGGACGACGCGGCGGTGGCCGAGGTGGTGCGTTCGCTCGATGCCTCGCTGGTGCAGTACCTCGACATCGTGGACACCGGCCAGGGCGATGTGGCCCCGGGCATCTTCGGCCTGTCGGCCCTGGTCTCGCAGCTCAACACCCATTGGATGGACGAGCAGGGCCTGACGCAGGACACCAAGGCCGCTCTGCAGGAGACCCGCTTCCGTGAGGCGATCGCCATCACCCGCCGCTTTCTGGACCACGCCATCGTGCGCAAGATCTCACAGCTGCGCGCCAAGGAAACCGTGCGCAATGCCCCGCGCCTGCTCGACGGGCGCGTGCTGCACCTGCGTGAGGGCGGCATGCCCTGGACCCACGTGGTGCTTGAAGAAATGCCTGAAGTGCTGCTGGTGATCTACCCCGATTCGGATGGCGACCAATACCAGATCAAGACCGTGCCGATCGAGCCCGGTTCGTTCACCGCCAAGATGGACCTGCCCGAAGCCTGGGCCGGCCTGCGCGAGCAGGAGATGGCGGCCGTCACCGGGGTGGCCGACAGCGTGTTCTGCCACATGAACCTGTTCATTGCCGGCGCCCGCAGCCAGGCCGGTGCCGTGCGCCTGGCTGAACTGGCCCTGCAATCCGCCGGCCGCTGAAGCCTCGGGCAAGGCCGGCAGTTTTCCCTGCAAACCCTGAACAACACTGTGGATAAGCCGTGCCCAGGGGGCTGAAAGCCAGGGTAAGTACTTGATTCACAAGGGCTTGTGTTGCGCTGCTCAATGATTGGGCAGTTGCTGGCGCTGGGCTTGGTGGTGGGCTGTCGGGCTCATTTATCCGAAATGATCTTGGTTCGGATCAATCATCTGGAGCGAGATGACAATGGATAAATCGGGGCTCTTGGCACCTTGTTACGCGAGAGCCAAGTCAGAGCGTGTGTCCGTTCTATGATCCAGAGGTGTCGGTTCACCGCTGCCGTCCCGGGCTCGCTGGAGTCGGGCGCCTGCTGGGGGCCGACATCGCCCCCAACCCAAGCATCTGCATTGCCATGTCGCACACCTTCGCCCAGGACATCTACACCGAGCCCGCCAACCTTGACTTCAACACCCTGGCCAACCTGGGCCCGCTGGCCCCCATGGCCGGCGTGTGGGAGGGCAACCGTGGGCTGGACGTCAAACCCAAGGCCGACGGCCCGCGCAAGCAGGCCTATGTCGAGCGCATCGAGCTGCAACCCATCGACCCGCAGACCAACGGCCCGCAGCTGCTGTATGGCCTGCGCTACCACGTGCACGTGGTCAAGCCCGGCCAGACCAAGACCTACCATGACCAGGTCGGCTACTGGCTGTGGGAGCCGGCCACCGGCACGGTGATCCAGACCCTGGCCATTCCGCGCGGCCAGATCGCCATGGCGGTGGGCCAGGCCGCCCCCGATGCCACCCGCTTCGAGCTGGTCTCCACCCTGGGCGACACGCATGCCAACATCAGCTCCAACCCGTTTCTGGATCACGCCTTCAAGACGGTGGAGTACCGCATCGAGGTCACCATCCACCCCGACGGCAGTTGGGGCTACAGCGAAGACACGGTGATGATGATCCGGGGCCAGACCGAGCCCTTCCACCACACCGATCGCAACCACCTGTTCAAGGTGGCCGAACCCACCCCCAACCCGATGGCTCGCCCGGCCTGAGGGCGCCCAGAGCAGGCCCAGCCCTCGGCTCGCTCGATCCTGGCAAGGAGTCCATCCATGACCCAGCCCATTTCTGCTTCTGAGACCCTGCCGGTGCACCAGGCCGCCCAACAAGGGTTCTCGCAAGCCGCCCAGGCCTACGCCCAGGGCCGCCCCGACTACCCGGCCGAGTTGCTGCCCTGGCTGCAGCAGGCCCTGGGCCTGGGCCCGGCCAGCCGGGTGCTGGACCTGGGGGCTGGTACCGGCAAGTTCACCCGCTTGCTGGCCCGCACGGGCGCTCAGGTGGTCGCGGTTGAACCGGTGGCTGAAATGCGGGCCCAGTTGACGGCTGCGCTACCGGGCGTGAGCGCCCTGGGTGGCACGGCCGAGGCGTTGCCCTTGCCCGACGCCTCGGTCGATGCGGTGGTTTGCGCGCAGGCCTTCCACTGGTTTGCCACCGAGGCCGCGCTGCAAGAGATCCACCGCGTGCTGCGCCCCGGCGGCTGCCTGGGCCTGGTCTGGAACGTGCGCGACGAATCGGTCGATTGGGTGGCCAGGCTGACCGAGCTGATCACACCGCATGAAGGCGATGCGCCGCGCTTCTACAAGGGCGATTGGCGCAAGCCTTTCACAGGGCGCTGGTTCACGCCCTTGGCGCTGAGCCGTTTCAGTTACCAGCATGTGGGCCCGCCGGCCCAGGTGATCGTGGACCGATTCATGTCGGTCAGCTTCATCGCCGCATTGCCGCCCGACAAGCAGGACGTGGTGCGCCAACAATTGCAAAACCTCGTCGGCCACCACCCGGCCCTGAGCGGCCAGGCCACGGTGGCCTTTCCATACCAGACCGAGGCATACCTGTGCCAACGGCTCTGAATCCACGGTGGGCCGGGGCGCTCAGGCGGGGCGGCTGGCGGCCAGCTCGGCCTTGATCCAGCGGCAGAATGCCCTGGCCGGATCCGGTTGGGCACAACGCGGGTGGATGAACGCCAGGTAACTGCCCTCGCCGCGCACACGCTCCAGTGGCAACTCGTTCAGCAGGCCTTGTTGAAGATGGCTGGCCACCAAAAACGACGGCGCCACCAGCACCCCTGCGCCACTCAGGGCCGCCGCGATGGCCAGAAAGTAATGATCGAATCCGGCCTGGATGTGCAGCCCGCCAGCACCCAGCCCCTGGCGCTGAGACCACAGGGCCAGCACATCAGGCCGCGATCGGGCCACCAGCAAGGGCCAGCTTGATACCGGTTTGTGATGCCAGCGGCGCAGTTGCTCGGGCGTGGCCACGGCCACCAGCTCCTCGTGGGCCAGGTGCCACTGCTCGGCATGCCCCAGGTTCAGATCGCGTGTCACCAGCACATCAAAGGCATCGTCGGGTTGGGGCATGGCCAGCGAGGTGGTCAGCTCGACGCTGATGTGGTGGGCCGCCTGAAAGCGGGCCAGTGCCGGGATCAGCACTGCCATGGCCAGCGAAGGCAAGGAGGTGCGCACCTGCAACACCGAAGGTCCGGCGGTGCGGCTGCGCAATTGCTGACTGGTCAGCTCGATGGTGGCCATCGCATCCTGGACCGTGTCGAAGTACAGGCGCCCAGCTTCGGTCAGGCTCAGGCCCGTGCCGCTGCGCTGGAACAGCACTTGGCCCAGCCAGGACTCCAGGGTGGCCACATGGCGACTGACGCCACTTTGCGTCAGCCCCAGGTGTTGAGCCGTGCGCTTGAAACTGCCCCAGCGCGCCGCCTCGACAAACACCCGCACGGCGTTCAACGGCACCTGCTGTGGCCGCCCAGGCCGGGGCCGATCTGGTGTTGGCTGCGCTGGGGCGGTGTGATCGGGGAGGGTGGGGGTATCTGATTGACTCATGATGGGTATGCATTCTCCTCAATTAGGGTCACGGCCTGAGCCGGACTCGCGGCATCATGCCCGCCATGATTTCGATCACAACACCTGCCCCCGCACCCGAGGCTTCCGCCGTCGTCCCCTCGGCCGCCCGGCGCAACCTGTGGGCCGCCAGCGCGGCCCACGCCGTGCACGACGGCATGACCGACCTGATCTATGTACTGCTGCCCCTCTGGCAGAGCCAGTTTGGCCTGTCGTTGGCCTTCACCGGAGCCCTGCGTGGCCTGTATGCCGCCTGCATGGCTGGTTTCCAGGTGCCGGCCACGCGTCTGGCCAGGCGTTGGGGACGGCCCGCCTTGCTGGTGGGGGGGACCTTGCTGGTGGCGCTGGCCTACCTGGTCGCTGGCTTCAGTGGTGCCTTGCCGGTGGTGTGCGCTGCGCTCTTGCTTGGAGGCCTGGGTGCCAGCACCCAGCACCCTTTGGCTTCGGCCCTGGTGGCCGATGCGTATGCCGGCGACCGTTTGCAGGCCCGGCGGGCGCTGGCCACGTACAACTTTGCCGGCGACATGGGCAAGACGGCTGTGCCGGCCTTGGTGGGCGGTCTGACGATGTGGCTCAGTTGGCAACACAGCCTGATCGCGGTGGGCCTGCTGGGACTGGCGGCTGCCGCCGGACTGGCCTGGCTGTTGCGGGCCGAACCTGCGCAGGTGCAGCCCGCCGTGGCGGCCCCGGCCGAGCCCGCCGTGCAAAGGCTTGGCGACGCAGTCGCCCCACCCCCCTGGGGCCTGATGGCCCTGGCCGCCACGGGGGTGGTGGACAGCGGCACGCGCATGGGCTTTCTGACCTTCTTGCCCTTTGTATTGACCACCAAGGGCGCGGGTACCGCCGGCATCGGCCTGGCGCTGGGCCTGTTGTTTGTGGGCGGTGCCCTGGGCAAGCTGTGGTGTGCGGTGCTGGAACGCCGTCTGGGCATGATGCGCACGGTGTGGTTCACCGAAGGGGCCACGGCCTTGTGCATTTTGGGGACCTTGCTGCTGCCCTGGTGGGGGGCACTGGCACTGATGCCCCTGTTGGGCCTGATGCTCAACGGCACCTCATCGGTGCTGTACGGCTGCGTGCCCGATCTGGTGACACCCGCGCGGCGTGACCGGGCCTTCGCCCTGTATTACACCGCCACCATCGGGGCCGGTGCCATCGCCCCCAGTGCGTTCGGCGGGTTGGGGGACTGGCTGGGCGTGGTGTCGGCCATGCAGTGCGTGGCGGGCTTCGTGCTGCTCACGCTCCCCTTGATCTGGTGGGTTCGGCGGGCGCTGGCCGTGCAGGGCAGGGCCTGAGGCTTCCCAGACGGTTGCTCAGTCCTTGGCGCCCTGCGCCTTGGGTTGCCAGCCTGCCAGTTGCCGACGCCACCGGCCCAGCGCGCTGTCGGGCTGGGCTTCGGCCGCGCGGACCGAGGCGGCCATCAGCTGATCGAGCAGGGCTTGTTGCTCGGCATTGGGCGCCTCCGGAAAACTGGGCACCACTTTGACGATGTAGTCGCCACGCGGGCCGTTGGGCCGCTCGGGAAAGCCCTGACCGCGCAAGCGGTACACCAGGGCATCGCGGTTCAGTCGCATGTGCTGCAGGCCCTCGGGGGCGGGCACCTCCACCCATTGATTGGCCGCCCAGGCGTAGCCGCACACAGGGATCTCGCATCGCAGTTGCCCGTCTTCCAGCACAAAGAAGGGGTGAGGCTCGATGTCGAGGTGCAGTTCCAGGGCCAGCTCCATGCCATCGTGCAGGGTGCCGGGCACGCTGAGTTCGTCGCCGGCGCGCACACCGGGCGGGATGCGCACATGCCGCCGGTAGTTGACCGAACGCTGGCCCGTGCCCTCACAAAGGGTGCAGTGTTGATGCTCGCGGCCGTCGCCAGCGCAGTCGGGGCAGGTTTCCTGGGTCCACAGCCAGCCAAACAGGGCGGCCTTGGCGCGTGTGCCTTTGCCCTGGCAGCCCGGGCAGGCGCTGGGCAGCACCCGGTGGCCCTGCCCCTGGCAGGCTGTGCAGGCATGGGTAAAGCGGCCCCGCAGGGTGCGCACGCAGCCCAGCGTGGCTTCCTCGATGGACAGGCTGACCTGGCGCACCGTCACTTCCCGGGGTGGGGGGGGCTTGGTCTTGTGGCTTGATTTGTCGGCCGCTGGCGGGCGCGCTGGCTGCGCCGGGGGCGGTGGCGGCGTGGGGGCCGGCTCGGGGGGGGCATCGCGCAAGGCACGCAGGTGGTGGTAGGCCTTGTTGATGCGCTGGGTGCGGCTGGCCGCGTCGCGGCTGGGGTTGCGGTCGGGGTGCCAGCGCGACACCAGGCGGCGCCAGGCGGCTTTCAACTGGTCATCACTGGCGGTAGGGGGCAGGCCCAGTTCGCGGTAGGCCTCGTGCTTGTCCATGGGGGTCTGTTTCTTGGCGTGGCGGGCCGGCCACCGGGGCAGGTGCCCGCGGGCCATCGGGGCCAGGGGCGCATGGTAGCAGGCCGCCGGGCTGCCCTCGGCGCAGACTGTGAAAGAACGTCAGCCCAGCGCCGCCACCCTCTGGGGGCGGCGGGTGCAGTCACGAACCATTGGATACACCTGGCCTCAGCCCGCAAAGCCCTGCAGCACGTTGACCACGTTGATGCCCACCTCGGCCACGGCGTAGCCGCCTTCCATCACGAACACCGTGGGCAGCCCGGCCTGGGCGATGGCGGCCCCAACCTGCAGATAGTCGGCGCTGGCCAGCTTGAACTGCGAAATCGGGTCACCTTCAAAGGTATCGACCCCCAGTGACACCACCAGCGCCTCGGCTCCGAAGCCTGCGATGGCGTTCAGCCCTTGTTGCAGGGCAGCCCGCCAGGTGGCGAAGTCGCTGCCGGTGGGCAGGGGCAGGTTCAGGTTGCGGCCCTGGCCGTTGCCGTCGCCGGTTTCGTCGGCATACCCCAGGTAGAAGGGGTATTCGGTGCGCGGGTCGCCGTGCACCGATACCGTCAGCACATCGCCACGCTCGTAAAAAATGGTCTGGGTGCCGTTGCCGTGGTGGTAGTCGATGTCGAGCACGGCCACGCGTTGGGCACCGGCATCGCGCAGGGTCTGGGCTGCCACGGCGGCGTTGTTGATGAAGCAGTAGCCGCCAAAAAAGTCCGGTCCGGCATGGTGGCCAGGTGGGCGGGTGAGGGCCATGGCCGCCCGCGACTCTGGTGCAGGCCCGCTCACCGCCTGCGCGGCTTCGATGGCGCAGCGTGCACCGGCCAGGGCCGCTGTCCAGGTGCCGGCGGTGATGGGGCTGCCTGAGTCAAACGAAAAGCGCCCCAGGCGCGCCGTGAAGTTGGTGCTGGGGGCCTCGTGCCTGAAGCCGCGCACTGGCCAGATCGAGGGCAGGATGTCGAGTTCGGCATTGGCCGGGTTCAGGGCCACCCAGTCGTCCCAGGCGCGGGCCAGAAAATCCAGGTAAGGAGCGCTGTGCACGCGGTGCAGAGGGGCCAGGTCCGCCTCGCCGGGCTGGCGTAACACGCCCACGGGGCGGCGCTGCAGCTCGCTCATCACATAGTCTAGCCGGCTGGGGTTTTCGTGGCAGGGCACCAGGCGGCCGCGGAACATTTCCTGGCGGCCATCGTGCAAGTGGTGCTGGGGGTTGTGAAAAATGATCATGCGGGCGCCGACAAGCTCAAAAGGGAAGGTCGGAGTTTAGCCACCGGGGCGGCTGCGGCGCGCGGCCGCGCCGGTTTCAATCGGCGTGGATGCCGGCGCTTTTCACGATCTGCGCATAGCGCGTGTACTCGGTACTGACCTGCTGGGCAAAAGCCTGGCGCGACAGGCTGGCCGCGTCGATGCCCTGGGCCGCCAGTTCCTTGCGTGCGGCCGGGCTGCGCAGAATGCGATTGACCTCGCCGGCCAGCGGCTCCAGCACGGCCTGGGGCGTGCCGGCCGGCGCAAACAGGCCGAACCAGGTGCCGGCCCGAAAGCCCGCATACGTTTCGCCCACGGTGGGGATCTCGGGCAGCAGCGCATTGCGCTGTTCGCCCGAGGTGGCCAGGGCCACCACGCGGCCGCTGCGGATGTGGGGCAGGGCCGGCCCGATGGCGATGAACATCAGGTCCACCTGGCCTGCAATCACGTCTTGCAGGCCGAGCGGCCCGCCGCGATAGGGAATGTGGGTGGCGTAGATGCCGGCGCGCTGCTTGAGCATCTCCATCGCAAACTGCAGCGCGCTGCCGTTGCCTGCCGAGGCATAGTTGAGCCGGCCCGGCTGGGCCTTGGCGGCGCGCACAAAATCACCCACGCTTCGCAGCCCGGACTTGGGGTGGGCCACAAGCACAAAGTCGATCTGCCCCAGCGGCGCCACGGGCAGCAGATCACGCCTTGCGTCGTAAGGCAGGTTTTTTTGCAGGTTGGGCAAGATGGTGATCGGTCCGTCACCGCCCACCAACAGGTTGTAGCCGTCGGGCGCCGCCTTGGCCAGGGCATCGGCGGCCAACACGCCGGCGGCGCCGGTGCGGTTGTCCACCACCACGCTCTGGCCCCAGCTTTCGCTCAGGCGGTTGCCCACGTAGCGCGCCAGCACATCCGGGGCACTGCCCGGGGTGTTGTGCACGGTCAGGTGTACCGGTCGGCTCGGATAGCCCTGGGCGGCGGCCCCTTCGGCCAAGCCAGCGCCCGCCAGCAACAGCAGAGTCAGTCGAACGGCGGCCAGAAAAGCGGGTTTGAACGGCATGGAGGCGGGGATCAGCGGCAATGGAGGAACGGGGGCCCGATTCTGTGCGCCGCATCCCAAGACGCCAACCATTCATTTTTCATATGCTTAGATGCCGCCGCATGGGGAAGCCTCCTGGGGTGTTGTGGCAGGCCGGTTCCGGGTGGGCGAATGAAAAAAGGGCACCGGAGGCCCGGTGCCCTGAAAGTCTTGAAGAATGCAAAGTCTCGTGCCCACAGGGCCCCGGTCGATCCGGTGAACAAGGGGGCCGGGCAGCCCTGGCAGAGGCGGGGCCCGACCTGTCCTGATTCACGCTGGCTTCGACAGGGGCGCCCGGGGCCAGGGGTCAGAACGCCAGGCGCAGGCCGATGTCAAAGCCGGTGGAGTTGCCATTGACGTTGTTGGCGCCGGAGACGGGGCCGAGGGCGCCGGAGCCGTAGGAGTTGGCGGCCATGGAGGCGCCGCCGGAGTTGCTGACGCGGGCCAGGGTGGCGTAGGCGGCGGTGCGCTTGGAGAGGTTGTAGACGCCGCCGATGGCGAACTTCTGGGCCTTGGCCGAGCCGAGCTTGACCTGGCCAAGGGAGGCCAGCACGTTGAAGGCCCCCACGGGGGCGTTCACGCCCAGGCTCCAGCCCTTGGTGCTGAGGTCGTTGCCGGTGGTGGCCACGTTGGAGAGCTTTTGCTGAGCCACGATGCCCATGACCTTGGCAGGGCCAAAGTCGTAGGCGCCGTAGACGCTGGTGTCGGCCATGTCACCGGCCAGGGGGGCCGCTGCGCCCGAGGTGCCGGGGCCGGCCAGGCCGTTGTTGCCCAAGGACTGGGTGAGGCCGGCAAAGGTGGTGCGGGTGTAGGCGGCGGCGACATCGAGCGGGCCTTGGCGGTAGCCCAGGCGTGCGCCGGCGTAGCGGCCGTTGCTGGAGGTGTCGATGGTGTTGATGGTGGCGTTGCTGGGCTGGTTGCCGAAGGCGAGCATGGCCTGGCCGTAGATCCCGCCGAGGTTGGCGGGCAGGAAGTAGCCCACCGAGTTGGAGGCGCGCACAAAGGTGTTGGTGGCGGCGGAGCCGGTGTAGTCGAGGATGAGGGTGCCGACGCCGGCGGCGGCGAAGGGGTCGGCGTTGAGGTAGTTCTGCCAGCTGGGGGTGGTGTCGCGGCCGATGCGCAGCTCGCCGAAGGATCCAGCGAGGCTGACGGTGGAGCGGCGGTTGAAGGTGAGGCCGCCGGCGGCGATGTCGGATTTTTGGTTGTTGGAGGTGGTGCCGCTGCTGCCGATGCCGCTGGCGGGGTTGATGGCGCCTTCGAGCCAGAAGCCGGCGCTCAGGCCACCGCCGAGGTCTTCGACACCGCGAAAGCCGAGGCGGCTGGCGCTGTTGCCGGAGGGGGAGACGCCGGAGATGCGGCCGGCGTTGGTCTTGACGTTTTCGTAGGCGAGGTCGAGCACGCCGAACAGCGTGACCGAGGACTGGGCCAGGGCCAGGCCAGGCGCGCTGAGCACGCTCACGGCCGCGCAGGCCAGCAGGGTTTTCTTCAGATGAGTCATGGTTTTATCTCCAGGGTTGATGAAAAAAAGCACAGGGTTGGGAAAGGCTTGTCCGCGGCAGCAGGGCCTCAGCGCAGGCCGCACCCTCAGAGGGTCTAAGGCCGTTGGCTTCTTGTCGGTTTTGTCTGCGGTTGATGAATCAGTGGGCGTGGGTTGTCCCTGCCCGGCTTGGGCGGGCATTCGGGAGCGAGATGGAAAACAGCCGGGCCGAACCGAAGCACAACCCCTGGCGGACGCACAAGGGCTGGTTTCAGGGGGGCGTGTCAGGGGCTCGTGGCGGCTGCCGGCGCTGTCGCGTCAGGGCGCTCAGCCGCTGGCGGTGATCGGTGGGTGCATGGCGGTCTCCGTCGGGGCGCAGGTTCTGTCGACCTGCTGCAGGGTGGTTTGAGTCGGTCCGGGGCGCGCGGCCTCAGGTCACCGGGGCCGGGTTGAACAACACCAGGGCGTTGTGCAGCTTCCAGCGCTCGGCCCAGGTCTTTTGGCGGCCGCTGGCCACGTCCAGCAGGTACTGGAAGAGCTGGCGGCCCACGTCTTCGATCGTCGCTTCGCCGGTGGCGATGGTGCCGGCGTCGATGTCCATCAGGTCGTGCCAGCGCCGGGCCAGGTCGCTGCGCGTGGCCACCTTGATCACGGGCACCTCGGCCAGCCCGTACGGGGTGCCGCGGCCGGTGGTGAACACATGCAGGTTCATGCCGGCAGCCAGCTGCAGCGTGCCGCAGATGAAGTCGCTGGCCGGGGTGGCGGCGTAAATCAGGCCTTTTTGCGTGAGCTTTTCGCCGGGCGAGATCACGCCGGTGATGGCGTAGCTGCCGCTTTTGACGATCGAGCCCATGGCCTTTTCGACGATGTTCGACAGCCCGCCCTTTTTGTTGCCCGGTGTCGTGTTGGCGCTGCGGTCCACGCGGCCCTGGTTCAGGTAGGCGTCGTACCAGGCCATCTCGCGGATCATGGCTTGGGCCACCTCGGGGCTGGCGGCACGGGCGGTGAGCTGGTCGATGCCGTCGCGCACCTCGGTCACCTCCGAGAACATCACGGTAGCGCCGGCCTGGATCAGCAGGTCGGTGGCGTAGCCCACGGCCGGGTTGGCCGTGAGGCCCGAGAACGCATCGCTGCCACCACACTGCACGCCCACCACCAGCTCGCTGGCGGGCACGGTCTCGCGCCGGCGTGCGTTCAGGCGCTGCAGGTGCACCTCGGCCTGGCGCAGGATGTGCTCGACCATGGACATGAAGCCCACGTGGGCCTCGTCTTGCAGGCACACGGTGTCCAGCGGGGCGTCGGCGCCGGTGGGTTGGCCGCGTTCGTCGCGGATGGGGATGCTGCCCGGGGGCAGCAGGCGCTCGGGCTGGAGTTTTTCGCAGCCCAGGCTGATGACCATGACCTCGCCGCCAAAGTTGGGGTTGAGGCTGATGTTGCGCACGGTGCGGATGGGGATGACGGCATCGGGGGCGTCGATGGCCACGCCGCAGCCATAGGTGTGCTCCAGGGCCACCACGTCGTCGACGTGGGGGTAGCGCGGCAGCAGCTCGGCCTTGATGCGCTGCACGGCAAAGTCGGTGACGCCGGCCACGCACTGCACGGTCTGGGTCACGGCCAGGATGTTGCGCGTGCCCACCGAGCCATCGGCATTGCGGTAGCCCTCGAAGGTGTGCTGCTGGGTGGCGGCGGGCGCAGGCACGGCCAGCGTGCCCACCGGCAGGTCTTCCAGGCCGGGCGGCGTGGGCATGCGCATCACGCGCTCGTTCACCCAGCTGCCACGGGGCAGGGCGCGGGCGGCATAGCCGATCACCACGTTGTAGCGGCGGATCACCTCGCCCTCGGCCAGATCGGCCAGGGCCACCTTGTGCCCTTGCGGCACGGCCTCGACCAGGGTCAGCCCGCCGGGCAGCACGCTGCCGGCGGGCAGGCTGCCGTCGTTGACGACGATGGCCACGTTGTCGGCCGGGTGGACCTGGATGGTGCGCGGTGGCACGGCTGCCGCGCTGGCTTGCGTCTGTGAGCTCATGGCTGGGGCTTTCAGTTCGGCTTCACTTGGTCATGAAGATGCTGGGCAGCCACATCGAGAACGAGGGCACGTAAGTGACCAGCAGCAGGGCAAAGATCAGGGCGCCATAGAACGGCCAGATGGTACGCATCACCGTGCCCACCGACACGCCGCCGATGGCGCAGCCCACGAACTGGGTGGTGCCCACCGGGGGGGTGTTCAGACCGAGTGCGCAATTGATCAGCAGCATGATCCCGAACTGCACAGAGCTCATGCCATATTGCTGGCAGATCGGCAGAAAGATCGGGGTGCACAGCAAGATGGTGGCGGCCATGTCCAGGAAGGTGCCCAGCAGGAACAGCAGCACATTGACCATCAGGAAGATCACCCGGGGGGTGGTGGTCATCTGGGACAGCATCTGTCCGGTGAGCTCAGCGACGCCGTAAAGACTGATCAGGTAGCCAAAGGTGCTGGAAATGCCGATCAGCAGCAACACCACACCGGTGGTCTTTACGGCCTTGGCTGCGGCCTTGATGAAGTGCTCGCGCTTGATCGAGCGGTACACGAACACCGTGAGCGCCAGGGCGTAGAGCACGGCCACCGCCGCGGATTCGGTGGCCGTGAAGATGCCCGACAGAATACCGCCCAGGATCAGCACCACGATCATCAGCCCCGGCAGCGAGGCTGCCAGCGAGCGTGCCACGATGGCCCAGCCCGGGAAGGCGCCAGCCGGGTAGCCGCGGTGAATGGCCACCAGATAGGCTGCGGCCAGGTTGCACACGGTCAGGATCGCGGCGGGCAACAGGGCGGCCAGGATCAGCGCGGCAATCGAGACCTTGCCGCCCGCAGCGAGCGAGTAGATGATCAGGTTGTGGCTGGTGGGCATCAGGGCACCCACCAAGGCTGCATGGGTGGTCACGTTGACAGCGTAGTCGGCGTGGTAGCCCTCCTTCTTCATCATCGGAATCATGACCGCACCCATCGCCGACACATCGGCCACGGGCGAGCCTGACACGCCGCCAAACAGGGTGCAGGCCACCACGTTGGACATGCCCAGGCCGCCACGCACATGGCCGACCAGGTTGCGGGCCAGGTCCACGATGCGATCGGCGATGCCGCCGTACATCATCAGTTCGCCGGCGAAGATGAAGAACGGGATGGCCAGGAACGAGAAGATGCTCATGCCCGAGGTCATCTGCTGAAAGCCCACCGCCAATGGCAGGCCTTCATACAGCAAGGTGGACAGGGCGGACAGACCGATGGAGAACGCTACCGGCACCCCCATCAGCAGGAACAGCGCGAAGCTGACGCAGAGAATTGTCAAGGCCATGGTGATCAGCTCCAGCAGGGTTCGACTTCGCGGCCCTGGGCCAGCGCGATGATGTGCTCGATCGAGAACATCACGATCAAGACACCAGAAAGGGTGGCAGGAACGTACTTCCAGCCTTCGGAAATCCACAGGGTGGGCAGGCGGTAGCTCCAGACCGAAGCGGCCAGTTCGGCACAGCCCCAGGCCATGGCGCCGCCAAACAGACCCACCAGCAGGTGGATCAGGATCTCGATCTTGTTGCGCACCTTCTCGGGCGCCAGTACCAACAGCGATTCGAGCCCTATGTGACCTGCGTCGTGAACCCCCACCGCGGTGCCCAGCATGGTCACGTACAGCACGAGCAGCAGGGCCAGGCTTTCCGCCCAGGTGGGCGTGTTGTTCAGGACGTAGCGGCCAAAGACCTGCCAGCTCACTGCAGCGATCAGGGCCACGATGCCGGCGATGCCCAGCCACATGCAGCTGCGAGCCAGCCAGCGGCAAAGTTTGGAATACATGATGTCGACTCTTCAGAAAAAAGGGTGCAGGCAGCCACCCCGGCCCGCACGGTTGGGCCAGGGATCACTCAGGGGGGCCGCCGACGCGGTGCTTACTTGGTTTCCTGGACGCGGCGGACCAGGTCTTTCAACTTCGGGTCGGTGATGAATTTGTCGTACACCGGTTTCATGGCGTTCTGGAACGGTGTTTTGTCGACCGTGATGATCTCGGCACCTCCGGCCTTGACGGCGGCCAGCGACTTGGCTTCACGCTCGTCCCAGAGCTTGCGCATGTAGGGCACCGATTCCTTGGCGGCCTGGCGCAGGGCGGTCTGTTCCTCGGGCGTGAGCTTGTCCCACACGCGCTTGGAGAACAGCAGCATTTCAGGCGCCATCGAGTGCTCGGTCAACGAGAAGTACTTGGCCACCTCGAAGTGACGCGAGCTTTCGAACGAGGGGTAGTTGTTCTCGGCGCCATCGACCAGGCCGGTCTTGAGGGCGGTGTAGACCTCGCCAAAGGGCATGGGGGTGGCGTTGGCACCCATGGCCTCCAGCAGCGCCACCCACAGGTCGGATTGCTGCACGCGGATCTTCAGGCCCTTGGCGTCGGCCAGGGTGCGCACCGGCTTGCGGGCGGTGTAGAGGTTGCGTGCACCGCTGTCGTAGTAGGCCAGGCCGATGAAGCCCTGGGGCTCGCACGACTTCAGTATCTCTTCACCGATCGGGCCGTCCAGCACGGCGCGCAGGTGCTCTTTGCTGCGGAACAGAAAGGGCATGGTCGGCACCTGGGTGGCCGGGCAGATGTTGTTCATGGGCGCGATGTTGACGCGCACCATGGCCAGGGCACCGATCTTGGTCTGCTCGATGGTGTCTTTCTCATTGCCCAGCGAGCTGTTGTTGTAGATCTTGACGCTGTCCTTGCCCTGGGTGAGTTGCTTGAGGCGCTCGCCCAGGAACTTGACCGCCTCGACGGTGGGATAGCCATCGGGGTGGATGTCCGCCGAGCGGAATTCGGTGGCCTGGGCGGCCAGAGGGCCCAGGGCCAGGCTGGCGGCCAGCATCATCAGGTGGTGTTTGAATTTCATCTTTGTCTCCTTGAGGATCGGGTTTGTCTAACTTCGGGAAGCGAAAAAACAGGGGTTGGGCTTCATTCCTGGTAATGCGGCTCTGGCAGGCCCTTGACGCCGGGGTTCAGGGCGAACACGCCACCAGCCAGGGGCTGATCGCTCAGGTCGATGCCATCGGGGCGGATGCTGGTGACATACAGGGTGTCGAGTGCCGTCCCGCCAAAGGCACACATGGCGGGCTTTTTGACGGGCATGGCCAGTGATCGATCCAGTCGGCCATCTGGCGTGAAGCGGTGCACCAGGCCTGCATCGTTGCCGCAGATCCAGTAGCAGCCGTCGGCATCCACGGCCGCACCGTCGGGGCGACCCGGCTGTTCGCGCATGTCCACGAACAGGCGCCGGCTGTGGGGGGTGCCGGTGTCGGTGTCGTAATCGAAGGCCCAGATAGCCTGCACCGTGGGGTGCGAATCCGACAGGTACATCGTGCGGCCGTCGGGGCTGAAACCCAGGCCATTGGGCACGGTCAGCCCGCGCAGCACCGCCTGCAGTCCGCGCGGACGGTCGTAGCGGTACAGCTGCCCCAAGGGCAGGTTGGCGCCCATGTCCATCACCATGGTGCCGGCCCAGAAGCGGCCTTGCCGGTCGCATCGGCCGTCATTGAAGCGCATGCCGCGGCGCGCGTGTTGCACGGCAGCCAGGGGTGCCGCCCTCAGTTCGTCGCCATCGTCTGCTGGGTTCAAGCGGAAGATTCCGGTCTCCATCCCGGCGATGAAGCCCTGGCCATCGGCCGTCTGAGCCACGCAGGCCAGCATCTCGGGGGTCTGCCAGTGGCGGCTCTGTCCGCTGGCGGCATCCCAGCGGTACAGGCGTGCCGCCGGAATGTCCACCCAGTAAAGCGCCTGCTCGGCCGGGCTCCAGAGCGGGCTCTCACCCGTGCCGCAGCGCGCGTCCAGTACCAGTTCGGCGGCGGAGCTCATGCGGCGCCTACCGGGGGCAGGGTTTCGAAGGGGCCGGCGGCGCAGAAATTGCCGCCCTGGTACAAGGCGGCCGGCGCATCGGGTGGCACAGGGGGCTGCTGCTCGACTTTGGCGCGGAAGACTTCCGAGCTGTCTTGCGGCACAAAGCCCAAGTGGCGGGCGCCGGCGTTGTCCCACCAGCCGCCGGGGTTGTCCGAGGCGCCATACACCACCGTGTGGCCCACCTGGGGCGCGACCAGGCTGCGGCGCACCAGTTCGGTCAGGTCGCGGTAGCTCAGCCAGGTGCTCAGCATGCGGCGGTCGCGCGGCTCGGTGAACGAGGAGCCGATGCGGATGCTGACGGTTTCGATGCCGTAACGATCGAAGTAGAAATGGGCCAGATCCTCGCCGAAGGCCTTGGACAGGCCGTAATAGCCGTCTGGGCGATGCGGCACTGAGGTGTCCAGTCGTTGGGTCTGTGGGTAGAAGCCGATCACATGGTTGGAGCTGGCAAACACCACGCGCTGCACACCATGGCGGCGCGCGGCCTCGTACAGGTTGAACACGCCGCGGATGTTGGCTTCCAGGATTTCCTCGAAAGGGTGCTCCACTGAAATGCCGCCCAGGTGCACGATGGCATCGCAGCCCTGCACCAAACCATCGACCGCGGCCTTGTCGGCCAGGTCACACAGCTGGATTTCCTCCTGGTTGGAGGTGGCCGGCGCCAGGTTGGCAATGTCCGACAGTCGCAACTGGCGGGTGAAGGGCTTGAGGCTTTCGCGCAGGACGCGGCCCAGGCCGCCGGCGGCTCCGGTCAGAAGCAGGCGTTGCGGCAGTTGTCTCTCGTTCATGGCGTTGTGTAGAGCTGGAAATGATGTATGTCATCGGTTGTCGTACAACCTGGGGCTGGATTATCATCACGCCATGTCAAAGTTGTCAACGGCCAATTCCACCGCGCCAACGGTTAATGCCTCGGAGGCCCCTGCGGCAGTGTCGCCAGTGCGTCGGCGACCTCGCGGTCTGGCCCATGAGCTGGTCGAAGACTTCAGCGGTCGCATCCAGAGTCAGGTGCTGCGGGCCGGGGACAAGCTGCCCACTGAGTCTGAAATCATGCGGGCCTTCGGCGTCAGTCGCACGGTGGTGCGCGAAGCGCTGTCGCGGCTGCAGGCCGCCGGCCTGGTGGAGACCCATCACGGCATCGGCACCTTTGTGCTGGAGGCCCAGGCTCCCGGCATGTTCCGCATCGACCCGTCTGACATCGCCGCCTCGGTGGACGTGCTGGCGGTGCTGGAACTGCGCATCAGCCTGGAGACCGAGTCTGCCGGCCTGGCCGCGCTGCGCCGCTCGGAGCAGAACCTGCTGGCCATGCGCCAGGCGCTGGACGACTTTGCCTCGCACGTCGAGGTGGCGGGTGACACCGTGTCACCCGATTTCCGCTTTCACCAGGAGATCGCCCGGGCCACCGGCAACCGCTATTTCGGCGACATCATGGCCCACCTGGGCACCACCATCATCCCGCGCACGCGCATCTCGTCAGCCATGCGCATGGCCCCCGAGTTGCGCGCCCAGTACCTGCAAAAGGTGAACCGCGAGCACGAAGAGGTGTACGACGCGATCGCCCGGCAAGACCCGGAATCGGCCCGTGCGGCCATGCGCATTCATCTGACCAACAGCCGCGAACGCTTGCGTCGGGCTCAGGCCCTGGCTCAGGCCGGCCAGTCGGCAGACGACTTGGCCCGTTGATCCACCCACCCCCTGGCGCAGGGGGTGGTCATCTTTAGTTGTCTTTTTCTAGACATTTCAAAAATTTGGTTGTACGATGACTGACAACAACATCAGATCAGTCATCCTGCTTCGCTGAAACACGGCTGCAGCCGGGGTGCCTGGTCTTCACGCAGGAGACCGCATGACCTTGTCCCGACGCCGTTTGCTGGCCGCCGCCGCACCCGCAGCCTTGCTGGCCAGCCCCGCCTGGGTGGGCGCCCAGAGCTGGCCCGCCCGCCCGATACGCATCGTGGTGCCTTACCCGCCGGGGGGCTCGTCCGACATCATTGCCCGGGCCCTCAGCCAGCCCCTGTCGGAGGCGCTCGGGCAGCCCGTGATCATCGACAACAAGCCCGGTGCCAACGGCAATCTGGGCGCCGATCTGGTGGCCCATGCCGCGCCTGATGGCTACACCCTGCTGTTGTGTGACGTGGGGGCCTTGGCCATCAGCCCGTCGGTGTACACCCGACTGAGCTTCGACCCGTCCAAGGACCTGCGCGGTGTGACCATGCTGGCCTATTCGCCCCATCTGCTGGTGGTGCACCCGTCGGTGCCGGTGAACAACCTGGCCGAGTTGGTGGCGTATTCGAAGAAGAACGATCTCAACTTCGCCGTCACGGCCACCGGCAGTGCCGCCCACCTCGCCGGTGTGGCGGTGCAACGTGCCAGCGGTGCGCGCTGGGAATACGTGCCCTACAAGGGCGGCGTGCAGGCCGTGTCGGACACGGTGGCGGGCCAGACCCAGGTGCTGATGAACGGCATGTTGGCCACCTACCCGCAGGTGCAGGCCGGCAAGCTCAAGCTGCTGGGTCTGTCCAAGGCCACCCGCATGCCCCTGGTGGGCCAGGTGCCGACCCTGGCCGAACAGGGCCTGACGGGTTTTGAATCGGGCACCTGGCAGGGGGTGCGCGTGGCCAGGGGCACGCCTGATGCCATCGTCAACCGGCTGAACCAGGAGCTGATCCGCATCATCCGCTCGCCCGACATCCGCTCGCGGCTGGCCGGGCAGGGCGCCGAGGTGGTGACCATGGCCCCGGCCGAAGAAGAGCAATTCTTCAACAACGAGCGCAAGCGCTGGGCACAGGTGGTCCAGGCGGCCCGGATCCGGCTGGACTGAGCGTCCTGCTCCCTTCACTTCACGTTTTTCTTTACCCACCTCCCATTTTTCTCTGGAGCACTCAAATGACCCCTCAAGAACTCAAAACCATCATGGGCTCGGGCCTGTTGTCCTTCCCGCTGACCGACTTTGATGCCGAAGGCAATTTCAACCAGAAAGGCTACATCGAGCGTCTGGAATGGCTGGCCCCTTACGGCGCCAGCGCGTTGTTCGCTGCAGGCGGCACGGGTGAGTTCTTTTCGCTGACGGCCGACGAATACCCCGGCATCATCCAGACGGCGGTGGACACCTGCCGCGGTGTGGTGCCCATCATCGCCGGTGCCGGTGGCCCCACCCGCTTTGCCATCCAATGTGCGCAGGCCGCCGAGAAGGCCGGTGCCCACGGCGTGCTGCTGCTGCCCCATTACCTGACCGAAGCCGGCCAGGAAGGCCTGATCGCCCACGTCGAAGCCGTGTGCAAGAGCGTGAAGTTCGGCGTCATCGTCTACAACCGTGGCCAGGCCAAGCTGACCCCGGCTTCGCTGCAGATCCTGGCCGACCGTTGCCCCAACCTGGTGGGCTTCAAGGACGGCATTGGCGACATCGAGTTGATGATGTCCATCTACCAGACCATGGGCGACCGCTTTGCCTACCTGGGGGGCTTGCCCACGGCCGAGGTGTATGCCGCAGCCTACAAGGCACTGGGCACCCCGGTGTACTCGTCGGCGGTGTTCAACTTCATCCCCAAGACGGCGATGGACTTCTATGAAGCCGTGCGCACCGACGACCATGCCACGCAGAACCGCCTGCTGAAGGACTTCTTCCTGCCTTACCTGGAGATCCGCAACCGCGGCCAAGGCTATGCCGTGAGCATCGTCAAGGCGGGCGCCAAGCTGGTGGGCCACGACGCCGGCCCGGTGCGCACCCCGCTGACCGATCTGAAGGCCTCCGAGATGGAAGCGCTGGACGCCCTGATCAAGAAGCTGGGCTCGCAAGCCCTTTGATTCCCATGCCGCCCCACCGGGGCGGTGAGTGGCAAGGAGACAACAACATGCAACGACGTCTGAATCTGGTGGCCTGCACGCTGGCGGCCTTTCTGGTCTGGGCGCCTGCGGCCCAGGCCCAGGGCGGGCCTGCCGAGGAGGCTGTGGTCGCCGCGGTCGAACGGCTTCGGATGACCATGGTCGACCCCGAACGGGGCCCCCTCGAAGCCCTGGTGGCCGACGAATTGAGCTACGGCCACTCGGGTGGCCGGGTCGATACCAAGGCCAGCTTTGTGGGCGATCTGCTGAGCGCCAAGTCGGATTTCGTGAGCATCGAGTTGAGCGCACAGAACGTGCGCGTGGTCGGCGACGTGGCCGTGGTGAGGCATCGCCTCACCGGCCACACGCTGGACCAGGGCAAGCCCGGGCAGGTCGACCTGCAGGTGCTGCTCGTCTGGCATTTACGTGACGGCCAATGGCGCCTGCTGGCCCGTCAGGCTGTCCGCACCCCTGCATGACTGGAGACAAACAAATGACGATTCTGAATTCAAACCCTTCCCGCCGCCGGGGCCTGCTGGCCAAGGGCTGTGCCATCGGCCTGGCCCTGGGGCTGAGCGTGGCTGCTGGCCTGGCACCGGTGTCGAGCGCCTGGGCCGCCTACCCTGAAAAGACCATCACCCTGGTGGTGCCCTTTCCCCCCGGGGGCACCACCGACATGGTGGCCCGTCTGCTGGCCACCAAGATGGGCGAAAAGCTCGGGCAGCCGGTGATCGTCGACAACAAGGCCGGTGCCACCGGCAGCATTGGCGCCACCTTTGTGAAGCGCGCGCCGGCCGACGGCTACACCGTGCTGGTGTCGTCCCTGGGGCCGTTTGTGATCGTGCCGCACTTGATCAAGGGCATTGGCTATGACGCCACCAAAGACTTTGACTACCTGACCCTGGCCGCCCAGTCGCCCAACGTGCTGGTGGTGCCGCCCCAGTCGCCCTTCAAGAGCGTGGCCGACGTGATCGCGGCCCAGCGCAAGAAGCCCGACAGCGTGACCTTTGCCTCGTCGGGCAATGGCTCGTCGGACCACCTGAGCGCCGTGCTGTTCTGGCAGCAGACCGGCACCAGCGGCCTGCACGTGCCCTACAAGGGCGGCGGCCCGGCCATCAGCGACCTGCTGGGCGGCAATGTGGACGCCTCGTTCCAGAACGTGAACAACGTGATTCAGCACATCAAGGCCGGCAAGCTGCGTGTGCTGGCGGTGGCTGACGACAAGCGCGCTGCGGTGCTGCCCGATGTGCCCACCCTCAGCGAGAGCGGTGTGAAAGACGCCGATGTGCTCTCGTGGCAGGGCGTGGCCGCCCCCAAGGGCCTGCCCGCCGATGTCAAGAAGCGCCTGGTCGATGCTTTGCAGGCCGCCCTGAAAGACCCACAGATCAAGACCCGGCTCAATGAGATCGGTCTGGAGATCGTGGCCAACACGCCCGAGCAGTTTGCCGCCAGCCAGGCCAAGGAATTTGCCCGCTGGAAAAAAGTGATCGAAGACCGAAAGATCACCGCTGATTAATGTTTACCCCCACGGTCGCGCACTGCGTGTCGCTCCCTGCCCCCCGAGGGGGCCGCAACCCGCCTTCGGGCGGCCGGGCGGCGGGTTTGTGTCGCCCCCCACGGTCGCGCACTGCATGTCGCTTCCTGCCCCCCGAGGGGGCCTCAACCCGCCTTCGGGCGGCCGGGCGGCGGGTTGATCTCGAAGTTTCAGGCCATGTGGCCAATGACCCCTGACGGCTCCGGCCGTCGTTCCTTTTTCTCAAACCTCAGTTCCACACACCATGAGCACTCCGCACCTGAACTTCATCAACGGCGAATGGCTGGCCGGCAACACCCTGGCGCCCAACCTCAACCCCAGCAACCTGGCCGATGTGATCGGCGAATACGCCCAGGGCGATGCGGCTCAGCTGGACCTGGCGGTGCGTGCCGCCGAGGCAGCCTTCCCGGCCTGGTCCACGGGGGGCATCCAGGCGCGCAGCGATGCGCTGGACAAGATCGGCAGCGAGATCCTGGCGCGCCGTGAAGAACTGGGCACCCTGCTGTCGCGCGAAGAGGGCAAGACCCGCGCCGAAGGCATTGGCGAAGCCACCCGCGCCGGCCAGATCTTCAAGTTTTTCGCCGGCGAATGCCTGCGCCTGGCGGGCGAGGCCATCCCCTCGGTGCGCCCCGGCATCGGCGTGGAGGTGACCCGCGAGCCGATGGGTGTGGTGGGGCTGATCACGCCCTGGAACTTCCCCATCGCCATCCCGGCCTGGAAGATCGCACCGGCCCTGGCCTTTGGCAACTGCGTGGTGCTCAAGCCGGCCGACCTGGTGCCGGGCAGTGCCTGGGCGCTGGCTGAGATCATCAGCCGCAGCGGCATTCCGGCAGGGGTGTTCAACCTGGTGATGGGGCGTGGCAGCGTGATCGGCGATGCGCTGGTCAAGCACCCCGGCATTGCCGCCGTCAGCTTCACCGGCTCGGTGGGCGTGGGCCGGCGCATTGCCGAGGCCTGCGTGCAAGGCCACAAGAAAGTGCAGCTCGAAATGGGCGGCAAGAACCCGCAGGTCATCCTGGACGACGCCAACCTGCAGCAGGCCATTGAGCTGAGCGTGCAGAGCGCCTTCTTCTCGACCGGCCAGCGCTGCACCGCCAGCAGCCGCCTGATCGTCACCGAAGGTATTCATGACGCATTTGTTGAAGGCGTGAAGGCCCGCCTGGCCGGCCTGAAGATCGGTGACGCCCTGACGACCGGCACCGACATCGGCCCGGTGGTCTCGCAGGCGCAGCTGGAGCAAGACCTGAGCTATGTCGAGATCGCCCGCTCGCAGGGCGCCACCGTGCAGGCCGGCGGCCAGCGCGTGGCCTGCCACACCGGCAGCGGCGCCGAGGGTTTCTTCATGGCCCCGGCCCTGATCACCGACAGCACGCCCGAGCAGCGCATCAACCGCGAGGAAGTGTTCGGCCCGGTGGCCAGCGTGATCCGCGTGAAGAACTACGAAGAAGCGCTGGCGGTGGCCAACGACACCGAGTTCGGCCTTTCGGCCGGCATTGCCACGCAAAGCCTGAAGCACGCCACCCACTTCAAGCGCCATGCGCAGGCCGGCATGGTGATGGTCAACCTGCCCACCGCCGGGGTGGATTACCACGTGCCCTTTGGCGGCCGCAAGGGCAGCAGCTATGGCCCGCGCGAGCAGGGCCGCTACGCGCAAGAGTTCTACACCACGGTCAAGACGGCCTACACCCTGGCCTGAGTCCGCAACACGTTGCGCGCGCTGGCGCCGTCCCCTGACCAGCCACCCCGGTGCGTTTAGGATGGGCGCCAGTCAACTTTGGAGAAATCCATGCGCACATCTTGCGGGTTCCGGCGGGTGGTTTGTTGTTTGCTGGGGGCCTGGGTGGCGGGTACCTCCGGCATGGCGGTGGCAGCTACCCCAGGCAGCCGCCAGGCCGAGGTGGCCCAGCGCGGCCCGCAGGTGATGCCTTTCGACCTGGCGGCCACCCGCCACGTTTTCACCGCCACCCCCATGGGCGGTGAGCAGCAGGTGCTGATGCGCCAGAGCGGCGACCGGGTTCAAATGGCCCTCATCCGATTGCACCTGGCCGCATTGCGTGAGCAGTTCCTGGCGGGCGATTTCTCCTCCCCGGCCCAGTTGCACGGGGCCGACATGCCCGGCCTGGCCAGCCTGCGCAATGCCCCCCACGGACACCTGCAGATCACCTACCACGATGTGCCAGATGGCGCAGCGCTGCATTACAGCAGCCACGATCCGGCGCTGGTTGATGCGCTGCACCGGTGGTTCCAGGCTCAACTGGACGATCATGGCGACGATGCAATGGAAGGGCATGCCCTGCACCACGGCATGCACCACCACCCTGGCATGCATGGCCACGATGCCGTCAAAGAAGTTCCCTGAGACGTGCCCTGAGACGTGCTCTCGCCGACAGGCCCCCAACTCTGAACCACCAACATCCCTCCGGAGACACCGATGAAACACCCCTTGCCTGCCACCGCCCTGCAACTGCGCTCGCTGATCGATGCCAGCGGCAGGTTGGAGATTTCACTGGTGGATGAACCACTGCCGGTGCCCAGCGAGCACGAGGTGCTGATCCGCATTGAGGCCACCCCCCTCAACCCCTCGGACCAGGGGCTGTTGCTCGGGGCCGCCGACCTTGGCACCGTGCAAGCCTTGGGGACCCCCGAGCGTCCGGTGCTCCAGGCTCAGGTGCCTGCTGCCGCCATGCCGGCCATGGCCGCTCGGGTAGGCCAATCGCTGCCGGTTGGCAACGAAGGCTCGGGCACGGTGGTTGCTGCCGGTCGCTCTGCAGCGGCCCAGGCGCTGCTGGGTAAAAAGGTGGCGGCCATCGGGGGCGCCATGTATGCCCAGTACCGCTGCGTGCCTTTGAGCCAATGCCTGCTACTGCCCGATGACGCCACGGCGGCCGAGGGGGCCTCGTGTTTCGTCAACCCGCTCACGGCGCTGGGCATGGTCGAGACCATGCGGCGCGAAGGCCACACCGCCCTGGTCCACACGGCCGCGGCCTCCAACCTGGGCCAGATGCTCAACCGGATCTGCCTGCAAGACGGTATCGGCCTGGTCAACATCGTGCGCTCGCCGGCCCAGGCGGCCTTGCTGCGCGGGCAGGGCGCGCTGCAGGTGTGCGACAGCAGTGCCGACACCTTCCCCCACGACCTGACCGAGGCCTTGGTGCAGACTGGCGCCACGCTGGCCTTTGATGCCACCGGCGGCGGTACCCTGGCTGGCCAGATCCTGTCAGCCATGGAGGCGGCGCTGAGCCGCAACGCGAGTGAATACAGCCGCTATGGCTCACCGGTGCACAAACAGGTGTACCTGTATGGCGGGCTGGACACCTCGCCCACCACCTTCCGGCGCAATTTCGGCATGGCCTGGGGCATGGGCGGTTGGTTGCTGTTTCCGTTCCTCAACAAGATCGGCGCGGCCGGTGCCGAGGCCCTGAAGCAACGCGTGGCGCGTGAACTGCGCAGCACCTTCCGCAGCCACTATGCGGGCGAGCTGAGCCTGACCGAAGCCCTGGCGCCTGAGCAGGTACGCCGCTACGCCCAGCGTGCCACCGGCGAGAAGTTTCTGATCAAGCCGAATTGAGCGACGCCCAGGTGTCGCCGCCTGCGGCGTGGGGCACGACCTGGCCCCGACATTCGCCAAAGCCGATGCGGGCGGCCCCTTCACGCTGGCACCAACCCCGCAACACCACGGTGTCACCGTCTTCCAACCAGTGGCGTTCCGTGGGCCCGGGCAGCGTCAGGGCCTGGCGCCCGCCCTTTGTCAATTCCAGCAGGCAGGCCGCCTGGTCAGGTTCCGGTCCCGACAGCGTGCCGGTGCCCAGCAGATCGCCAGCCTGCAGGCGGCAGCCATTGCTGCTGTGCTGGGTCAACATCTGTGCCGCTGACCAGTAGGCGTGCCGGTAATTGGTCAGACACAGGCGCCGCAGCGAAGCTTGCCCAGCGGGTTGCAGCAGCGCTTCCAGCGCGATGTCGATGGCGCCTTGCAGGGCCTGCAAGGGGTGGTCGAGGTAGGGCAGGGCAGGCGGGTCGTCGCCTGTGCGTGGCAGCGGCGCCCTGAAGGGGGCCAGGGCCTCGAACGTGACCACCCAGGGCGAGACCGTGCTCAGAAAGTTCTTGGCCATGAAAGGCCCCAGCGGCACGGCCTCCCAGGCCTGGATATCGCGTGCGGACCAGTCGTTGAGCAGGCAAAGACCGAACAGTTGTTGCTCGGCCTGGTCCAGCGCCAGGGTCTGGCCCAGAGCATTGCCGGTGCCGACCAGCACCCCCAGTTCCAGCTCGAAGTCGAGCTGGCGGGTGGGGGCGTAGATCGGCCGGGTGTGCTCAGGCAGCAGGATCTGGCCGGCGGGCCGCTGCAAAGGGGTGCCGCTGATGGCCACCGTGGAGGCCCTGCCGTGGTAGCCGATCGGCAGCCATTTGAACTGAGGCAGCAGTTCTCGCCCTGGTTGAAACACCCGCCCCGCGTTCAGTGCATGGTGTGAGGAGGTGAAAAAGTCGGTGTAGTTGCCGACCTCGACGGGCAGCCTGTATTCGGCCTCGGCCTGGGGCACCAGGCAGGCGCGCCAGGCCGAGGCTTGCGGGGCACCGACCCGCAGCGCCCGTGACAAGGCCAGGCGCAGCGCCTGCCAGGCCGTCGGGCCCAGTGCCATGAAGGCGTTCAGGCTGGGTTGGCTGGCCGCATGAAGTACCTGGGCCGTGCCTTCGCCCAGGCGGCGCTCATGGGACGGCAGGGCCACCAGGGCAGCCAGATCCAGGATGGCGTCGCCAATGGCCACGCCACCCCGCCAAGCCTCGGTGCTCTGCTGGCGGCGGAATATGCCATAGGGCAGGTTCTGGATCGGAAAGTCGGTGTCGACCTTGTGGGCCGAGGCGACCCAGCTTTGCAGGCCTGGGTCGTGGGTTTCATTCAACAGCATGGGGGCGCCTTCTCAGAGGGGGGGACAGGGACAGCCTTCAGAATCGGTGGCGGATGCCCACGGCAAAGCTGGTGCCGGTGGCCTGGATCACCGCGGGTGGCACCGGCAGGGTGCGGGTCTCGGTCTGGTCCCGCGACAGCAGCAGGTAGACCTCGGTGCGGCGCGACAGGAAGTGGTCATAACCCACGGTGAGCAGCTTGCGCGAGACATTGCCGCCCGCCACCGTGGCCGGCACGGGGGCCACCGCATCGCCGGTGTTGCGCACGCCGTAGGCCGCCAGCCACTGGCCGGCGCCCATCGGCAGGCCCAGGCTCACATCCCACACCCGGTAATGCACCGACTGGGGCGCACTGGCCGTGCCCCGGTTCTGGATCTGGCCCAGGTGGCCGTACAGCTTGAGCGGGTTGAAGTCGTAGCTGGCCGCCCACTGCCAGGCTCGGGTGTCGTTGGCCGAGGTGCCGTCGGCAAAGGTCTGTGGGTTGCGGTTCACGCTTTGCCAGGCCAGCGAGGTACTGAAGGCACCTGCGCTGTAGGCCAGGCGCGCCGCGGTGTTGGGACCGCCCAGGCTCTGCGAGGCGGCATAGGCCACCGAGCCCGTCAGGCCGGCGCGAACCGGGCTGTCATACATCACCGAGTTGGCCCAGCCCGTGCCACCCGACAGCGGCGAACCGATGAAGGTCAGCAGATTCAGGGGCGAGAAAGTGGTGCTGTCGCCCAGGGCATTGCTGCTGATCGAGTTCAGGAACAGCAGGCTGGTGATGTTGCCCACGCGCACACGGCCCCAGTCGGGATGGCTCAGGCCGACCCAGGACGCGCGCGAGAAATACGGATCGGCCGATACGTTCACCGGGGCCGGCAAGGCATCGCTGCGTCCGGCAGCGCCTGACTCATTGCGCATGAACGACGACAGCTCAAACAAAGCCGAGGTGCCGCCGCCCAGATCCTCCTGACCGCGGATGCCCCAGAAACTGGTCGACAGGCCGCCGCTGGTGACCTTGCTGGTGGCGCGCTCCTGTGCGTTGACACCGGTGGCGCTGGTGAAGCGGCCGGCCGCCGCATCGATCAGCCCGAACAACTGCACGCCGGGCTGCGGAGCGGGTTGCGCATGGGCCTGGGCGCTCAGGCTCAGCGCGGCCAGCGCAGCCCAGCCCGGGTTCCAAGACTGGCGGGGGGTGTTCAGGTGGGTTGCATGGATCATGTTGTCTCCTTCTGGTTGGATGAATGCGCAGGGCGCAGGCGTGCCCTCGGGCCGGCCCTGGCGGGCTGGTCCGGTGTGGCGGGAACGGGGGGCTCTGATCCAGCGGGGCCAAGGCCCCGCGGGTCAGATCAAGGCAGGCTCAAGGCCGGGAGCGATGGTGTCGGGTCGGTCCAGGATGGCCACGGCGCGGGTCCAGCCCGCTGACGCGCCTTTGACCTTGACCGGAAAGCAGCTGATGTGAAAGCCGTGGGGCGGCAGGGCCTCCAGGTTGTGCAGTTTTTCGAGGTGGCAGTAGCCGATGTCGCGCCCCACCTTGTGGCCTTCCCAGATGCGCGATGCGTCCTGGTCTTCGGCGTAGCGCTGGGCCGTGTGCGCGAAGGGCGCGTCCCAGCTCCAGGCGTCGGTGCCGGTCAGGCGCACGCCGCGCTCCAGCAGGTACAGCGTGGCTTCACGGCCCATGCCGCAGCCCGATCGGGTGTAGTGCGGCGAGCCGTAAGCAGCGCTGGCCCGGGTGTTGACCACGACGATCTCCAGCGGACTGAGCGTGTGGCCGATGCGGGCCAGTTCGGCCTCGACCTCGGCAGCCTGCACCACATGGCCGTCGGGCAGGTGCCTGAAGTCGAGCTTCACCCCAGGTTGAAAGCACCATTGAAGGTCGACTTCATCGATGGTGATGGCGCGCTGGCCGCCATCCATGGTCGAGGCAAAGTGCCAGGGCGCATCCAGATGCGTGCCGTTGTGGGTGTTGAGCTGAACCTCCTCGACGGCCCAGGCCTCGCCGTCGGGCAGTTGCCCCGGTTGCAGGCCCGGGAAGAAGCGGGCCAGATCGGGCACGCTGCTGTGGTGGTCGATGTAGCGGATGCGGGGTTCCAGCCCGGGCGGATCGGTGGGGATGTCGTTGTCCAGGGGCATCGAGATGTCGATGAGGTGGCGGGGCATGGTGGCAAAACTCCTGTTCAGTGGGTGGGGGCGGCACAGGCGCCGCGCATGCCATTGGCGATGAAGCGCACCAGCAGTGGGCCGGCGTGTTCGTGGTCGCCGGGCTGGTTCTCGCCCCGCGACAGGCGCTCGATGCGCTGGTCCGTCACGTGGTGCAGCAGCGCGCCCAGGGCAAACTGGTAGCACCAGGCGGCCTGGCTTCGTGTGGCCTGTGGCAGGGCTTGGGCCAGGGCATCGATGAAGGCATGGGCCAGGGGGTCGAACAGCTCACGGATGATGGGCTCGTCTTCTTCGAGGTGGTCGCTCATGCCGCGTGCCAGCATGCGCAGGAAGTGGCGCCCTTCGGTTTGGGCGGCCACTCGCAGGGTAGGCAACACAAAAGCAGCCACGATGGCGTCCAGCCGGGCTGCGGCAGGCTCGCTTTGACAGGCCTCGGCGAGGGCCTGCAGGCGCTCACCGATGTAGCCGGCCCGCTCGCGGAAGATGGCGTGGTACAGCGAGAGTTTGGGCCCGTAGTAGTAGCCCACCAGGGCCAGGGGGACGCCTGCTTCGTCGGCGATGTCACGGATCGACACGCCATGAAAGCCGCGAGCAGCAAACAGACGCTCGGCGGCCTGCAGGATGTTCTGCTGCCGATTGGGTGCCCCGCCGGCGTCGCCGCCAGAGGCGGCACGGCGCGATTTGGCACGGGTGGGTGCCGGGATTGGGGTGGTGGTTTTCTTCGTCGTCATGGCTTGTTTGTACGTTCGTATAAAAATATTGAACACTCGTACAAACCATTAGGTTGAAGTGCTTGGAATGCAATTTGTACGTTCGTATAATTATTGCACAAGCGTACAAACAAACCCAACCCGAAGGAGACACAACATGCTGACCAGACGCCACTTCAACCTCATCGGCACCAGCCTGGCGACCGGCGCCTGGGTGGGTGCCAGCGCAGCCGCCGAAGCCAACCTGCCGGTGGCCAAGATCATTTCGGGCTTTCCCCCGGGCGGCACGCTGGATGTGATTGCCCGCCGGGTGGCCGACAAACTGCGCGGCCCTTATGCGGGTGCCGTGCTGGTGGACAACCGGCCTGGTGCGGCGGGCCAGATCGGCGTGATGGCCCTCAAGGACAGCCCGGCCGACGGGAGCAGCTTGCTGATCACGCCCTCGTCCATGCTCTCGATCTACCCTTACACCTACCCGCGGCTGCGCTACACGCTGGACGACGTCAGCCCGGTCTCGCTGGCTGCGCACATGGACCACGGCCTGGCCGTGGGCCCTGGGGTGCCCGAGTCTGTCACCACCTTGAAAGACTTGCTGGCCTGGGTGGCCACGCACCCGGAAGGGGCCAATTTCGGCAGCCCCGGCGCAGGTTCGATGCCCCATCTGGTGGGTATCCTGCTGAACCAGTTGGCCCACGTGGACCTGCGCCACATCGCTTACCGAGGCACCGTGCCCGGCGTGCAGGATCTGCTGGGTGGGCAGATCAGCGCGTTCTGGGGCCCGATCGGTGATTACCTGCAATACCAGAAGGTGGGCAAGTTGCGGGTGCTGGCCGTGGCGGCACCCGCCCGATCGGTGTTCCTGCCCCAGGTGCCCACGCTGCGCGAACAGGGTTATCCGCTCAATGTCCGTGAGTGGTATGGCTTTTTCTTGCCCGGCAAGGCCCGTGCCGACGTGCAGCGGCGCGCCTCGGAGGCCATCGGGCAGGCTCTGGCCTTGCCCGATGTGGTGGAGGCCGGGCGCTCCTATGGCCTGGAGATCAAGGGATCAAGCCCGGAGGCGTTGCAACAGATGCTGCGGACCGATGCGCAGCAATGGCGGCAATTGATCCAGCAGACGGGCTTCAGCGCCGAGTCGTGAGCCCGCCGCGTTGAGCGGCGCCAGGGGGCAGGGGCACCCCTTGGTTCTGCTTGAGCCCCAAGGGGCTTGCAACAATCGGAGATTGGTTGTCGCCACCCGCGTCCATGGCCAGGCGCGGGCGCGGTGCTTTGAGCCTCTTGCCCTTGCGTTTTACTTGGTGCTACGCGTGGCGCTTGGCCCACGCTCACTCAGAAGGCCAGGCTGGTCAGCGGCGGCCGGCCCAGGCGCCCGCAGTCCTGCCTCGAAGGCTGTTGAGGCCTGCCCAACTGCCCATGCGCCCAGCGGCCTATTCACCCTGGCGCTCGTGCTCTCTTGAATCGTCATCGATGCCCTTCGTGGTTTGCCGCGATCGGGCCGCCACCAGGCATCGGCTCCTGCCCAGGGCTGGTTGAACGCCATGGCACGTGAGCCACATAAATCCACAAAGTCACACAAACGCAACTTTGTACACATAGGATTGACAGTGCGTTAACCAACGACTTGGCGGCCCAGGCTGGCCCAAGCCCCGTTCAACCCACCTGTCTCCGGGATATTCACGATGACGAACACCGATTTGCAGCGCTGCACCGCTGCGCCCCAAAGCCCCGCGCCCCAGCGCCTGGACAAACCTTCGAAGCCGCTGTGGCGCGGGCTCGCCCTGGGCCTGGCCCTGAGCGCAACCCTGGTCGGCTGCGGTGGGGGTGGCAACAACAACTGCGGATCCGCCGGCAACACCCGAGTCCTGCACTGCGCGCCCTGAGCTGGTTCTGCCGCCCGGGCCTCTCTGCCACCCACCACTGAAACACTGAGCTGTCATGACATTCAATCGTCGCCATTTCCTGCGCTCCGCCGGCCTTACCACCGGCTCCACCCTGGCGCTGAGCCTGTTCCCGCCTGCCATCCAGAAGGCCCTGGCCATTCCGGCCAACAACCAGACCGGTACCCTCAAGGACGTCGAGCACATCGTGCTGCTGATGCAGGAGAACCGCTCCTTTGACCACTATTTCGGCAGCCTCAATGGCGTGCGCGGCTTTGCGGATCCGTTTGCCGTGCCCGTGCCCACGGCCAATGGCGTGCAGGGCAAGACGGTGTGGTCGCAGCCCAATGCCACGGCAGGCGTGACACCGGCCGTGATCGCGCCCTTCCGACTCAACACGGTGCAGAACTTCGAGGTCATGCGCGTGCAGGGTACGCCGCACTCCTGGAGCGATGCCCAGGGGGCCTGGGACCAGGGGCGCATGAGCTACTGGACCAAGTACAAGGCCAACCATTCGATGGGCTATTTCACCCAAGAGGACATGCCCTTCCAGTACGCGCTGGCCAATGCCTTCACGATCTGCGATGCCTACCATTGCAGCTCGCAGACCGGCACCAACACCAATCGCTTGTTTGCCTGGACCGGAACCAACGATGGCCTGGCCAAGGGCAATGGCCCTGCCACCTACAACGACTACGACTGGTTCGACGCAAACCCCGGTAACGACGGTGGCTACACCTGGACAACGTACCCCGAGCGCCTGCAGGCCGCTGGCGTGAGCTGGCAGGTGTACGAGAACATGGAGGACAACTTCACCGACAACTGCCTGGCCGGCTTTCACAGCTTTCGCGATGCCTATTACCAGCGACCCGGTTACTCCGAGGCGTTGCGCCAGCGCGGTGTGAGCACGCGCGACCTCGACAAGCTCAAGGAGGACGTGCTGGCCGGCAAGCTGCCGCAGGTGAGCTTCATCGTGGCCACTGCCGAGGGGTCGGAGCACCCGGGGCCCTCCAGCCCGGCACAAGGCGCCGACTACACGGCCAAAGTGCTGGACGCGTTGACCTCCAACCCCGATGTCTGGAGCAAGACCGTGCTGATCCTGAACTTCGACGAGAACGACGGCTTCTTCGACCATGTGCCCCCACCGGCACCGCCGTCGTATGTCAGCTACAACGCCGATGCCTCCAAGGCTCAGTTGGCGGGTGCCAGCACGGCCGATGCCACGGCCGAGTACCACGAGCATCTGGTGACGTACCACAACTCGGCCGCCGAGCAGGCTTTGCTGCACCGCCCCTATGGCCTGGGGCCGCGCGTGCCCATGTACGTGATTTCGCCCTGGAGCAAGGGGGGCTGGGTCAATTCGCAGGTGTTCGACCACACCTCGGTGTTGCAATTCATCGAGCGGCGCTTTGGTGTGATCGAGAGCAATATCTCGCCCTGGCGCCGCGCCGTGTGCGGCGACCTGACCAGCGCTTTCAACTTTGCCGACCCGGACAACACGGCGTTCTACAAGAGCCTGCCTGCCACGCAGGCGCTGGCCGACCGGGCGCGGGCCCTGCCGGGCCGCACCACACCGCTGCCGCCGAATGCCCCGGCCATGCCGGTGCAGGCCAAAGGCACCCGGCCCTCGCGCGCACTGCCTTACGAACTGCACGTGAGCGCAGTGTGTGCGCCCAGCAGCCAGCAGGTCAGCCTGATCCTGGCCAACACCGGCAAGGCGGCCGCGGTGTTCCATGTCTATGACCGTCTGCACCTGGACGCGATTCCGCGCCGTTATACCGTCGAAGCCGGCAAGCAGCTCAGCGGCGTGTGGTCGGTAGCGGCCGACAACGGCCTGTACGATCTGTGGGTGCTGGGGCCAGCGGGCTTTCACCGCCACTTCAGCGGCAATGCCAAGACCCTGAATGCCAGCGCCCAGCCCAACCCCGAGATCCAGGTCTGCTACGACGTGGCCAATGGGGACCTGTTGCTCAAGCTGCACAACACCGGCAGCGCCGCCTGCACGTTCAGTGTGAAGGCCAATGCCTATTTCGACGCCACGGCCCAGAGCGCCAGCGTGAGCCCCGGCGGCGAAGCAGTGATGGCATGGGCACTCAAGGCCAGCGGCAACTGGTACGACTTCAGCGTCAGCGTGCCGGCTTTGGCGGGCTACTCGCGTCGCTTTGCCGGCCGGCTCGAAACAGGCGAGCATCTGATCAGCGACCCGGCCATGTATGGCAGCGCGGTGTCCGATCAGCTCGTCATCAAGTTCTGAGCATCGGATGAAGCCCTGGCCGCGGCCGGCCCCCCGGGGGGGCGGTCTGCGGCATGATCGAGCCCATGTTTCAAGAAAAACGTCACCACCGCATCCTCGCCTTGCTGGCCGGCAGCGGCCATGTGAGCACCGAGCGCATCGCCAAGGACCTGGGGGTCTCGCGCGAGACCGTGCGGCGCGATGTGTTGGTGCTGGAGACCACGGGCCAACTGCGACGCGTGCATGGTGGCGTGAAGCTTGGTGGACCTGAGTCCGAGCCGCCGCTGCAGCAGCGCCTGCAGACCAACACCCTGCAAAAGCGCGCCGTGGTGCAGGCCGCGGCCCGCCTGCTGCAGCCCGGCCAGTCGGTGTTCATCGACGCGGGCAGCACGGTGTCGATGCTGGCCGAAGAACTGGCTTCGCTGCAGGGGCTGACCATCATCACCAACTCGTTCGATGTTGCCCTCAAGCTCGCGGCCCCCGGATACGACGGTGCGCCGCGGCACCAGGTGCATCTGCTGGGGGGGCGTCCCCGGCCTAGCCTGGCCGCGACCTATGGCGACAGCACAGTGGCCGAGCTGATGCGCTGGCGCCCCGACTGGGCCATGCTGTCACCCGTCGGCATCGACGCCACGCTGGGCGCCAGCAGCTTCGAGCCGGCCGAGGCCGAACTGGCCCGCGCCATGGTGCGCCAGGCGCACCGCAGCGTGCTGCTGGCTGACGACAGCAAAATCGGCGTGCAATCGCGCCTGTCGTTCTGCACGCCAGATCAGGTCCACGGATTGATCACCAACCGGCGTGCCGCTCGCCACCCGGCCTTGCTGGCCCTGCAGCAGGCGGGCTGCGCGATCACCCTCGCCTGAGTGGCCTGTGCCGGGGGCCGCGGGCCCGATCCAACGGGTTCACCCGACGGGGCTGGGTGAAATCCCATCTCTCCGAAGGGGATTCCCCCGTACACTGACTGCCGGTAGTGGTCGCCACTGCCGGCGGTGCTTTGGGCCGCACTTATTCCCTCCCTGTGTGATCAACAGCCATGACGACCCTCGCGAGCATCGATCAAACCCGAGCCTGCCTGTCGGGCGCCCTGCAGGCGGGCGAGATCTGGCCCGCTTTTCAACCCCTGGTGCACCTGCGCAGCCGCCGGATTGCGGGCTTCGAGGTGTTGGCGCGCTGGACCTCGCCGGTGTTGGGGGCCGTGCCCCCCGGGGTGTTCATTCCGCTCGCCGATGGCCTGGGCCTGCTGCACGAACTCAGCCTGCACCTGATCAGCGAAGCCTGCGCGCGGGCCCGGGACTGGCCAGGCGATTTTTATCTGGCTTTCAACCTGGCGCCCAGCCAGTTTTTGCGGCCTGAACTGGCCGCTGAGGTGCTGGCAGCGGTGAGCCGGACAGGCTTTCCGATCCAGCGCGTGCAGGTTGAAATCACCGAAAACGCCTTGTTCCACGACAACCAGGTGGCCCGCCGCAGTGTCGACGCCATCAAGCAGATGGGCGCCACCTTGTCGCTGGACGACTTTGGCACCGGCCACTCCAGTCTGACCCGGCTGCAATCGCTGCCGTTTGACGAGATCAAGATCGATGCCAGCTTTGTGCGGGCGCTTGAGTCCGATTCAGGCAGTCTGAAGATCGTCACGGCGGTGCTGGGCCTGGGGCAGAGCCTGGGGGTGCACGTGATCGCGGAAGGCATTGAGACCGAACGCCAAGCCAAGCTGCTTGAGCAGCTGGGTTGCGTTCTCGGCCAGGGCTACCTTCTGGGCCGCCCGGCACCCCATGCCCAGGCCCAGGCGCAGCTGGCGCGAGATGGGTGCCACAACGGCCATGACTCGCCGCTGGACGCCTCTCCTTTCCAGCGCCTGCACCAGCTCGAAACCTTGTACCAGGATGCACCCGTGGGGCTTTGCTTTCTGGACACCGAAATGCGGGTCATCAGTGCCAACCCCAAGGTCATCCAATACCTGGGCCTGGGGCAGGTCGAATTGCGAGGGCAGCCGGTGACACGGGTGTTGAGCCAGCCGGGGGCATCGGGCTTGCTGGACGCGCTGCAACAGGTGCGTGCCGGGGCTGATCTGGCCCCCTCTGAGTACAGCCACAGCGGCACAGGCGCAACTTTCCTGGTGGCCCATCAGCGCGTTTGCAATGAACTGGGCGAGTGGCTGGGTATTTCACTGGTGGTGATCGACATCACGGCGCGGGTCACGGCCGAGCGCGTTCTGCAGCAGAGCGAGGAGCACTTCAGGCGCTCGATCGAACTCGGGCCCAACATTGCCTGGGCTGCCGGCCCTGACGGTGTGATCGACTATATGGGGCCGGCTTTCGAATGGACCCCGCTCAATTCAGCGCAGGAGCGCTACCAGCGCTGGCGCGACCGCATGGATCCGCAAGATCGCAACCGCGTGCACGAAGAGTGGCTGGCACACCTGCCCAGCCGGGCCCCGTTCAAGACCGAGTTTCGCATTTTGTGGCCAGACAACAGCTGGCGCTGGGTGCGCAGCCAAGCTTATCCCCACCTGGACGAGCAAGGCCGGGTGTTGCGCTGGTACGGCATCATCATGGACATCTCCAGCGAACGCAGGCTGGAGGAGCGCGTGGCCGAACTGGAGCAGAAGATGACCCACTGGGGCCTGCCGGCCCGTACCGATCAGGCGTAGGTGTTGACCGAGTTGCCCATCGTCTCAGTGGGCTTGGGGGGCTGCGGCTGGGGGTTGCTGGCGGGGGCTGGCGCCGCGCCGGCACGGGTGCCGTCGTTGTCGCCATCCGCATCCACGCCGCCGGTTTTGGCCACCGGGGTCTGGGCTTGGTAGGGGTTGCTGGAACCTACGGAAGAAATGCTGGACATGATGATCCTGGGTCAGGGTTGAAAAAGCGCTTTGTCATCGTTTGTATCGACATGCAGACAATTGGGCTGAAGCTGCTTTACCTGCCAGCAATTTTCCGCAGGCCTGGGGATCAGGTGCCGGTGGCCGCGTTGCTGTTGGCGTTGGCACTTTGCACCTGGATGCGGAAGTGCTCGATGGTGCCGTCTTCCATGGCGGCCTTGATCCAGTTGGGCTTGCGGCCCTTGCCGCTCAAGGTACCGTCCCAGGACAGGCCCCGGCCTGGATCGTAGAAGGTGGCCGGGCGCTTGAGCTTGTTCGGCGCATGGGTTCGACTCAGTGAACTGAGCGCCACCTGTGACGGGGTGAGTTGAAACTGTTGCACCAGGGTTCGGGCCAATTCGACGGCCTCTTTCCTCTTGGAGCGGAACAATTCATCGCGTCGCGCCTGAAGCTGCGCGATTTGCTGATCGAGGGATCGGATTTCATTGAACATAAGCCCGCTATTTTAGGGACTTGTGAAACGGGTTCGCCGCCTGGGCCACCGGCCCGGCGGCATTGCCCTGCAGGGTTGGATCAATCCAGCGAGGCGCCAGCCTTTTTGATCACGTCGGCAAAGCGGCTCGATTCGCCATCCATGAACTGCTTGAACTGATCACGGGTGGTGGGGAAGGGCTCATAGCCGAACGAGGCGAATTTTTCTTTCACGTCGGCTTCTGCCAGGGCTTTCTCTACGTCACGCTTGATCTTTTCAGCCACGGCGGGCGACACGCCCTTGGGTGCGGCGATGGCGTTCCAGCCCGTCACCTCGTAGCCCGCCGGCCCGCCGGATTCGGCCACCGTGGGCACATCCGGGAAGTTGGCCAGGCGCTTGGGCGCAGCCACGGCCAGGAAGCGCAGCTTGCCGGCGCGTTGCAGAGGGCCGGCGGTGGCGCTGGTGCCCAGGGCAAAGGTCAGCTCGCCATTGGCCACCCCGGTGTACAGCTGCGTGGTTTCCTTGTAGATCACGTGCACCATGTCCGTCTTGGTCATGCTTTCCAGCAGAGCCGAACCCAGGTGCACCGGGTTGCCCACCGACCACGAACCGTAATTGAGCTTGCCAGGGTGGGCCCGTGCATCGGCAATCAGGGCACCCATGTCCTTGTAGGGGCTGTTGGTGGCCACGTTCACGAAGAAGTAAGTCTTGAACAGCGGCAGGATGATGTCGAAATCCTTGGCCACGTCGTAGGGCAGCTTCTTGAACAGGTGCGGGTAGGCCGCGATGTGCACGTTGTCGAGCTGGATCAGGTCGTGCCCGTCGTTGGCGCCCCGCTTGAACGCATCGATCGCGATGAAGCCGTTGCCGCCTGGGCGGTTTTCCACCACCACCGGCTGGCCCCACATGCGCGACAACTTGTCTGCCACCAACCGGGCCACGCCATCCGGGCCGCCCCCCACCGGGAAGGGCGTGATGATGCGCACCGGCTTGGTCGGGAACTGCACCGCCGGGGCGCTGCTCTGGGCCTGGGCTGGCAGCAGGGCACCGGCAGCACCCAGGCCGAGGGCCAGAGCGGCCAGGCGACGGGTCAGTGACAGGGGGGAGCGAGGAGCATGTTGCATGGATTGTCTCGGTTGTCGGAGGAAGATACAGACGCTTAAACGGTCGGTTTGAGCGCTGTTCGCGCGTTCTGGATTGTCGACACTCGGGTAGGCCCAGGCCAGTGAGCTGACGTCATATCAGCTAGAACGAATTGGCATGACGCTGCGGTAGCTATGCCATGAGAAATAGGTGGTGCCACCCGATGAGGTCGGCGCTGTGCCTGGGCTGCTCGGGGGGGGCGCTGGGGCAAGTCTTCAGCGGTGCAGGCTTTCCCATTGCACCCAGGCACCCGCACCTTCGTTTGCCGGACTGTGCCGAAACCCGATCAGCGCTTTTTGCACATCGCCGCCAGCGCCCGCCCAGGTCGATAGGACACCAGTCCCCATGGGGCGCACACGCGCCGGCTGATCGCGCTTCGTCCAGCAATGGATGGCCGTGGACCCCGCGCACCAAGGTGTGCGGCCGCGATGTTGGCCCGGAGCCCCCGCTGCCTGTTACAGGCCCATGGATTCATACCGCATTCACACCCGTGCCCCTGCGCGAGGCTTGAAGGCAGCAAACACTGCGCGTCCAGCGGCATGCTGGCTGCCGGCCCCGGCACAGGCCGACCTCGTTGTGGCCGGGGTGCCGAGGTACAACAACGCACCGGCTACGCCGTTCAAGGCCTGTATCGACCACATCGTCCGCGTCGGGCGGACCTTCGGCCTTAACCTCAGTTGCGGCGGTGGGCCCTACTGGCCCTTGCTGGCCGAGCGCCACCCTGTGGCGGCCTGCGGCCCCACCGCCTTTGCATGCCTGGGTGTAGGAAACGTTGATGGTGTCGCCATCAAATATGACGAGCTCACCGACCCCCAGCGGGTTGGTTCGAACAGCCCGGCCGATGCAGCCGCGAACCCTCTGGTGCAAGCCCTGTCTCACGGCGCTTGGTCAGGCAGGGTGAACTCGAACCGGTAGGCGTGGGTGCCGTCGGCAGCGATATCAATGACCATCTGTCCTGACAAGCCCGCCAACGCTTCTGTTCCCGAATCCGGCACCACCTGGATCGACTGTGCCGGGACACCTCGGGTCATGGTCGAGCTGTGCTGCAGGACAAAGCTCCCACTTCGCCCGTCAAGACGGCCACGCACCAACTCCATGGCGACGTACCCGGCCGAGCCATCGGTGGCGCTTCGGAAGGCCAGCATTTCTCCGGTACTGGTTGCGTCCAGCGGGCCGTGGAATCGTTTGTCGAGAGACATTCGCTTCAGGCCGCTGGAGGCAGCCACGCTGCTCAGCGCCTGGGGCGCGATCTGGATGTCGAACAAACCGTTTGCAGAATTTGAAAACATGGCGGGCTTTGGAACAAGGGGTCAAGGGTTGGTTGCGGCGCCTGCGGCGCGAAAGTGGCCGACGCAGGCGCTGCGACAATGAAGTACGAAGAGCTTTCGATCACCTGACTTTTCAGGGTGGCTCTGAATTGAACAATATCGCGCAAGATGACGATTGGAAAAACGCGACGGCCTGTGGCATCCGAGCCGAGGGGCGTGCTGCACGCGCTGGTGGCTGGCGAAATCGAACACCACAGAGTGGCACCGTTACCGGCACTGGCCGATTGGGTTGAGCATTTCTGGCGGGTGCGCTGGAACCTCGAAGGGCTGGCACCCAAGGTGGTGGAAACGCTGCCTCACCCGAATGTGCATCTTGTCGTTGAGAAGGGTTCAGCCCGGGTGTTCGGCGTTCATACCGGGCGCTGGACACGCGTGCTGGAGGGCCGCTCCACCGCCTTCGGCATCAAATTTCGACCCGGTGCCTTTCGCCCTTTCCTGGGGGGCCCTGTCTCTGGCTTGAGGGATGCATCGCTACCGAGCGACACATTGTTTGGGGCTGAGTCCCATGAGTTGAACGCCATCTCCGACTGTGGTCACGACCCCGGAGGCAACGTTCAAGCGGTCCAATTGGCGACGCGCTTCTTGCTGGCCCGACTCCCTGCTGCCGATCCGAATGGCCTGCTTGCCGGCCGGATGGTCGACAGCGTCGTGGATGATCGCCAAATGCACAGTGCCAAGGCGCTTGCCGATCAGTTCGACATGAGCCTGCGTGCCACGCAGCGCCTGTTCAATGACTACGTTGGCATTGGTCCGAAATGGGTGATCAACCGGTACCGTGTGCATGAGGCGATTGCACGGGTGCAGGCCGGTGGCGCTGTTTCCTGGACAGCTCTTGCGCTGGATTTGGGGTACTTCGATCAGGCGCATTTCATCACCGACTTTCGCAAACTGGTCGGAGAGACGCCGGTGGGCTATGCGAGCAAATGGAACGAATCGAACCTTTCGAGGCTGGCCGCCTTGGGTGCCTAAGCACCCATCGGCGAGCACAGTTCGATCAGGGTTCCGTCTGGGGCGCGAACATACGACACCACTTGGCCCCAGGGCTTGCGGCTGGGCGCGGCCAGTTCGGTGGCGCCTGTCTGAAGGGCTTTGGCATGGGCCGCCTCGACCTCGGTGGTGACCAGGCCCAGCTCCATTCCCAAGGGGGCTTTTGACTCCGACGCCGCGACATGGCCGCCCGGGAAATTGCCGTGCCCAAGCGCATGGTCCGCGAAGGCCAAGGTGGTTTCGCCGGTGTTCAATTCACCGTAGGTGCCAGATTCGTGCAGAAATTTCACTTCAAAGCCGAACGCGGCCGCAAAAAACTGCAGCGAGGCTTTGACATCGGGCACATAGACGATGGTGTATCCGAGCTTCATGGTGTTCCAGTTTCTCTAGGGGATGCGCGGGCGCCAGGCCCAGGCAAATGATCCTATCAGCCCATGGCCCGGGCCAAACGGCGGCGGTGGTGGGAATCATCCTTGATCGTGCAGACCGCCCACCTTTCAGCCCTGAAGCATGGCCGGGAGGCCGTACCATTGCGGCCATGAGCGACACCTACCTCGTCACCACTTACGCCGACAAGGACCAAGTCAAGGCCCTGGGTGCCCGCTGGGACCCGGCGCGGCGGCAATGGCGGGTGCCGGCCGGGCTGGACCTGGGGCCTTTTGCGCGCTGGCTACCCCAGGGGCTGGCGCTGGAGCCGGTGGCCAGCGCGGGGGCGGTAGCCCGTGCCGCCGGCACGGCATTGACCGAGCCCTTCAGCGGCAGTGCCGGTGCCCTGGCCCCGGCCGATGCCAAGGGAATTTCGTTGTCGCGTCTGCTGGGCGGCGTGGCCGTGGCGGTGTCCGATGCCTTTCGCGAAGGTGTGTGGACCACGGTCGAGGTGGTCGATGTGCGGGCGCGCAACCATGTCTACCTCGAAGTCTCGGAGCGTGACCTGAGCGGCAACACGGTGGCCAAGGCCCATGCCGTGATCTGGTCCAGTGTCGCCCAGCGCATCCTGCCGGCTTTTCAGCAGGCCACGGGGGTGGAGCTGGCGGCAGGGCTCAAGCTGCTGGTGCGTGCCCGGCCCGTGTACAAGGCGCAGTATGGGTTTTCTTTGGAAGTCGACGAGATCGACCCCAACTACACCCTGGGTGATCTGGAGGCCAGCAAACGCGAGATCCGCGAGCGCTTGCGCCGCGAGGGCCTGTTCGCGCTGAACCGCGAACTGCCTCCGCCCTGGGACTTCAATCATGTGTTGGTGGTGGCGCCCGAAGGCGGCGCGGGTCTGGGCGACTTCCAGGCCGAGGCCAGCCGGCTGGAGCGCCATGGCCTGTGCCGCTTCGTCTACGTGTACAGCCGCTTTCAGGGCGAGGGGGCATCAGCCGAGATCCGGCTGGAGTTGCTTGCTGCGTTGGAGCAGATCCGCGCCAATCACCCCTGGCTGCCCGATGCCGTGGTGTTGATCCGGGGCGGTGGGGCCGTCAATGACATGGCGTGGTTGAACGACTACGCACTGGCGCGCACCCTGTGCGAACTGCCGGTGCCGGTGTTCACCGGCATTGGCCACGAGCGCGACAACACCGTGCTCGATGAGGTGGCCCACCAGCGGTTTGACACCCCCTCGAAGGTGATTGCCGGCATCGAGCAGGTGATTCGCGAACGGGCTCACCAGGCTCGCGCCCTGTTCGACGGCATTGCCAGCCAGGCGCGCCGCAGCGTGGAGCAGGCCCGCCTGCAAGCGACGCAGCTGAGGGCCCAGGTGCATGCGGGGGCGCTGGGCCAGGTGGCGCTGGCCAAGGCCGGCGCTGGCCAGGCCATGACGGATGTTCGGTTGCACGCGGTGGTCACCGTGCGCCAGGCCACCGATTCGGCCCAAAGCCGCCTGGGCGAGGTGCAGCAACTGGCGCGGGCCCAACTGCAGTCGGCCCAGCGCGAGACACCTGCGCTGATCGGAGAGATCCGCGCCGAGGCGCGCCAGATGCTGCGCACGGCCCGCCTGCAGGTGAGCAGCGACCTGGAGGCCATCCGCAGCCAGGCCAGGGCCGACCTGCGCCAACAGCAGGACCACCTCAGCCGCAGCCTGGGCGATATCGGCGCGCTGGCGCGCCAGGCCGTGGCCCAGGCACGCCAGGGCAGCGAAAGCCTGATGCGCGAGATCGCCGGCCAAGGCCCCGGCAAGACCCTGGGCCGGGGCTTTGCCCTGGTGCGCACCGACTCGGGCGAACCCATCACCAGCGCCTCGACCACTGCGGCCGAGGTGACGCTTCAATTTCACGACGGCCAGCGCGCCGCAACCCTGCTCAAGCCATGAAACACAGCTTCAAGGAATCCTATGGCGTTCTGCAACGCCACGCCCAGACTCTGCGCGAACAGCGCGAACCCAACATCGACGACCTGCTTCAGATCGTGGAAGAGTCGGTGAGCGCATTCAAGATATGCCAGGCCCGCATCGATGCGGTCGAGAAAGCGCTCGAAAAAGAGTTGGGCGAACCCCAGCGCGACGCCGCCGAGCGAGGCCAGGTGCCCTCGGCGGCCCCGGCAACGAGCCTGGCCACCGACGACGACGTGCCGTTCTGATTCTGAGGCTGGGGGAGAATCGCGGCGGCGCTTGAGCCTACGGGTGAACGTTTTTCTGCTCGAGCAAGAGGGGGTGGCCTGCAGCTTGAGTTGAACTTCCGCGCTGGCTTTCGCAAAAGGTGCTCATCCATGAATTAGTTTCAGGATTTTTGGGAAACCAAGATGGCTTGTTGATACCCCACGAGCGCCGTGTGTTCGGACTGGATCACCCTCGTGGGTTTGCTGCACCGTGGTGCTTGGTGCCTTGCGTCAGACCCCAGATGCCGCCAATGCTTCTGGCCCAAGACACATGTGACGTGCCCTGGTTGAACGTGGCGATCAGATCTGCTTCATGGCAAACGAGTTGGGTGGCACAGCCAGGCCCAGGGTGTCGCGCAGCGTTCGGCCCGGGTAGCGCGTGCCGAAAGTTGCCTGGTCCTGCAGCCGGGGTACCACCTAAGCCAGTAAATCATCGGCCCCCAGGGGCATGCTGGTCGGCAGCACCACAAAGCCGTCCCCACCACCTTCGGCGTTCCAAAGCTGGAGCTCGTCAGTCACCTTGCTGGCAGTGCCCCCCGGGGGGAAAGCCCAGGCTCTGGGCGTAACACATGCCCCGTTGGGGCACTGTCCAGCCCTCGTCTCTCGCCTTTTGCAGCACTGACTTAAAACGCCCGCGGCCGCCAGTGATCTGGTTGGCAATGCCTGGCACGCGCAGGTTCAGCGGGTACTGTGTCAACCCCATGGTTCATGCTGGCCGACATGAAGCTCAGCGCCACCTTGGGCAGCACCAGATCTTTCAGTTCATGCTCATTATCCAGCGGCTCGCGCCGGGTCTGAGCGGTGGTGCCCACCACTGGGCCCGCAAGTTGCAAAGCCAAGGTCGCTGCGGTAGGTTGCGATGGAGAGCTCGGTGCAACCGGACACTGTCCAGCGACTCGACTCTTGATGCCAACAAGAGGCGCAGTTTCACCACGCTCAAGACGACAGGCTCGAAAAGCGCGCCCTGCGATCATGGGCAATGAAACGCGACAGACCGCCGAGATCGGATAGCATCCATATTCACTGTAAATCTACCGGCTTCGTTGGCTGCCCCCTTAAAAAACAAGAAGGATAGAGGTCAACCTCGTCATTGGTATTTTTTCTGCAAGACAGCGCGATGCTGATCAAGATCCTCGTAAACGGGATAGTGATTCACCATGACACACCCAGCACAGGCGTCTAAACTCCGCCAGGAATGAGCTAGCTGCGCCAAGCGGAATTTTTTTAAATTGGGTCCATTCCAAATTTCTTGCACGCTCATCTCTTTGATAGAGCCTACGTTTGTTTTGTGATGCCAGTCCGAGCAGCAAACGCCTACGTCTCCATTCATGTGGATGGAGAGCGAGTAGAAAGGTGACGGGCATACCGACCTGCCCTCAGACAGGCTGACGCCCGTCATGCCTTTGGGTGTCATACCAATGAATTGAACGGATTTTTCTGTGACAGGCATCAGGTTTTCAATGGCCACGGAATCCGCAATCGGCGTGAAGATTCGGAAAAACTCATGTTTATCCTGATCGGACATTCCAATGTCGATGATCTTCACGTAAATAAATGTTTTATTGCCGTGGCGATTCACCGCAGAACGGAATTTCGTGATGTTTGAGATGATGTCTTTAAATGAAATCGCGACATCGGTGGTTTCTAGATAACCTTTGTCTGATAAAGCCTCGATGGAAATTCGAATTTTGTTCAAGCCTGCTGCAGCAATCTTCTCGCCCCGCTCTTCATTGAGTAAGGCTGCGTTTGTAATCAGCGAAACTTCTCGCACGCGTTTCGAATTGACCGCGTAATCGATCATTTCGGATATTTTCTTGTTCAGTAGTGGTTCGCCGTAATTGCCCAAAACTAATTCATCAACCCTCTGCGGGAATTCCTGCAGATCGTTAATCAGCTTTTTAAATAGGTCCAGCTTCATCACCCCAGATTCAACGCCTGCTGCCTTCAATGATTCTGGTTCTGCTTGTGGGCAAAAAAAGCATTTGAAATTGCATCCACTGGCAGGGTCGACATGTATTTTCATCGGTGTACTCAGAGGCAAGGCTTTTGCCAGCCCGCGACCACGGCCGAGCACAAAATACCGCCAGTGCATTCTGGCCAAGCCAAGAACAACTTTGCCTGCTCGAAGCGTGCCAGCAGCCGTAGCAAGTTTCAATATCTGTCCGATTGCCGACATCGCTTCGAGTCCTTGAATTTCGATAGAAGTTTATCGATGCTACACCACCAAATCGTCCAGTTCCGGCAGGCCTCAGGTTGAGCTCTATACCAAATCAGGGGCTTTCAACGAGGACAGCCCGCCAGACCCGCCACAGCCGTAACTCACCCATAGGTGGCCTGAGGTCGTGTGAGGCGGGGAGGGCCTTCCGCCCGTGCGGGGGCGCGCTGTTGCACACATCAGCTGGATGGCCGCACAGCTTTGAGCCAGAGTTGGATTTCCGAGCCGGTCGAGCACCAGCTTGCACAGGAGATCGCCAGCGGCAACACCGACCTTTCCAGCCGCACGGAGCATCAGGCGGGCAATCTGCAGCGCACGGCCTTGGCCATGGCGCAGATGAGTCGGCTGATTGATCACAATACCGAGACCGCACGCCTCGCGATCGGGCTGGCCACGGCGGTCAGCAGGTCGGCCACTGGTGGCACCGAGGTGATGCAGTGGGTGACAGACACCACGGCTGAAATCCCGCGCAGCAGGGCCAGGATCGGCGACATCATCGGGGTGATTGATAGCATCGCCTTCCAGACCTATATCCTGGCCCTGATTGCCGCACTGGGAGCCGACAGAGCGGGTTGACAGGGGCGAGGTTTCGCTGCGGTGGCGACCGAGGTTCGCACCCTGGCTTAGCGCTCGGCCGAGGCCGCGAAAGAGATCAAGTCACTGACCGTGAACAGCGCAGAGACCGTTGAGGCTGGGGCCAGCTTGGTGACCGAGGCGGGGCAGCAGGTGGGCAACATCGCCAACGAGGTGCAGCGGGCGGTGGACCTGATCCACGAGATCGGCGAATCGGCCCAGGAGCAGTCGAAGGGCATCGCGGCTGTCTCGGCGTCGGTCAATGAACTGGATCAGTGGACCCAGCAGAATGCGGCATTGACAGAGCGATCGGCCGCTGCTGCAGAAAGCTTGCGTTTGCAATCCGATGAATTGGCTCAGGCGGTGAACTCCTTCAGGTTTTGAGCAGTGCGCTTCTTTCACTGGAGCAGGAGGTTTTGCGCTCGGCCCGCTATTCCACGCTTGCGCTGGCCACCACCCGCTGCTCAATCACCCCGAACGGCCCTGGCTGACCATCGCCCTGAATCCCGGGCCAGCGCGCCTCCATGCGCACGCGGTCGCCAAACTGCATGAAGGCGGTGCGTGGGCCGCCGTGGTCCAGCATCTCGATGACTCGGCGTTCGGCGATGCAACTGGAGCCGACCTCGCGCGCACTGTTGGAGACGGTGCCCGAGCCGATGATCGTGCCTGCGCTCAGGCGGCGTGTGCGGGCCGCATGGGCGATCAGTTGGTGGAAACCGAAGTTCATCTCGCCGCCGTGCGGGTGGCCGAACCATTGGCCGTTCCAGTGCACCTGCAGCGGCAACTGCACGCGCCCGTCGCGCCAGTGCTCGCCCAGTTCGTCGGGCGTGATGGCCACGGGGGCGAAGCTGCTGGAGGGCTTGGCCTGCAGAAAGCCGAAACCGCTGCGCATTTCGCGCGGGCCCAAGGCGCGCAGGCTCCAATCGTTGATCTGCACCAGCAGGCGCACATGGGCCAGGGCCTGTTCGGGCGGGGTGGCCATGGGCACCTCGTCAAGCACTACGCCAAACTCGCCTTCGAAGTCGATGCCATCGGCCTCGCTGGGCAGTGGCACGTCGGCCTGGGGGCCCAGAAAATCGTCGCTGGCGCCCTGGTACATCACGGGGAGGGTGTCGAAATCGGGGATGGGCGCGGTGTTGAAGGCGCGTTCCATGAGGCGGCCATGGTTCAGGAAGGCCGATGCGTCGCACCATTGCGGGCTGCGCGGCAGCGGGGCCTGGAGGCTGGCTGTGTCCAAGCTGAAGGCGCCGGGCAGTTGGCCGGCGTTCAGGGCGTCGTAGCGTTGCTGCAGCGCAGGTGCCACCTGGGCCCAGTGCTGCACGGCGTGCAGCAGGCTGGGGGCGATGTCGCTGGCGTCGACGCCCTGTTGCAGCGGGCGCGAGACCAGGATCAGGCGGCCGTCGAGGTGGCCTTCGGGGTGGGCGAGGGTGGCGAATTTCATCAAGGGCTCCGGGTCGGGGCGGTGAGGGATGTGGGCGGCTTCAGTGGCCGTCAGAGATGGTGGTGCCGCCATCGACCACCAGGTTCTGGCCGGTGATGAAGGCGCCAGCGGCGCTGGCCAGCAGCACGGCCAGGCCGGCCACTTCGTGGGGCTCGCCCACGCGGCGCAAGGGGGTCTGGGCCAGGCGACGGCGCATGAAGTCGTCGTTGGCCAGCAACCCGGTGGCCAGCGGGGTGCGGATCAGGCCGGGTGAGATGGCATTCACTCGCACCCCCTGGGGCCCCCATTCGACGGCCAGGTTGCGTGCCATCTGGGCCAGGGCGGCCTTGCTCAGGCCATACAGGCCGATGTGGGCATTGCCACGCAGGCCGGCAATGCTGGACATCAGCACGATGCTGCCCTGGCCGGTGGCGGCCATGCCGGGCAGCAGGCCGGCGCACAACTGGTGCACGCTTTTCAGGTTGACGGCCATCACCTGGGCCCAGTCAGCATCGCTGACTTGGTGCAGTGGGCCGGCCGGCCCTTGCAAGCCGGCATTGGCCACCAGCACCTGGGGCGCACCGAAGGGCGTGGGGGCGGCGTGGATCAATGCCTGCACCTGGGCCGGATCGGACAGGTCGCAGGGCAGGGCGGCGGCGCTGTGGCCGGCCGCGACGAGGGCCTGGCAGAGGTCGCCGCAGGCCGTGGCGTCGCGGTCGCTCACCAGAACCCGAGCCCGCTGGCGGGCCATGGCCCAGGCCAGGGCCTGGCCCAGTCCGCCGGTGGCGCCGGTGATCAGCACGGTGCGCTGGCTGAGGTCAAACAAGTCGATGCCTGTCATGGACAGTGCTGGCACGGGCTCAGTCCAGCGTCACGCCCACGGCCTTGATGACCTGGCCCCAGCGTTCGGTTTCGGACTGGATGAATCGGGCGTACTCGGCGGGGCTCAGAGGTGCGGGGGTGACCGCGAAGTCGCCAAAGCGCTCCATCACCTCGGGTGATTGGACGGCCTTGACGACGGCCGCATGAAGTTGCGCCACCACGGGGGCTGGCGTGCCCTGGCGCACCACCACACCTGTCCAGCCCGGGGCATTGAGCTTGCCCAGGCCCAGTTCGGCCAAGGTAGGGACCTGGGGCAGTTGGCGCAGGCGCTTGTCGCTGCCCACCACCGCCAGAGCGCGCAGCTTGCCCTCGCGCACATAAGGCAGGCTGTTGGCGGCGACGTCCAGCATCAGGTCGATGTGGCCGCCCATCAGGTCCTGCAGGGCCGGGGCGGCGCCTTTGTAAGCCACGTGCTCCAGATTGCCGCCGGTCTCGCGACGGTACATCTCCATCCAGATGTGGGGCTGGCTACCGATGCCAAAAGACCCGTAATGCAGCGGCTTGTCGGCCTTGGCGGCCAGCTGCAGGTCGGCCAGCGACTTGATCGGGCTGTTGGCGGGCACCACCAGCACCAGGGCCGAGGTGAGCAGGCGGGTCAGGGGAATGAAGTCTTTCTGGACGTCGTAGTTCAGCCGTGGGTAGAGGGCGGCGTTCATGGCGAAGGGGCCGATGTCGCCATAGAACAGGGTGTGGCCGTCTGCGGGCAACTGCTTGACGTAGGCCGCTGCGATCTGCCCGCCTGCACCCGGCTTGTTCTCGACGATGACCGGCTGCTTGAGGCTGAGCGTGAGTTGCTGTGCCAGGACGCGTGACAGGGCGTCGCCGAAGCCGCCAGCCGGGTAGGGCACGACCCAGGTGACGGCATGGTTGGGCACCCAGGTGGTGGTGCTGTTGTGGCTGGTGTTGGCCTGTGACCAGGCGCTGGGGGCCAGCGCTGAAGCGATGGCCGAGAGAAGGAAGTTGCGTTTGCTGTTCACGGTTGTCCCCATGGTGTGGCGGCGGTACACAGCCCTTGCCGGAGCCGTGAGGCTTGGCCGGGCGGAGTTTGACGCTCAGTGTGCTGCCAGGGGCTGGCGTGAAATTGCGGGTGTTGTCGCTTTCTTGCGGTGTGGGGCCGGGCTGGGCGGGTCAGTGGGCCTTGCGCAGGGCACTTGGGGTCTGGCCCCAATGGTTCGCAAAGCGCTTGCTGAAATGTGAAGCGGTGGCAAAGCCCAGCTCGGTCGCGATGTCGGCAATGGACTTGCGGCTGTGACGCAGGCGATCCAGGGCGCGCTCCATCTTGCATTGCAGGACGTAGCGATGAGGCGTGAGGCCGGTGCTGAACTTGAAGCAGCGGCTGAAGTGATAGGGGCTGAGCTGGCAGGCGTCGGCCATCTCCTGCAGGGTCACGGCGCGGTGCAGGTGGCTGTGCACCAATTCGGCCACGGTCTGCAGCTGGCGCCGTGTGAGGCTGCTGGGGCGGGGTGCCTGGCTGGTGGGGGTTCGGTAGTGTTCGAGCAGGTGCACGGCCACGCTCATGGCCATGCCTTCGGCAAAGCGCGGCTGCAGCGAGGAATTGTCGGCCAGCGAGGTGATCAGTGTGCGGGTGATGTCGGCCAGCAGGCGATCTTGCACGCCAAAGCAGCTGCGCAGCGCGCCAGCGCCCAATGGCGCGCCATGAACCCGCTCCAGCCATTGGGGAGACAGGTCCAGGTGCAGGTTGTCGCGGGGCAGCTCGGATTGCCAGTAGCTGGGCGTGTCGGCCGGCAGGAGCAGCACTTCGCCGGTACGCCATTCGGCGTCTGAATTCAGGCTGCCGTGCTGCTGCAGCAGTCGGGTGGGTGGTCCGTTGCGCACAATGATGCAGTGCTTGCCAGCCGGCGGGATGTAGAGGTCCGAGGCGTCGGCCACCTGATGCCACACCGACAGCCCATGCCAGGGTCGGCCGCGGCTGGATTGGCGGATCTGCTCGTCGGGCACCGCTGCCAGGGGCTCTTCCAGGTAGGTCTGCTGGGCCTCGGACCAGCGGCGTTTGTCGAACGTGTGCAGGGGCATGTCTTGTCTCGGCGCTTTGTTCTTGGAACCCGCATTATTGGCGAGTTGCTGGGCGTGTGCCTGCAGGTGGTTCCGCTCCTGTCGCTGGGCGCCACGCGCTCACGCGAGGTGCGCGATGCGCGTGCGGGCCAGGGCGACGTGGGCTTGCAGGGTTGCCAGGCAGGGGGCAAACGAGGCGCTCAGCGGGGCCCGTGCCAGGCCTTGCACAAAGGACTCAGCCAGCGGCAGGGCCTGTTGCCAGGCACGGGCGCTGACCTGATCGGCAATGTGCAGGTTCAAGGGCCGTTGCGGCAGGTCGCCTCCGGTGGTGGGGGCGAAGGCCATGGGGGTCATGTCGTAGGCCGGTGCCAGGGTGTAGGGGCGGCCGGTATCGGACATGAAGGAGAGGTTGCCGGCGTGCATGTCGGTGTTGCCGATCAGCGTGCCGAAGGCCCAGAGCAACTCGGCCCCCTGCACCGCCGCGGCCTCAACCACCCCTTCACGGGCCAGGGCTCGGGTCATGTCGGGCCAGCGGCCTGGGCGGCCAGCAAATTCGGCATCCAGGGCTGCCAGAGAGTACAGGGCGTGGCGGCCCCGGGCGCCAACCCGGTCAAAGCGTTGCACCTCCAGAAAGCGTTGTTCGCCATGGTCCAGTACAGCGCAGGCCGCGGCGGGTATGCCGTGCTCGCGCAGTACCTGCAGCGCCAGGTATTCGGCCCACAGCAGGTCGCGCCAACGCTGGCTGACGGCGCCCGGCACCGGGGCACTGAACTTGACGATGACGTGCGCGGACGCCGTTGCGCCGTCTGGCGCAGCAAGCTCGGCATACGCCGTGAACTTGGGTTGCTCCCCACCGGCGGAGGAGCCCGGTAGCTCGCCCTGGGCGGCGGCGGCGGCGCGGCTGGCGTATTGCAGGGGCTTGGTGGCCAGGGGGATGGCTTCCGGGGCTGGGGCGTTGATGAATTGCTTCAGTGCATCGCTGCCCAGAAGCAAGTTGCCAGGCAGGTCGCTGCCTTGCAGCAGCAGGGCCCGCAGGATGTCGGTGTCGGCCCAGTCCGGCAGGCGTTCGGGCAGGCCCAACTGGGCACCATGGCGCTGGTTGTAGGCGCGGCCCAGATAGCCCTGGGGGCGCATGTCGAACACCCACCAGGGCAGGCTGTCGCTGAAGGTGGCCGGAGCATCGGGGGGCCGCATCACATAGGCGTTGGCGTGCACGGGGATCAGCAGGCCCTGGCTGAGGACCTGCCCCGCCGGCGAGACGCTGTACACCGGTGCCTGCAGTGCACTGCGCGAGGCGTCACGCAACGCGTATTGAATAGATCGGGCGGCCCCGATGGTCACAACTTCATTGCCCAGCGCCTTCAGGGTGCGTGACACGGTGGGCTGGCTGGCTTGCAGAGCCTGCATGAGTGATCTGGCGGTCTGAGCGCCTTGCCGAAGGCAATGGCGTGCCTGCTCGGTCAATGGGCTGGTGGTGCTGTTCACGGCTTGGAGCTTACTGGATTCGAGTGCTCATGTGAATAGATGAATGAATAGATATTTGAATGAATATTTGAATGGATATACGAGTTGATATTTCAATTTTGCCCAGCCATCACGGGCGGCGGCGTACCCGCACGCCGCCGCCGCCGGGACGGGCTGCCGAACGCAGGGCGGGGCGTTTGGCTTCTTTGGTCGGCGGCGTTGCCGGGTGGCCAACGTTCGGTGCCTTGGCTGCAGCCGTCTTGAGCGATGCGGCAGCCCACTGCTCGCGCAACTGTTGCAGTTCGGTCTGTTGCTGGGTCAGCAGGTCTTGCGCCAATTTCAGTTGCGCGTTGGCCACCCCCAGGCCTTGTTGCAATTCGGATGCCTGTTGTTGCGCCTGGGCCAGCGCGGCCTGATGGGCTTCACGTTGCTCTTCGAGCAGCTTTTCAAGGCGTTGGCGAGTGGCACGTTCCGTCTTGGCCTCCTGGCGGGCGCGGTCGATTTCGAGACCGGCACGGGTGGCTGCACTGTCGGCACGTTCTTCGGTTTTTCGGCGGTCGTCATTCAGGGTTTTCAGTTCAGCCTGGTGACGGTCTTCGTCGGCGTGACGCCGTTCGCGCAGCAAGCGCAGGTCTTCTTGCAGGCCCAGCAGGTGCTGGTGCTGGCCTTGGGCCTCCAGTTCGGCCTGCTCCAACCTTTGCTGCAGGGTGCTGTTCTGTGCCCGCGCTTCGCCAAGCGCTTGCTCCTGGGCTTGCAGGCGGGCCTGCATCACGGCTTCGCGTTGGGTCAGGGCCTGGGCCTGCTCGCTGAGGTCGGCTTCGCGTTGCTTCAGGGCTTCGCGCTCGGCTTGCAGGGCGGTATCGGCCTGGGCAGAGGCTTCTGCCTGCGCCTTGGTCCACAGGGTTTCTGCAGCCTGCAACAGCCAGTCGGGCAACTGGTCGCCCCAACCTTGGGACCCAGCCAATCCGCGCACCCGTTTGCCAAGACCGGCAAACCAGATCTCCAGCATGGGGGCAATGGTGTTTGGTGAACCATGGCCCAGGTGCAGGCGCACTTTTTCGATGGTGGGCCGCTGGCCCTGGGCCAGCAGTTCGTCGGCGGCGCCATCGACCTGGTGCTGTTGTACGCCACGAGAAGAACGGGTTTGCATGGGTCGGTTCCGATGTTAAAATAACAGGCGATAAATGATGTTTATCGTGATTAAATGCAAATATAAGTGTGTAATCATACTGTGTACGTGTGATTTGTAATAGATGGAATGTCCATGAACCTCATGCTTCGCCAAGTCTCGGGGGCCCTCAAGCCCAGTGAATTGAGCGCACACAGCCAGAAAGCCGTGGACGAACTGATCCACGAAGGCGATTCCGAAAACACCTTGCGCAGTTACCGGTCGGCGCTCCGGTACTGGGCCGCCTGGTTTCTGGTGCGGTATGGCCAGAAGATCGAACTGCCGGTGCCGCCCAGCGCGGTACTGCAATTCATCGTGGACCATGCCCAGCGCACCACGGCCGATGGTCTGGCCCACGAACTGCCTGAGAGCCTCGATGCCGATTTGGTGGCCGCAGGCTTCAAGGCCAGGCCAGGCCCGATGTCACTGAACTGGATCGTGCATCGGGCGGCGGTGCTGTCCAAAACCCATCAGCTGGCCGGGGCCAGCAACCCCTGTGAAGATCCACAGGTGCGCCAGTTGCTGTCGCGCACCCGGCGGGCCTTTGCCAAGCGGGGCGAGTTGCCCAACAAAAAGGACGCGCTGACCAAAGACCCCTTGCAGGCCTTGCTGGACACCTGTGACGACTCGCTCAAGGGTTGCCGTGACCGCGCGCTGCTGCTGTTTGCCTGGGCCAGTGGCGGGCGTCGGCGTTCTGAGGTGGCGGGCGCCGACATGAAGTTTCTCAAGCGCGTGGGTGCGCAGGATTTTGTCTACAAACTGGCCCATTCCAAGTCGAACCAATCCGGTATCGACCGCCCCGAAAACTACAAGCCGATCCAGGGGGTGGCCGCCCAGGCGTTGGAGGCCTGGCTGGCCCAGGCCGGCATCCGCGAGGGACTGATCTTCCGGCGGGTGCTCAAGGGCGGGCACCTGGGCCCTGCCCTGTCGCCCGCCGCCGTGCGCGACATCGTGAAGGCACGTTGCCTGCTGGCGGGCATCGAAGGCGACTTTTCGGCCCATTCACTGCGCTCAGGCTTTGTGACCGAGGCCGGTGCCCAGGGCATCCCGCTGGCCCAGACCATGGCCATGACCAGCCACCGCAGCGTCGCCACCGTGATGGGCTACACCCGGCACGTGGGCGCTCAGGCCCAGGCGGCCGCGAACCTGATCCGTTCGCCAGACGTCCCGGATACCGATGCACCCGGTCGGTGAATGAGGCGTGCCGGTGCCGAACCTGTGAACCTTTGACTGGGTATTGTTGAATGGTGGCTCAGCGCGCCCCGGATGCCTGTGCAGGTTGCGGGTGCCTACTGAGAAATAGGCAGCCCCACGCGAACCGTTTTGACTGGATGGCGCCTCTTCACCAGGGAGGATGGTCCTCACATCAATCTTTACCGGAGTTCGTCATGGTGTATGTCAAGAATGTTCCCACCTGGGAGCGCGTTGTTCGAGTGGCCGTGGGGCTGGGGGCGGTGGTTTTCACCGTTCTGAACTGGGGTTCGCCATTGGCCATGGGGGCCGGGGCCATGGGTGCCGTGCTGTCGCTCACCGGCCTGGTAGGCTTTTGCCCCATGTGCGCGATGGTGGGCAGAAAGCTTCACAAAGGGCACTGAACATGGGGTTCCCGGCCGATCAATCTCAGCTCATCCAGGCGGCCCAGACGGGCGACCCCGCTGCCTTGGCCCGCTTGTTGGCCGTGTGCCAGGCCGATGCCCGCCGATACGCCCGCCGGCACTGCCAGGCCAGCGATGTGGATGACGCGGTGCAGGCGTCTTTGCTCACGGTCATGCAAAAGGTGCAAGGCCTCAAGGTGGTCGCGGCCTTTTCTTCATGGTTGTTCGTGATGATCCGGCGTGAGTGCCGCCGGTTGGAGCGCCTGGTCTTCAGGTATGACAGCCTGGACGACGAGCTGACCGAGCGTCAACTGGCGGCACGCAGTGACGACGTGTTGCGGCTGGACCTCGCCAAGGCGCTTGAGTCACTGCCGGCGCATTACCTTGAAGTGGTGTTGCTGCGTGATTTTGAGGAGTTGACGATCGCCGAAATCGCAGCACGTCTGGGGGAGCCGACTGGCGCCGTCAAAAGCCGCCTGCATCGGGCCCGGGGGCTGGTGCGCGAATACCTGCTTGGCTCCTGAGTGCGGGCCTGCTGCCCTGCTGCCCTGCCGCCCGCGGGCCTTTCGGCCTGGTGTGTTGAAGGGCCCGGTCCGGGCCCAACGCTCGCTCAGTCCAGCGAGGAGCGCGTGTTGCGGATCACTTCGGCCATGACGCGCGACTCCTCGGCAATGAACTTGCTGAAGGCCGGACCCTGCAGGTTGAAGGGTTCATAGCCGAAGGCGGTGAACTTCTCCAGCATGTCGGGTTCGGCCAGGGCTTTTTGCAGGTCGGCACGCAGGCGGTCGACCCAGGGCCTGGGCAGGCCGGGCGGCGTGGCCAAGGTGGTCCAGCCCGTCACTTCGAGGTCTTTGGGGCCGCCGGCCTCGGCCAGCGTGGGCACGTCGGGCAAGGCGCTCAGGCGCTTGCTGGCCACCACGGCCAGGTAGCGCAGCTTGCCGGCCCGGTACAGGGGGCCCGTGCTGCCACTGGAGCCGAGGGCGAAAGACAGGTCGCCGTTGGCCACGGAGGTGTAGAGCTGGGTGGTTTCCTTGAAGATCAGGTGCTGCATTTCCACCCCCAAGGCCGAGGCCAACCGGGCCGAGCCCAGGTGGACCGGATTGCCAACCGACCAGGATCCGTAGTTGAGCTGGCCGGGGCGGGCTTTGGCGTCGGCCAGCAGGTCCTTGATGTCTTTGTAGGGGCTGTTCTTGGCCACGGCCACGAGGAAATAGGCCTTGAACAAGGGTGCCAGCGGCTCGAAGTCGCGGGCTGGGTCGTAAGGCAGCTTTTTCATCAGGTGCGGGTAGACGCTCAGGTGCACGTTGTCGAGCTGGATCAGGTCGTGGCCATCGGTGGCGCCGCGCTTGAAGGCATCGATGGCGACAAAGCCGTTGCCACCAGGTTTGTTCTCGACCAGCACGCCCTTGCCCCAGGCGCGCGAGAGTTTGTCGGCTACCAGTCGAGCCACGCCTTCAGGGCCGCTGCCCACCGGGAACGGCGTGATGATGCGCACGGGCCGGTTCGGAAAATCCTGGGCCAGCGCAAAACGGCTGAGGCTGCCCAGTGTGCTGGCGCCAACGGCGGCGGCGATGAGTTGGCGGCGTTGCACGCCGGCTTGAAGTTGGGTCATGTGGTCTCCTGCTGCCAGGCGTGGGCTGGCATCGAAAAAAAGGGTGCAGAGCCTGGCCCTGCACCCGTCAAGCCTGATGCTGAGTCAGGTCCCCGGAGGAAGCTCGGGTGCGGGCTTCAGAAGCGGTGCAGCACACCGAGTTGCAGGCCGTTGATGGTGCGGCCGTTGACATCGGTGCCGGCGAAGTTGGTGCCCAGAGCGGCCGAACCCGCCGGCCGGAAGCCCGCCGCGCTGCTGTTGCGCAGGGTTTCGTACGAGGCCGACAAGGTGGTGCGCTTGGACAGCGAGTAGTACGCACCCACGGCGCCGCCACTGGCGTTGTGTCCGGCACCGGATTGGTCGTTGATGCGGCCCCACAACGCCCCCACACGCAGTGCATCGGTCACGCGGTAGTCGGCCGAGAGCTGAAAGATGTCGTAGGTGCGGTTGACCGAGGTTGAGGTCCAGGTCACCACGCCGCCCGTGTTGCCTAGCACGCTGCCGGCATCGTTGCCGTTGGCGTTCGACGCGATGTTGTTCGAGCGCACATAGGCCGCATACACCTTACCCTTGCCATAGTCGTAGTTGGCATACAGATAGTGATAGAACACCGCCGCATCGATGACCGATTTCTGCGGCGCCTTGGCGCTCAGGCCGGCGTAGCCCACGCGCACCGGGCCGTTGAGGTAATCGGCGGCCAGTTGCACGATGGGGGTGCTGACCTGGGTGCCCGATGTGCTGGCCTGTTGCTGGGCGAAATGCGCCTCGACCTGCACTCCGGCCCAGCGCGGCGAGATGTAGGCCACATCGTTGTCAAAGCGGGCAGGCACGCCGAAGTTGTTGATGACCGAGCCCAGGGTGCGGGCGGTGAAGTCGGTGTAGTCGCCACGGGTGAAGGGCGCCGAGTTTTGCCGACCGATGCGCAACTCGCCAAGCCCTTCTTGTGACAAGCCGACCCAGCTCTGGCGGTCGAAGGCGCGACTGGCATCAGCCGTGGCGCCGGTGTTGGTGCTCAGGCCCAGCTCGAGTTGGAACCGGGCCTGCAGACCGGCACCCAGGTCTTCGTTGCCCCGGAAACCCAGTCGGCTGCGCAGGTCCTTGCCGTCTTGCAGGGCATTGACGTGCGCACCGCTGGAACTGCTCATGTGGTTGAAGTACTGGTCGATGCTGCCGTAGATGCTGACGCTGCTGCTTTGCGCCTGTGCGCCCGCGGCAGCCAGTGCCAGCGTGCCCAGCGCGAGGCCGCGGGTGACCTGCCGAAGGGAGGCCTGCTCGCCTGCAGGCCGGGATTGAGGGGCGGTGGTTTTATTCAAGTCTGTCTCCTGTTGAACCTTGTCGAATCCGGAAAAGCGGGTTGCCCACTTCTCTGGGGCCGGAGTTTGCGCAAGGTCAAGCAGACTGCAAAGATGCCGCCACGGGCATCGTGATCACGTGAGGTTATAGCGGGGGTCGGATAAGGGGGTGTCGCCTCGATTCACGTGGTGGGCCGCCCGGTGCAGGTGGGCGATGAAGTGGCGCAGCACGGGCGACGGCACCGAATCGCTGCGCAGGATGGCACCGACCTGGAGCTCGTAGCCCACCTCGGCCAGTTCGATGATGGACACGAACTGGGCCACGATGGGCAGGCGGGCAATCTGGATCGGCATCAGGGCCACGTAGTCGCCCGAGGCCACCAGCGACAGCAGCGCCAGGGTCGAGTTGACGATGGCACCGATCTTCGGCGCGGTCAGGCCGTGGTGCTCAAAGAACAGTTTGGCGTAGCCCGATTCGCTGTTGGAGCCGGTGTACACCCAGCGGGCCGTTTGCAGGTCGGCCAGTTCCTTGGCCTTGAGCCAGGGGCTGCCCTTGCGCACCGTGGCCACCATGGTGGTCTTGATCAGGGGTTCGACAAAGAACTCGCCCGTGGCCAGGTCATCGGGAATGCCACCGATGGTGATGTCGACCTCGCCCGAGCGCAGCTTGTGCAATTGGGCGACATACAGCTCTTCAGCCACGCGCAGGCGGATGTCGGGGAACTCCTGCACGAAGGTGCGCAGGGTTTCGGGAACCAGGAGCATCACCGCCAAAGGCACGGCACCCACGCGCAACTCGCCGATCAGGCGCCCGTCCATCTGGTTGATTTCGTCGACCGCCGAGCGCAATTCGCGTTGCGCCTTCACCGCGCGTTCGTACAAGACCTTGCCTTGGGCAGTCGGTGTGACCCCCCGCGAACTGCGGGTCAGCAGTGTGGTCGCGAGTTCGATCTCCAACTCGCGGATCATTTTGGTGAGCGCCGGCTGCGACACGCCAGCACGCCGGGCTGCGCTGCGCAGGCTGCCCTCTTCGATGGCTGCCACCAGGGCATTGAGCGTGACCAGTTTCATGCGATGTCTCCTGGGATGGGGTGTTGCGCTTTGATGCACATCACTTTATCAATCACCCCAGGTTATCGCCGACTGTGTTTTGTGATCACTTTCGGGCCTAAGTGCCTGTTCAGGATCGCGCACGACCCGTGGGAGATCGGAGACCGGCGCTGAAGCCCGGGCCGAATCAGGGCAAGGCAGCGGTGACCACCATCTCGATGCGCCAACCGGGGCCAGCCAATGCGGCCTGCACGGTGGCGCGCGGCGGGGCGTTGCCGGCAGGCACCCAGGCGTCCCAGACGGCGTTCATGCCGGCAAAGTCGTTCAGATCGGGCAAGAAGATCTGGGCCATCAGGATGCGGCTCTTGTCGGTGCCGGCGCGCTCCAGCAGGGCGTCCACCGCAGCCAGCACCTGGGCGGTCTGGCCCTGGATGTCGAGGCTGGCGTCTTCGGGTATCTGGCCGGCCAGGTACACGGTGCCATTGTGGATGGCCATATCGGACAGGCGAGCGCCGACGTCAAAACGTTGAATCATGAAAAACAATCCTTGCGATGCGGGTGTGTTGTGGGGGTGCGCCCCCAGGCGGCTCGGTCCCGTGCTGCACTGCGAGCCTGCCTGGCAGGACTGCCAAGCATACGGCGTGGTGATGGCGGGTTAGCGCAGAACGCAAGCGCTGCCGGTATCGGCGCGCGAAAAAGGCGCGAGACTTTGTGTCTTGCGCTGCCCGATGAGGCCATGGCGGTGGCCATCAACTGGCTTGGGTGACGGGGCCGCTGGCCTGCATCACACAGCGCGCAGCCGCCAGGTCCCACCCGGCCCAGCCGCAACTCTTGAAGAAGACCGGGCCACCCTGCTGCACTGCCCTGCCCGCCCAGGCTGGTCGATTCAGGATCAGATCGGCCAGTGTGGGCAGTTGAGTGACGTCGATGCCCGCCTGCAGCAGGTCGCCGGCTTCATGGTCGGCATCGCGGGTGTCGACCACCATGGTGCCAATGGCCGCCAGGTTCCGGCAGACATCGGCCCGCCATTCAACCATCCGGGGGGTGAACGCCCCGACCGCCGCTACAAAGGCATCCTGGCGCGGCATGGCGCTCAGCGCCACTTGCTGGGCCGGTGTGCAGCTGACCACCAAGGGGCAGTGGGCCAGGGCGGCATCTGCGTCCGGTGCGTGGTGGGCCCGCAGTCCCAGGGCTTGGGCGTGCACGATCAAGGCGTGTGCGCTGGCTTTGCTGCGCGAATTGACCCACACCTCGCGCACGCCCAGGCCGCTGTGAAAGGCTTCCAGATGGGCCCGCCCCTGAACCCCGGCACCCACGATCAGCAAGGGGCCCTGCAGGTTTGGAGCCAATTTCTGTGCGGCCAGCAGCGACACGGCCGCGGTGCGGCGGGCCGTAACGGTGGGCCCATCAAGCAAGGCCATGCGACGGCCATTGACACTGTCGAACACCACGATGTCCCCCTGGATGGCAGGCAGCCCACGTGCCGAGTTGTCGGCCACAAAGGTGATGAGCTTGGTGATGGCCAGTCGGGCATCGCAGGCCGGCATCACGAAAAGCGAGCCCCCTGAGGGCAGGGGCTGCACGATGCGGGCAGGAACCTGCACCGTGGGGTCCCGCAGCAAGGCCTCGATGGCCAAGGCCAGGGTGGGATAAGGCAGGGCCTGGGCGGTCGCGTCGGGGTTGAGCAGTAGGGCAGGCATGGCGCGTGGCGTGCTGTGGCGTGAAGGCCGTTGTTTTATCAAAAAAGCCAATTGGGTTCGGAGGCGGATCTCGAATCGCTGAAAGTGCTCGTGCTGGATACAACAAGAAACATAAATACTGGCTATGTGTCCTCTTTGTATCAAAACGTGAGGCATTATTTCGCCGATAAGCGGTGCTCAATCGATTTGACAGCCCGTGGGCTGCATGCATCCCCGATGTGCTGGACTGGAGCGCCTGGGGTATCAACAATGCCACAAGGAGCGCCATGTCCGTGTTCGATCATGATGTGCTGAAGGGCTCTGAATGCTGGCCTGATCTGGCGGATCCAGAGCCTTCGCTGCCGGCCGGGCTGGACCTGGTGCAAGGGGCTCAGGGCTTGGCCGGCTTGGGTTTGCTGGGCAGCCTGGCGGCCTGCGGCGGCGGCGGTGAAAGCGCCGACGCCACACTGGGATCGCGTGAGGGCGTGGCGCCCCTGGCCACGCAGGTTCTACCGACAATGGCCGAAGCCGCCCGGTTTCTGACCCAGGCCACTCCAGGCTATACCGCGGCAGACTTGTCGGCGGTGGCCAGCACCGGCTACAGCGCGTGGTTGAACAAGCAGTTTGCGCTACCGCGCAGCCAAAGCCACTGCGATTGGCTGAACGCACGTGGCTACAACGCCGCAAGCAATATCTTCAGTACGGCTGGGCTGGACAATACGATCTGGCGCAAGCTGATCAGTTCGGGGGATCCCTTGCGGCAGCGAATGGTGCTGGCCTTGTCCGAGATCTGTGTGGTGTCGGTGCTGGGGGTGAATGCCTCGTGGCGTCAGTACGCGGTGGGCCACTATCTGGACTTGCTGGAGGCCAATGCCTTTGGCAACTACCGCAAGTTGTTGCAGGACATTTCGCTGAGCCCCGCCATGGCTTACTACCTGACCTTTCGCGGCAGCGCCAAGGCCAACCCCAAGACTGGCAGCGAGCCCGACGAGAACTATGCCCGCGAGTTGATGCAACTGTTCACCATCGGCTTGGTGCAGCTCAATGCCGACGGTACGGTGAAAACACGCGCCAACGGAACGGCCCTCGAGACCTACACCCAGGCCGATGTCAGCGGTCTGGCCCGGGTGTTCACGGGTTGGAACGTGGATGTGGCGGGCCTGAGCAGCCCCTACCCCGCCGAATTTCAGCAGCGGCCCCTGGTGTCGGTGGCCTCGCAATACGAGACTGGCAGCAAGACCTTTCTGGGCAAGACCATTGCCGCGGGCACGCCTGCGATGGAGGCCCTGAATCAGGCGCTGGACACCTTGTTCCAGCACCCGAACCTGCCACCCTTCATCAGCCGACAACTGATCCAGCGCTTCGTCACCAGCAACCCCAGCCCGGCCTATGTGGCCCGCGTCAGCGCGGTGTTTGCCAACAACGGGGCCGGGGTGCGCGGCGACCTGCAGGCCGTGCTCAAGGCCATCTTGCTAGACACCGAGGCGCGCAGTGCCACCACGGCGGCCCTGCCTACCTATGGCAAGTTGCGGGAGCCTGTGATGCGTTTTCTGGCCTGGGCCCGGGCCTATCGGGCCAGTTCGGCCACGGACACCTGGGCGGTGGGGGATTTGTCCGATCCGGCCACCCGCCTGGGCCAGAGCCCGATGCGCTCGGGGTCGGTGTTCAATTTCTTTCGGCCCGGCTACGTGCCCCCTGGCACGGCACTGGCCAGTCAGGGTTTGGTGGGGCCTGAGTTTCAGATCGCCAACGAATCGTCTGTGGCGGGTTACGTCAACTACATGCAACGCATGGTGACTGGCAGCGGGGCGGGGGATCTGACCCCCGATTACAGCAGCCTGCTGCCACTGGCTGCCGATGCGGCCGCCCTGTTGGCCGAAATCAACCGGGTGCTGGCCGGCGGACAGCTGTCGGCGCAGACACTGAATCTGATCCAGGCGGCGGTCACCACCCTGCCCTCCAGCAACCAGCCGAACGCCCTCCGGCGTATCCAGGCCGCCCTGACCTTGGTCTTGGCGTCCCCCGAATTCATTGTGCAGAAATAAGGCAGGATGGCCATGAACCACTTCCCTCAGCTGGCGCCGGACAATGCATCCCGCCGGGCCTTTCTGCAGCGTGGCGCCGCCTTGTCGGTGGCAGCAGGTGCCACGCCATTTGCCATGAGCCTGGCCGCGATGGGCGAGGCCGCTGCCGCCACGGCGACCGATTACAAGGCACTGGTCTGCGTGTTTCTGTATGGCGGCAACGACTATGCCAACACGCTGGTCACCTACGACCCGACCAGCTACAACGCCATGCTGCAGTATCGGGCACCTCTGGCCATTGCCCGGGACAGTCTGACCCCCTTGGTGTTGAACCCGACCACTCCTTTGCCTGGTGGGCGCGAATATGCGCTGGCACCTGGCCTGGATCCACTGGTGCCCCTGTTCCACGCCGGGAAGATGTCGGTGCTGCTCAATGTGGGCAGCCTGATCCAGCCCACCAGCAAAGCCCAATATCAGGCGGGCTCGGTGCCTTTGCCGCCCAAGCTGTTTTCGCACAACGATCAGCAGTCTTTCTGGCAGTCGTCGTCACCCGAAGGGGCGGCCTCGGGTTGGGGTGGGCGCTTGGGCGACCTGTTTGCTTCGGGCAATGGCAATGCCACGTTCACCTGCATCGGCGTGGGGGGCAATGCGGTCTACCTTTCCGGCCACAGTGCGGTGCAGTACCAGGTGTCCAGCAGTGGTTCGGTGGCCGTGAACGGCGTGCAGTCGCCCTTGTTTGGGTCGGCCACCTGCTCACGCACGCTGCAGCAACTCATGACGGCGAACCGGGTTCACCTGTTTGAAAACGAATACGCCCGTGTGGCATCGCGCTCGATTGCGGCCAACAGCCAACTGAGCTCTGCTTTGGCGGGCGTCACCTTGAGCACCCCCTTTCCCACGGGCAACAGCCTGGCCGATCAGCTCAAGCTGGTGGCGCGCATGGTGGCGGCGCGCTCCAGCCTGGGCGCCAGGCGGCAGGTCTTTTTTGTCTCTCTTGGCGGATTTGACACTCACGATGGCCTGGTCACCCAGCACCCGGGCTTGATGAAGACCCTGGGCGACGCGCTCGGAGCGTTCCACCAGGCGACGGTGGAGCTGGGCGTTTCCCGGCAGGTGACGGCTTTCACGGCTTCAGATTTCGGCCGAACCTTGGTGGGCAACAACGATGGCAGCGACCATGGCTGGGGCAGCATGCATTGGGTGGTGGGCGATGCCGTGAACGGGCGCTCATTTGTGGGTACCCCGCCGGTGGTGGCCAATGGCGGGCCGGACGATGTTGGCCAGGGGCGTCTGCTGCCCGGCTTGTCGGTCGATCAATACGGCGCGACGCTGGCCACCTGGTTCGGTGTGTCGGCCACGGACCTGACCAGCGTGATGCCGAATCTCTCGAACTTCAGCACACCCAATCTCGGGTTCATGGGCGCTTGAACCCGCTTTGGCCGAACCTGCTCAAAGCCATTGGCCGGAGCCCGGTGCCGGCATGGGCACGGGCGCCTGCCACGACCAGTCGCCGCCGGCCAGCACCATGCTGAGCAAAAAACTCAGCACGCCGATGAACATGCTGGCAAAGAACGCCGTCCAGAAGCCTGAGAGCTGAAAACCCTTCACCAGCGCAGAGACCAGCATCAGCATCAAGGCGTTGAGCACCAGCACAAAGATGCCCAGAGTGAGCACCGTGAGCGGCAGGGTGAGCACGAACAGCATTGGCCGCACCACGGCATTGGCAAAGCCCAGCAGCAGCGCAGCCACGACCAGCGAACCGGTGTCGGCAAAGCGCAGGCCTTTGAACACATGGCTGGCTACCCAGAGCGAGAGCGAAGTGATGGCCCATTGGATGAAGAAACTGGGCAGCGAGTCGAGCATGGCAAGGTTCCGGGTCAGGACGAGTGACCATCATACGCAGGCCCGACCCTGCCACCGCCGACTTCAGCCTGCGCGTTGCTTCAGCGAACGCTGATCTGGGCGCGCACCTCGCCCCCCTTGTTGGCCGCAGTGTGAACGTTGGCATACCACTTGCCTGCCAGCAGGTCGGCGGCTTGCGCTGGGGTCAGGGTGGCGCTGCCTTCGATGGGGCTGGTGCTGCCGCTGAAGGGGATGACCACGCCTGCATTGCTGCCGGGGGCGGCCGGTCCATGGAAGTGAGCCGCTGTGGCGGGTCCACTGAGACCCGTGAAGCTGACCTTCCAGCTCAGCACCTGGGTGGTTTTGTCAAAGCGGGCCTCTACGGTGCCGGAGCCTGCGGTGTTGACCGGGGGCACCTCGCTGGCGCCGCTGAGGTTGCCCACCAATACCACGGTGTTGCTGTTGCCCATGGAGAGTGCGCTGCACCCTCCGAGGGCCAGGGTCAGTCCGACGGTCAAGGCGGCGCTTTTCAGCAGATGGCGAGTACGCATGGTGGGTCTCCTGTGGGGTCGGGCCGTTGGATCCACCAGAAGTGGGTGGGTCTGCAACAGCCCGTTGCAATCTAGCACGACTGCCCCTTGCCATGTGGCATGGGGTTTGCCGTCTTGTTGCCTCAGCGGTCCAGTGCCGGACGCTTGGGGTTGAATTGCCAGCCCGGGATCAGGTACTGCATGGCCACGGCGTCATCGCGTGAGCCCAGGCCGTGCTGCAGATACAGCTGATGGGCCTTCTCGACCTCGGCCATGTCCAGCTCGACGCCCAGGCCCGGCTTTTGTGGGACCTGCACCTTGCCGTCCACGATCTGCAAGGGGTCGCGGGTAAGGCGTTGGCCGTCCTGCCAGATCCAATGGGTGTCGATGGCGGTGACCTTGCCGGGGGCGGCGGCACCCACGTGGGTGAACATGGCCAGCGACACATCGAAGTGGTTGTTGGAGTGTGAACCCCAGGTCAAGCCCCAGTCGCGGCAGGTCTGGGCCACCCGCACGCTGCCCGCCATGGTCCAGAAGTGGGGGTCGGCCAGCGGGATGTCGACTGATTGAAGGGCCAGGGCGTGGCTCAGTTGGCGCCAATCGGTGGCGATCATGTTGGTGGCGGTCGGCAGGCCAGTGGCGCGGCGGAACTCGGCCATCACCTCGCGGCCCGAGAAGCCTTCCTCAGCACCGCAGGGGTCTTCGGCGTAGGCCACGACCCCTCGCATGTCGCGCATGAGGCGGATCGCATCTTTCAGCAGCCAGCCCCCGTTCGGGTCCAGGGTGACCCGTGCTTCGGGGAAGCGTTCGTGCAGGGCGCGCACGGCCTCCACCTCTTCATCGGCCCGCAGCACGCCACCCTTGAGCTTGAAGTCATTGAAGCCGTAGCGCTCGCGTGCGGCCTCGGCCAGTCGAACGATGGCTTCAGGGTTCAGGGCTTTTTCGTGACGCAGGCGCGACCAGGCATCGGGTGCGCCTGGCTCGCTCTGGTAGGGCAGATCGGTCTGGCGGCGGTCACCCACATAGAACAGATAGCCCAGCATCTCGACTTCCTGGCGTTGTTGGCCTTCGCCCAGCAGGGCCGCCACCGGCACACCCAGGTGTTGGCCCAGCAGGTCCAGCAACGCCGATTCGATGGCGGTGACGGCATGGATGGTGGTGCGCAGGTCGAAGGTCTGCAGGCCGCGGCCCCCGCTGTCTCGGTCGGCGAAGCGCTGCTGGACCTCCTGCAGCACGCGTTGCTGTGAGCCCAACGCCTGGCCCACGACCAGTTCGCGGGCGTCTGCCAGGGTTTGGCGGATTTTTTCGCCCCCAGGTACTTCGCCCACGCCGGTGCGGCCGGCGCTGTCGGTCAGGACCAGCAGGTTGCGGGTGAAGAATGGGCCGTGCGCGCCGCTCAGATTCAACAGCATGCTGTCGCGCCCTGCCACGGGGATGACGCGGAGTTCGGTGATGGTGGGGGTGGAGTGAAGGGTCATGTCGGAGCCTGTGCAAAAGGCAAAAAGGGCATCAATTTGCCTGATAAAGGTTTTGATAGAGCGTTGGTAGCGCTACCATTTGAATGAATGATAACGCTACCATTTGCGCTTGACAAGGGGCAGACAGGTGAAGGCGTTGCCCTCAGGTGCTGCCTCGTTCAATGATGTTGAAGCCAATGTCGACCACCGTGTGGGCGACATCGCGGCCTTCGGCCCGCTCGATGATGAAGCGGGCGGCCTGACGCCCCATGGCGGCACCGTCGATCTGTACGGTGCTGAGCGCGGGCTCGACATCGGCCGCGAAATCCAGGTCGCCAAAGCCCATCACAGCCAGTTGCGCTGGCACAGCCCGGCTTTGGGCCTGGGCTTCGGTCAGGACGCCCAGGGCCAGCAGATCGGAACTGCAGAACACGGCATCCACGGACGGCTGATCCTGAAGCAGTTGGCGCAAGGCCAGTCGACCGCTTTTGAGGGTGGTGGGCGCGGCCACCGTCACCACCGCAACGGAGGGTTGGCCACAGGCCCTGGCGGTTTGAACAAAGGCTTCTTGGCGCCGTTGTGAGCGGGGGTCATCGCCTGCCACCATGGCCCAACGCCGGAAGCCCTTGGCGTGAAAGAACCCGGCCACCGACCGCCCTACCCCCTCGTGCGAGAAGCCCACCAACATGTCAATGGGGTGGTCGCTCAGGTCCCAGGTCTCCACCACCGGGATGCCGGCGGCCTGCAGGCGCTGCCGCGCCTGGGGCGAGTGCAGTGTGCCGGTCAGCACCATGCCGTCCGGGCGGCGTCCAATCAGGGCTTCGAGCATCCGGTCTTCGCCTGTGCTGGGATCGGCATAGCCAGTTTGCCCGAGCATCAGTTGGTAACCCTGTTCGGCCAGTGCCAGGGTCAGTGACTGGATGGTTTGCAGAAACACGGGCCCGGCCATGGTGGGCACCAGTGCGGCCACCAGGCGACTGCGGGTGGAGGCCAGGCCGCCAGCGAGGCGATTGGGCACATAGCCCAGGGCCTGAACCGCTTCACCGACCCGCACGCGCACGTCGGGCGACACTTTGTCGGGCGAATTGAGGGCGCGCGATGCAGTGATGGGCGCCACGCCGGCCCGCAGGGCCACCTCATGCAAGGTGACGGCGCCACTGCCACGGCGGGGGCGCTTGGAGGGGCTGGGGGCGAAGCTCATCGCCCGGATTCTAGTCAGCCCTGATGGACAGGAGGGCCTTGGACGCCGAGCGCCTGGCCACTCGCTCAGAACGAGGTCCAGTCGTCCTCACTGCCGGCTTTGGGGGCCGCACTGGCGGTGGCCGAGGGCAAGGCGGCGCGCGGGCTGGCGGGGGCTGGTGATTTGCTGGCGCCGATGCTGGGGCGCGGTGCACTGCGCAACGCCGCAGAAGCTGGCGCGGCAGCGGCGCGGGGTGCCTGGGCCATTGGACGGGCGGCTGGGGCATGGCCCTGGCCCAGATTGAACACGGCCACCACCTCGGTCAGGCGCTGGGCCTGATCGCGCAATGAGGCCGCTGCGGCTGCACTTTCTTCCACCAGAGCGGCGTTTTGCTGGGTCATCTGGTCGAGTTGGCCGACGGCCGCATTCACTTGCGAGATGCCCGAGCGCTGCTCGTCGGACGACGCCGTGATTTCGCCGATCAGATCAGTGACACGGCGCACGCTGCTGACGATCTCGGCCATGGCAGAGCCCGCGTCGGCAACCTGCTGTGAGCCGGACTCGACGTTTTCGACCGAGGCGTTGATCAGCGTCTTGATCTCTTTGGCGGCTTCGGCGCTGCGGCCCGCGAGGCTGCGCACCTCACCTGCCACCACGGCAAAGCCCCGGCCTTGTTCCCCGGCGCGTGCGGCTTCCACCGCTGCATTCAAAGCCAGGATGTTGGTTTGGAACGCAATGCCATCGATCACACCGATGATGTCGCTGATCTTGCGTGAGCTGTCGGTGATCTGCTGCATGCTGCTCACCACCTGGGCAACCACCTCGCCACCCCGGGTGGCCGCGTGGGCTGCCGTGCCGGCCAACTGGTTGGCCTGGCGGGCCGTGTCGGCCGACTGGTTCACGGTGCTGGTCAGTTGCTCCATGCTGGCCGCCGTTTGTTGCAGGTTGCTGGCGGTCTGCTCGGTGCGTGAAGACAGGTCCTGGTTGCCGTTGGCAATCTCCACGGAGGCGACGGTCAGCGCGTCGACGCCGGTGCGTACCTCGCCCACCACCGAGCGCAACTGGGTGGACATGCCCGACATCGCATTGAGCAGCACGCCGAATTCGTCCTGGCGTTCGGTGCGGGTGTCGTGGGTGAGGTCGCCCTTGGCAATGCTCTGGGCCAGGTCCACGGCTTGAGCCAGCGGCTGCGCGATCGAGCGAACCAGTTGTGCGGCAATGACCAGCACACCGAAAGCAACGATCAGGCCGGTGACCGTGTTGGTGATGGCATTCTGACGGCGAGCGTCCTGGGCGTCCTGGACGGTGGCATCGCGGTTTTTCTCCAGCATCTGCACGAACTCACGTTGGTGTTGCAGATAGGCCGTGGTCAGGGGCACCAGTTCTTTTTCAGCGGCATCCCGGGCGCCTGCCAGGTCGCCTGCTTTCTTGAGTTCGTTGGCCTTGCCCAGGGCCGCCAGCACGGGCTTGCGCTCGTTGCTCAGGTTGTCGAGTGCCGCCTTTTCGTCGGATCGGGTGATGAGGTCCGCCATGGTCTTGAGCATCTTGGTGTTGCGTTCGACCAGGGTCTTGCCGTCATTGGTGAGGCGTTGCGAGCTTTGCTCATCCGTGGACAGCACGGCCGCCACCGTGATGGCCAGGGCGGCCGAGGTACCGTCGTTCCAGCGTGTGGCGGCTACCACCTTGACATCGGTGCTGACGACCTCTTCGAGGGCTGCGTTCAGGCTTGCATTGGATCGGTATTGTGACCAGCCTGACAGCACCATCATCAGCACGATGAGGACCGAGAACGTGACCCACAGACGCGTCTTGACACTGATGTTATTGATTTGCATGACTGTCTCCTTGGCCTGAGTGGCCCACTTTGGGATGATTGCGGGATGATATAGATGAAAAATATGATTTTACAATTTGTTTATATGTCACGGACGCCTCGCCGGCGATGGTCTGGGTCAAATGTTGCTGAGATCGCACAAGAAACGGGTTTTCAGTATCGCCATCAACAGGCCGCAGGCGCATAGCGCAACACCTGATTCTTCCCGGCTGTCTTGGCTTGATAGAGTGCCGCATCGGCCTGCTGAATCAGGCTTTCGCAATCGTCGTCAAGCGGCGTCGCGGTGCTGACACCCAGGCTGATGGTGCATCGGACATGGTGGGGTGACTCGGTGTTGCGGGCCGCAACCAACAGCTCGTGCGCCAGGGTCAACGCGGTATCGGCGACGGTGTTGCCCAGGACCAGGATGAATTCTTCGCCTCCCCAGCGCACGGCCAGGTCGCCTGGCCGGCGAGCACTGCGTGCGACCAGTCCTGCGATTTGTTTGAGGCATTCATCACCGGCGACGTGGCCATGTTGATCATTGACCTTTTTGAAATCATCGATATCCAGCAATATCAGACTGATGGGCGTTTTTTCGCGGCGGTTGCGTTGCCATTCAGAGGGCAGAAACTGCATCAAATGCCGTCGATTGGCCAGGCCCGTGAGTGGATCGAGCAGTGACAATTTCTCAACTTGTTGTTCTGCCAGCTTGCGTTGGGTGATATTGCTGTGGATGATGACAAAGAGCTCGCCTGAGCACCCCGTCAAGCCAACCACATTCATCAAAAACCAGCGTTTTTCGTCGGCGCTGTGGCATGGGTACTCATGCGAAAAGCCGGGCTGATGGCCGTCAATGACAGCAGCCAGTCCACGTTGGATCCTTTGGGCATCGGTTTCATGGCTCAGGGCGGCCTTGGCGCAGATGTCCAGGTAGTTGGCCTTCAGCCAGTCTTCCTGGGGAAGTCCATTGTTGGCGCCGAATCGAATCCAGGCCTCATTCACATAAACAATCTGCCCGTTTTTTTGAATGACGGCAATCTCTTGCTCGATTGAATCCAGGATGGCATAGGGAAAGCCTGAGCCCTTATCCCGACCTTCAAGTGGAAAACCTGGATCCATGAAAGGCGAATTATTGACGGACATCAAGAATAAATGGCTGAACTGAAGAGTGCGCGCGCAACTTGTTTGAGAATAATGCAAGAACAGCGCTTTGGCGATCGATATTGAGTGGACGAAGTCGCATGAACCACTGGCCTGCGTGATCAAAAACCCCGGCCTGCTTCTGTCAGCCCGTAAACTGTGCCCATGACCCCGCGATTCACACAAGCCATCACCCTTGCCGCCACGGCCCATGAAGGCCAGTTGCGCAAAGGCACTGCGATCCCGTACATCACTCACCCGGTGGCCGTGGCGGGCTTGGTGGCTCAGTACGGGGGGGATGAAGATCAGCAAATTGCTGCGTTGCTGCACGACGCGCTGGAGGATGGCGGGCAGCAATATGCGGCTCAGATCGGCGAGCGTTTTGGTCCACGGGTGCTGGCCATGGTGCAGGCGTGTACCGACGGCGTGCCCGATGCTCAGGGTCACAAGGCGCCTTGGACCGAGCGCAAACGCGCTTATCTGCTACACCTGAAGAACGCCAGCGACGATGCCTTGCTGGTGTCCGGTTGTGACAAGCTGAACAATGCCCGAGCCATCCTGGACGATTTGGTCACCATCGGTCCGTCGGTATTTGACCGTTTCAATGCCAAGCTCGATGGCGCTGTCTGGTACTACGAGGCCTTGTCCCACCTGTTCACCGAGCGCAAGGCGCCGATGGCCAAGGCTTTGGCCGATACCTTGCTGAAGATCAAGCGGCTGGTGCCCGGCCCATGAGCCGGTCGCGGCGCGCGCCTCAGGCCCGTGCCCAGACCAGCAGCAGGTTGTTGGCGGGCAGGGCGATGCGTTCACGCAGGCGCAGGCCGGCCTCCTCCGCCGCCGAGGCCACATCTTTGAGTTGACGCAAGCCCCAGGCCGGGTTTCGACTGCGCAGGTCGCTATCAAAGGCCAGGTTGCCCGGGGCGGTGGGTGTGTTCTCTTCCAGGTAGGGGCCGTAGGTGATCAAAACCCCCTGCTCCGCAAGATGGCGCGCGGCCCCTTGCATCAATGCGGCGGTGCAGGCCCACGGGGCGATGTGGATCATGTTGGCGCAGAAAACGGCGTCCACGCTGTCGGGCAAGGTTTCTGGCCAGGGCTTGCTCAGCACATCCAGTTGTACGGGGGGGCGAACTCTGTCCAGGCCTTCGCACCAGGCTCGGATGGAGTCGAGGGACCGGGCCTCGAAATCGGTCGGTTGCCACTCCCAGCCTGGCAAGCCCGTGCTGAAGGCCGCGGCGTGTTGCCCGGTGCCGCTGGCGATTTCCAGCATCAGACCCTGGGCTGGCAATGAGGCCTGCAACTGGGTCAGGATGGGGGCGGCATTGCGATCCGCGGCGGGGCTGTGCAATCGAGCGTCTGGAGCAAGCATCGCTTTAGGGTGTGGGTGGGTGGAACGGGTTGCCTAGAATACCCGCAGGCCCGAATGTGGCCCGACGGAGTGAACAGATGGATGACCGTACTTTGCCCCCAGCGATGCGTCTTTCGATGGCCCGACGGAGACGGTTCATGACGACGGCGTTGGTTGGTGCATTGGGGTATGCGTTGGCCGAAGGGGCTTCGGCTGGCCCGCTGCTGGACCGGCTTCGCGAGCGGCGCATGGCCGCCGGCCAGGCCCAGGCGCCAAGTGCTGTTTCAAACCAAAGCCCCCGTCTGGCCAACGTGTCGTACGGACCCGATCCGGCTCAGGTGTATGACGTCTATTTGCCCAGTGGCGGAGCCCGTACCCCGGGGGCGCCGGTCATTTTCATGGTGCATGGCGGCGCCTGGGCGGTGGGTGACAAAGCCATGAGCCGGGTGGTTGACGCCAAGGTGGCGCGCTGGGGGGCTCGGGGCTTTGTGCTGGTGTCGGTCAATTATCGGATGCTGCCCGATGTACCGCCCGATGGTCAGTTGCGCGACGTGGCATTGGCGCTGGCGCATGCCCAGGCGCAGGCGGGTGATTGGGGCGGCGATCCAGGGCAGTTCGTGCTCATGGGGCACTCGGCAGGCGCCCACCTGGTGGCCTTGCTGGCGAGCGCGAGGCCCACCCGCCCCGGTCTGGGCGGGCCACCCGTGCTGGGGACGGTGGCTCTCGACAGTGCCGCCATGGATGTGGAGCGCGTCATGACACATCCTCACCTGCGGCTGTACGACCGGCCGTTCGGCGCGGACCCAGGCTATTGGCGGGCCATGTCGCCCATGCATCAATTGCACCCAGGGGCCGCCCCGGTGTTGGCGGTCTGCTCGATGCGGCGTGAAGACGCCTGTGCGCAGGCCCAGGCGTTTGTGGCGCGTGCCTTGCAGTTGGGTGTTCGCGCCCAATGGCTGGGCCAAGACCTGAGCCATGGCGACATCAATGCCACATTGGGCCAGGACAACGAGTACACCCACGCGGTCGAAGCGTTCATGGCCACGCTGAGCCCCGGCATCGCGCAGCACCTGAGCCGCTGAGTTGCATCAGTGCTGGCTGCGGGGGGGGCGATGGGTCAGAGCTCGGTCGAATCACGGTCTGCGTGCACTTCGTGTACCAGAAGCAACTGGCAGGTGCCGGGCATCTGATTCAGATACAGCCGCACGTCATAGGCGCCGGCAGCCCAGGCCGTGGAGGCCTGAGCTGTCTGTGCATCGCCATTGGCTGCACCGGCGTGGCCCAGGCGCTGGTTGATTCTGACCACCAGGGTTTGATATTGGCTGGCCGCCTGGCAGCGGGCCGGATCCGCGCGCCAACGCTCTTCGATGTGCACCACGGCTTGGTTACGCGCAAAGAACAAGGTCTCCAATCGGCCCTGGTCCAGGGTGACGCTGGGCAAGGCCCACCAGGCTTTCAGACCCCGGGGCCCGGTCTGTGGGCGGCGCAGACGCTGGATCTCGGGGACTGCGGTGGGCAAGGCGGCTTCGCTCAGGCCGAGCCATTGCGCCATGGGGGCGATGGGCCATGCCCTGTCCTCGGCCTGGGCGGCGTGCCATGGCGCTGACGCGGCGCCAAGCAACAGCGTGAGTGTGGTCAGGACTTTGCCCAATGGAGTCCTGAATCGGTGGGGTGTTTGAGGCGAGGATACTTGCATCGGGATGGGAGTCTAGCGAATTGCGCCTTCGACAACATGAAGGCGCAGCGCATGATGCCCTCACGGTGTTGCCTGTTGGCCTGATGATTCCGTGCAAGGTCAGACCACGCACCCCACGTGCTTGGGACGCCTTCCAGGCACCATGAGGTTGGTTGTCTTGGCCCACTCGACCCACTGCGCGCGTGACCGCGGAATTGTTGCAATTTTGAAGACAGTCAAAACCGCAGATCTGGGTTTATCGCGTGATTTCAAGCCAGTAAAGTGCCCCATCGTGCCCAAGACAAGCGGGCCGGCCAACAAACGGAGGTATGGGTTTGGAAATTGGCATTTACACCTTTGGTGATCTGCCGGGCGGGCTCTCGGGATCTCAGGGGCAACTGGCTGCAAAACAACGACTTGACGAAGTGCTGGCCGCCGCTCGCCTGGCCGATGAGGCTGGGCTGCAGGTGTTCGGGGTGGGCGAGCACCACCGCAGCGACTACGCCATCTCGGCTCACGCGGTGGTGTTGGGTGCCGTGGCGAGTGTGACACGACAGATCCGGCTGACCAGCGCGGTCACCATCCTCAGTTCGGCTGACCCGGTGCGGGTGTTCGAGGAATTTGCCACGCTGGACTTGTTGTCGGGTGGGCGCGCGGAGTTGATGGCGGGGCGGGGGGCCTTTGTAGAGTCGTTTCCCTTGTTCGGTTGCGAGCTGAGCGACTACGACACCTTGTATGAAGAAAAACTGGCGTTGTTGTTGCAATTGCGGCGCCAGGCCCGGGTGAGCTGGCGCGGTCGGCATCGCCCGGCCCTGCACGATGCCGAGGTGGCGCCGCGCCCTCTGCAGCCTCTGCTGCCGGTGTGGGTGGCCGCGGGCGGGACTCCCGCCAGCGCTGTGCGGGCTGGCCAGGCGGGTCTGCCCTTGAACCTGGCCAACATCGGCGGGCAACCGGCGCAGTTCAAGCCCTTCATCGACCTGTACCGGGAGACCGGGCTGCGGGCCGGTCATGCCCTGGGCGACTTGAAGGTGGCTGTGTCGGGGCACCTGCATGTGCAGCGTGACGCCCAGCAGGCCCGCGACGAGTTTTATGGGCATTACAGCCACTACATGCGGCACAACCTGCCTCAACGCGATCATGGCTGGCAGGTGTCACGCTCAGCCTATGAACAACTGGCCAGCCCGCATGGCTCCTTGTTTGTCGGCAGCCCGCAGCAGATCGTGGACAAGATCCTGTATGAGCATGAGTTGTTCGGGCACCAGCGCTTTCTGGCCCAGATCGACATTGGCGGCCTGCCTTTTGCCAAAGTGGCCCGGTCGATTGAACTGCTGGCCACCGAAGTCATGCCGGCCGTGCGCAAGGCCTTGGCTGGCAACGTCACCCCTTGATTTCTGGAGAACCTGATGTCTGATGAAAACCCTGTTTCCAACGCAAATGCTGCGACACGCATGCCCACGTGGTTCATTCCGCATGGTGGTGGCCCTTGCTTCTTCATGGACTGGAACCCACCCGATGCCTGGGACAAGATGGCAGCCTTCCTGAAGGGGCAGTCGGCCACGTTGCCAGCGGCGCCAAAGGCCATCCTGTTGGTGTCCGCCCATTGGCTGGAGCCGCAGTTCGGTGTGACTTCGGCGGCTCAGCCCGAGTTGATTTATGACTACTACGGCTTCCCTACACACACTTACGAGTTGACATACCCGGCACCGGGCGACCCCGCCTTGGCCGACCGGGTGACCGAGTTGCTCGGCCAAGCGGGGGTGCCGGCTCAGGGCCACCCCGGCCGCGGCTTTGATCATGGCATGTTCATTCCGCTGATGCTGATGTTTCCGCAGGCCAGCATCCCGGTGGTGCAACTGTCACTGACCAGCGATCTGAATCCCGAGGCCCACCTGCGTGCCGGTCAGGCGCTGGCCCCGCTGCGGGATGAGGGTGTCTTGATTGTGGGCAGCGGCATGAGTTTTCACAACATGCGGGGCTATGGCGACCCGCGCTTTGGCCCGGTGTCGGACACGTTTGACGCCTGGTTGGGACAGGCCGTCGAGGCGGCACCCGCTCAGCGCCATCAGTCCCTGGCCGGTTGGGCCCAGGCCCCGGCGGCTCGCCTGTGCCATCCGCCACGGGCCGAGGAGCATTTGTTGCCCTTGATGGTGGTGGCTGGCGCGGCCGGGCAGGATCTGGGACGACGTGTGTTCTCCGATCGGGTGATGGAAACCACTTTGTCGGCGTTCAGCTTCGGCTGACGGCCGCCCTCCCCCTGGTCAGCAGGCTGCGCCGGTATCATCGCCGGATGCCCAAGACCGAGCAATCCGCCACTGCGCCAAACCTCACGCCACAGCCCGTCGACCTGGAGAAGACCACGCTGGTCTTGCGCCGCTTTCGGGTGGTCTTCAACGCGGTGCGCAGCCACTTTCAACAGGTCGAGAACCAGGCCGGTTTGGGTGGCGCCCAGATCTGGGCGTTGAGCGTGGTACGTGATCGCCCGGGCATCGGGGTATCAGGCCTGGCGGCTGCCATGGACATCCATCAATCCACCGCCAGCAATCTGGTTCGTGCGATGCTCAAGCGATCACTGATCCAGGCCGTGAAAGGCCTGACGGATCGGCGCAGCATCGAACTGTCCATTCTTCCGGCAGGCCTTGAAGTGCTGGGCCGGGTGTCAGGCCCTTTTGAAGGGGTGTTGCCCACGGCCTTGGCTCAATTGCCAGCCGAGACGGTGGACCGCCTTGAACAGGATCTGCGGGCCCTGATTGCGGTTCTGCATGCCGACGAGACGGCCGAACAGACGCCATTGGCCCATCTCTAATCTCTAGTTCGTGCAAACGCTGATTTCGTACCGGTGAACTCAGAGGGTGCCGGTCTCAGGTCGGTTTGCTTGAGGATCAAGGCAACTTTACATCGTGTTGAGATGTAAATGTATTTGTGCAAATGTTATGATTTTGAGTTGGATCTGTCGCTGCTATCCGGATCCAAGCTTTTGACGGAGTCATGCCATGAAATCTATTTCCTCCCTCGCTGCGCTGAGCGCGGTGGTGGTCCTGTTATCTGCCTGCAGCAGTGCGCCCAAGGCGACTGCTCCCGAGTCGTCCCCTGTGGCGACCCAGGCCCCTGCTCCGGCAGCCCCGGCGGCCCAAGCCCAGTCTGCGGTGGCCCAGGTGGTGGTGCCTGATTACCTGGACCCGAACAACCCCTTGTCCAAAGACCGCAGCGTGTACTTTGGCTATGACGATTTCAGTGTCGCCACCAAGTACCAGCCCGTGGTTGAACGCCATGGCAAGTATCTGGCTCAACATGCCAGCGTGCAGATTCGCGTCGAAGGCAATGCCGACGAACGCGGCAGCGCTGAATACAACCTGGCGCTGGGCCAAAAGCGTGCCGATGCCACTGTCCGTGCCTTGCGTGTGTACGGTGTGAAAGACAGCCAGCTGGAAGCTGTGAGCTGGGGCAAGGAAAAGCCCCGTGCCGAAGGCCACACCGAAGCGGCCTGGGCCGAGAACCGGCGCGTCGACCTGGGCTACCCAAGCCACTGAGCGTCACTCTTGGGTCGGGGTCCGTCCCGACAGGTACAGATCTTTACCGGCGGGACGGAACTTCTTAAGACGCGCTCCCTAGCATCGCCCTCCAATGATGGAGGTGTGCGATGCGAGTTGACAAAGACAGTTGGGGGTGGGCGTTGGGGCCCGTGATTGTGGCTGCGGCCCTGTCGGCCTGTGGGGGCGGCAGCAGTTCGAGTTCCAGCAGTTCTGATTCCAGTTCGAGCTCAGGTTCGGGATCCAGCGACAGCTCGGTCGCTGCGCCAAGTATCACGACACAACCCGTGTCCCAGACTGTCGCGGCCGGCAGTTCGACCAGTTTTTCGGTGGTGGCATCCGGTGACGGTACTCTGACCTACCAGTGGTACAAGGATTCCAACGCTGTATCAGGCGCGACATCGTCAGCCTATGCCTTGAGCAGCGTGAGCACCACCGATGCAGGCAGCTACTACGTGATCGTGAGCAACAGCGCGGGCTCTGCGACCAGCAACACGGCCACCCTGACGGTCAGCAGCAGCACAAGTACGGCTTGCGACAGCACCTACCTGAGCAATGTGATCAGCGCCATCTCTGCCTTTGAGACAGCATTGGGCAGCAGTTTGACGGCCTCGGCCAGCTATTCATCCTCCAGCTATACAAGTGCCCAGCTCAACGTCTACAAGACCAACTGGTCCAATCTGCCGCCCGGGGCGATCAGCTTCAGCCGTCCAGGTATCACCCTGTCCCAGTTGAGCTCGGCCAGCCAGATCGCCGCCTTCAATACCCTGGCCAAGACAGCGCTCAGCTCGGCCGGCTATGCCGACTTCCAAGGGGTGTTGGCTGCTGACGATTACCTGGGCTACACCAAGAACGCCAATGGCTATGGGGCTGAGCTTTACCACGTGGCGGTGGTCGGCACGCCATCCATCACAGGCAGTTGGACATTGATGTTCGGAGGTCACCACATGGCGTTCAACCTCAACTTCAACCAAGGCTGTGCTTACCCCACACCGCATCACATCGGGGTCGAGCCACGCACCTCTTTTGCGACCAACAGCCACACCAGCTACAACTTCTACAACTCAGGCTCCTACCAAGTACTGGCGGACAAGGCCAATGCCATGGGCGCGGTGTTCAGTAATTTGAGCAGCACCTTGTTGTCCAGCGCCTTCCTGACGGGGCAGACTTTCTCCGACGTCCTGATCGGCCCGGTCGAGGCCAACACGGGCAGTTACGCCAAGGTGACGGCCAAGCTGGATGCGGTGGCCGCCAGTAGCAACCGCGGTGTGCTGGTGTCCAGCCTTTCCAGTGCCCAGCAGGCTTATGTGACTGCTGCTATTCAGCAGTACCTCAACGATTACGACAGTGCCACTGCTGCGCGCATGCTCGCGGAATACGAAGCGGCCTACAGCAGCACTTATGTGGCCTGGGCGAATGCCTCCGGCAGCTATAGCAGCACGGGGCCCGACGTCAGCGCCAATGGCACCTACATGCGCATCGATGGCCCTCGCGTGTGGGTTGAGATCGCGGTGCAGAGCGGCGTGGTGATCACCAATCAAACCCATTACCACATGATGTTCCGCGACAAGTCTTATGACTACTACAACCGACTGGGCAGCTGAGCGTGAGCGGGAGGAGCTCGCGCCACCTGGTGCGCCTGGTCTGGGGGATGTGCCTGGGCCTGGGGTGGGTGCTTGGGGCCGCTCATGCCCATGACGTTCCACCCAGCACCTTGATGCTGGATTTGGGCCAGAACAGCATCCAGGTGGACATGGATGTTCCGCTGAGTGAACTGGTCGTCGCGCTGGGTCAACCGTTGCCGAATGAACCGGCGATGTGGTTGCAGACCCAGCATCTGGTTCTACAGAGGTATTTTGAAAACCACTGGGGGCTGCAAGCCGCAGATGGCAGGGCTTACGCCGTTCAACTGATGTCGATGCAGCTGAAAGCACACGACAATCCCCGCTGGCGCAGCCAATTGGGCTTGCAGATGCGATGGCAGGCCCACCCCCCGGAGGGCGTATCAACCGAGTCGTTCGCGCTGGAATACGCGGCTGTGATCGAGCATGTGTTGAACCACGAGGCACTCGTCTATGTGCGCCGGGATCTGCGCCACGGCCTGCTGGGCGAGCAGGCTGTGTTGATTGGCAGTGCAGGCTTTGGCAGCACGCACGTCCGTGTGGATGCCGAGCCCGGCAGTTGGTGGTCAGCAGGTAGCCTGCTGTTCATGCGGGGCATGCGCCACATTGCCGAGGGCACCGATCACCTGCTTTTTTTGTTGGCGCTGCTGTTGTGTGCGCCGCTGCAGGCCAGCCAAGGGCGTTGGGTGGCTGGCAAGCCGGTGCGCGCCACGGTTCGCAGTGTGGTGGGCATCATCAGCGGCTTCACCTTGGGTCATTCATTGAGCCTGGCCCTGGCCGCCACGGGATGGATTCGCATGCCGGCGGCCTGGGTCGAGTCGCTGGTGGCCGTGTCGATCCTGGTGTCCTGCAGCCAAGCTTGGCGCCCCTGGTTGGGCACTCACGCTCTGGGGTTGGCGGGTGTATTCGGTTTGGTGCACGGCTTCGCCTTCGCTGAGGCCTTGAGTGGCCTGGAGTTTGACGGTACGACCCTGGCCGTCTGCCTGCTGGGGTTCAACTTGGGTATCGAAGCCATGCAACTGGTGGTGATGGCGCTCACCCTGCCCCTGTTGTTGGCAGCCAGCGAAAGCCGCTTCGCCCAGGGACTGAGGTTGACATTGGCATCGGGCGCCGGCGCTTGTGCCCTGGCTTGGCTGTTGGAGCGAACGCTAGGCTGGAGCAATCCCTTGCAGGGCTTGTTGGTCCAACTGGCACCACCGCCGGCTTGGCTGGTCTGGGGCCTGGGATTGGCAAGCCTGGGCTGCGTCGGCGATCGACTGAGGGGCCTTCGGCGGACGGCTGTTCCGGATCAGCAACGCGCCATTCAGTCGAAGCCCGGGTAGGCGCCCGTGCCTTCGGGCCAGGGGGTCAGCACTTCGAACCCGGTTTCGGTCACCGCGACCATGTGCTCCCACTGAGCAGACAGGGAGCGGTCGCGGGTGATGACGGTCCAGCCATCGGCCAACTCGCGGGTTTCGCGTTTGCCAGCATTCAACATGGGCTCGATGGTGAAAATCATGCCGGGCTCCAGGCGCAGACCTTGACCGCGTTGGCCGTAGTGCAGCACCTGGGGCTCGTCGTGGTAGACCTGCCCGATACCGTGCCCGCAGTACTCGCGCACCACACTGAAACGTTCTCGGTGGGCCACGGTCTGGATGGCATGGCCCACGTCGCCCAGCGTGGCCCCGGGGCGCACCTGAAGGATGCCGGCTCGCATGGCCTCATAAGTGGTGTCGACCAGCCGGCGCGCCAAAGGGCTGGGCTTGCCCACGCAATACATGCGGCTGCAGTCGCCAAACCAGCCGTCCTTGATCACGGCAACGTCGATGTTGACGATGTCGCCGTCTTTGAGCACCTGCTGCTCTGATGGGATGCCATGGCAAACCACGTGGTTGATTGAGGCGCAGATCGTCTTGGGAAAACCGTGATACCCCACATTGGCGGGCACGGCGTTTTGCACGTTCACGATGTGGTCATGGCAGAGGCGGTCCAGGGTTTCGGTGCTGACACCGGCTTGCACGTGGGGCGTGATCACGTGCAGCAGATCGGCCGCCAGCGCGGCCGCGATGCGGGCCTGAGCCAATTCGGAGGCTGTGCGGAGAGGGACTTTGCGATTCATGGTGCCACCGTGCTGGGGGTTCTGCGGGTGAGTGCTTCAGGGCGCATCAGCAAGGTCAGCCCCTGCTCACCGGTCTGGGCGGCGCGAAGCAATGCTTGACAGATGTCGCCGTAGCGAAGGTCAGGGTGGAGTTCGGACAGCATGCCGATGCGGATCCAGTGCTCGGCCTGGGCATTGATGGAGCGACTGAGGGCGTCGCTGGCAATGCGCAACTCCTCATGAAGCGTATCTGAGATCTTGACCAGGCCCATGGAGCCACCTTATATGATTTATATACGGAGCGTATTTTATTTGTAATTTCAATACCCTGGCGATGCAGTGGGCATGGGGGCCTGTGCCTCGTCACCTTGAGCGATCTTGAAGACCTGTCTGGTATGTCGAAGATATCAATTTGCGGCTCATGTGTAATGTGCATCGATATAGAAAGAGGTTCTCACTGCACCGTTAGTTATCACTGATGAGCCCTTCAGCACACTGTGGCACGCCGATTGCGTCATTTTGTAGCATCCAAATTGATTCAGGATTTCCCCAATCGTTGGCACACCAGAGGTTGAGGGGGCATTTGATGGGGCTATATTCAGGTTTTGCCAAATTGCAAGTGCGGCAGACTCCGTAGATGCCATAAATGACACCTTTCAAACGCCTCCGACTCCTGTTGATCACAGGACTTGCGCTCAGCAATGTGTTGGTGGTGCTCATGTCAGGCTACGCCTTGCAGCAGACTTGGCAACAGACACAAATTCGGGTGGCCGTCCAGACGCAGAACGTGGCCAACGCGATCGATCAGAGCGTGTCGGACAGCATCGACAAGATCGATCTGGTGCTGCGCGGTTTCGTGGATGATGCCCAAGCCCAACTACAACGGGGCGGTCTGGATGAAGACGCGCTGCGAGCCAGCATGACCCGCTACGAGCAGCGCATGCCCGAAGTTGAGTACTTTCGCGTCACCGACCGGGACGGCTTCGTGGTGGTTGGCAACCAGGTCAACAAGCATGAGAAGGTCAGCGCGGCGGATCGCGATTACTTCAAGGTTTTGAGTCAACAGCCTGACATGGGTCTGTATGTGTCCAAGCCCTTGGCAGGCAAGATCATCAAGATCCCGATGATTGTGTTTGCCCGGGCCTTCAAAGACCCGGCGGGCCGCTTCGCTGGCCTGGCCTACGGCATCATCAGTGTGGAGCATTTCAGGCACCTGTTGTCCCGTTTCCAGATGGGGCCGCATGGCAGCGTGATCCTGCGCGATCAAGATTTGGGCTTGATCGCGCGGGCACCTGCCATTGCGGAAGACCCCGCAGGACAGATCGGCAATCAACAGGTCTCGCCGGAGTTGCGATCAGGCGTGGCTTCTGGCGTTCAGGCGGACACCATCCTCAACTCGGGAGGGGGCGATGGCGTTCAGCGCACCATCACTTTCCATCGCTTGGCCAAGGCACCGATGATCGTCATTGCCGGGCTCGCCACCCAGGATTACCTTGCATCATGGCATCGAGAGTTGTTCAAGGCAGCAGCTGTTGTGCTGAGTTTCCTGACGCTGTCCATTCTGTTTGCCTACTTCTTGCTGCGCATGATCCAGCGCGGCAAGGCCCTGGAGTTGGCGCACGAGGCCGCGCTCAACCGTCTGCTCAAGATCGCGAGTCGCTTGCCTGGCATGGTATTTGAGTTTCAGATGACCCCCGACGGGGCCTTCAGTTTTCCCTACGCGAGTGATGCCATCCGGGACATCTACCGCCAGGATCCGAGCGCCGTTCGTCACGACGCGAACGCTGTCTTCGAGGTGTTTCACCCTGATGATGTCGAGTCGATTCGCAGTTCATTCATGCGGTCTGCAGACGAACTCACGCTGTGGCAGCACGAATATCGCGTGCGTTACGCCGATGGCACTGAACGTTGGTTGCTTGGCAACGCCAAGCCTGAGCGAGGCTTGGACGGCACGGTCACCTGGCATGGCTTCATCACGGACATCACCAAGCGGAAACAGGTTGAATCGGCGTTGGTGGAGAGTGAGGCTTTGTTCAGGTTGATCTTCAATCACAACCTGGATGCGGCCTTGCTGACGAGACCCAACGGCACCATCGTGTCCGCGAACCTCGAAGCCCAGCGCATGTTTGGCTACAACGAAGAGGATTTCAGGCATTTGGGTCGGGAGGGCTTGGTGGACGCCAGTGACCCTCGGCTGCCTGCGGCCTTGGCCCAGCGTGCCAAGGAAGGCTGGTTCCGGGGTGAGTTGACCATGATTGCCAACGATGGTCGCCGGTTTCCGGCCGAATTGTCATCGTCGGTCTTTCGCAGCAGTGATGGCAGCGAAATGACCAGCCTGCTGATCCGAGACATCACCGAACTGAAGCGGCTTGAGCAACAACTGCGCATCGATGCCACGGTCTTTGAATCCCAAGAGGGCATGCTGGTCACCGACGCCCAGGGCACGATCCTGCGGGTCAACAAGGCGTTTTGCGCCATCACTGGCTACGGCGCCGATGAGGTGGTGGGGCAGACCAGCCACATGCTCAAGTCTGGCCGCCACGATGCGGCGTTCTACATTGACTTGTGGCGCAAGCTCAAAAAGCATGGCTACTGGGAGGGCGAGATCTGGAACCGCCGCAAGAACAACAGCATCTATCCCGAGTGGCTGACGATCACGGCGGTCAAGGGGCGCGATGACCAGGTGATGAACTACGTGGGCACCCTGACTGACATCACGGTGCGCAAGCAGGCTGAAGAGGAAATCAAGACCCTTGCCTTCTACGATCCGTTGACTCAGTTGCCGAATCGACGCCTGCTGCTGGATCGCCTGCACCACGCCATGGCTGCCAGCTCCAGGAGCGGCCAGTCATGCGCCCTGTTGTTCATCGACCTGGACAATTTCAAAACCCTCAACGACACCCGTGGGCACGACGTAGGGGACATGTTGCTGCAACAGGTGGCGCAGCGCCTGCGCACCTGTGTGCGCGAAGGCGACACGGTGTCGCGCATCGGTGGGGACGAATTCGTGGTCATTCTGGAAGGCCTGCCTGCCAACGCCCTGGACGCGGCCAGTCTGGCCGAGCAGGTGGGAGAAGAGATTCGCCGTGAGCTGGGTCGCCCGTACATGCTTGGAGGCCACAGTCACCACAGCAGCCCCAGCATCGGGGCGGCCATGTTCAGTGGACACCAGTTCTCCAGCGATGAACTGCTGAAACGGGGTGATCTGGCCATGTACGAAGCCAAAGCCGCCGGACGCAATACCCTGCGCTTTTTTGATCCGCAGATGCAGGCCCAGGTCAGTGAACGGGCCCGCCTGGAGGCAGAGTTGCGCCAGGGCTTGCGTGAACACCAGATGCTGCTGCACTACCAGCCCCAGGTCGATTTGCAGGGGCAGATCGTGGGTGTGGAGGCCCTGGTTCGCTGGCAGCATCCCAACCGTGGCCTGGTCTTTCCAGGGGCTTTCATCAGTCTGGCCGAGGAAACCCGGCTCATCCTTGAACTGGGCGAATGGGTGCTGGAAACTGCCTGCTGCCAATTGGCAGCCTGGGGCCCTCAACCCGAACGCTGTGAATTGAGCATTGCCGTCAACGTCAGTGCGCAGCAGTTTCACCAGCGGGACTTTGTGCAGCGTGTGCAAGGAAGCCTGGAGCGAACGGGCGCCGACCCGAGGCGACTGAAGCTGGAACTGACCGAGAGCCTGTTGGTGCAAGACCTGCCCGATGTGGTGCACAAGATGAGCCAGCTGCAGGCTTTGGGGATTCGTTTCTCGTTGGACGATTTCGGTACGGGTTACTCGTCGCTGGCTTACCTCAAGCAACTGCCACTGGACCAGTTGAAGATCGATCAGTCTTTTGTGCGGGACGTGCTGGTCGATGCAAACGCCGCCACCCTGGCGCGTGCCATCATGAGCCTGGCTGACAGCCTGGCGTTGCAGGTGATCGCTGAGGGCGTTGAAACGGTTGACCAACGTGATTTTCTGGAGCGCAGTGGTTGCCGCTATTTCCAGGGTTACTACTTCAGCCGCCCTCTTCCTCTGCCCGCATTGGAGGCCCTGCTGGGCGAACCTGCTCACCGCTCAGGCCCCCCCGCACGCTGAACTTAACCGCAGGGTGCGCTCAACGCCGGGGGCGCTCAGGCCTCGCTACCTGGTTTGCTCTGTGGCGGGTTCTGCGACAGCCAGACATCAAAGGCTTCCTTGGCATTGCGCCGCAGTGCCGGCTTGAAGGTCTCTTTGTCGCTCAGGTACAGGCAATGACGGATCACGGTGTAGGGGTTGAATTTGAGGCCGTCATTGCGCTCTTCAAAGTACTGTTTGTAGCGCTTCACGGTTCCGATCTGGTGGCGCACCATCGAATTGAATTCACTGCGGCTGATGGCGACCGACCAGGATTTGATGCTGTCAACAAATCCATCAACCTTGGCGGGTTCGAAGACAAAGTCCTTGAAGAAATGGTTCACGATCTTCAAGAAGGTGAAGGCATTGAGTTCGCTGGAGGCATGAGCATCGCGCGTGGCGATCCGACCGTCGGGTGGGGCATCCTGCAAGGCAAACTCATCGGGGGCCGACTGCAATCCTGCCTCGGTTTCATCGCGGATCTGTCGAAACTCCCGATCTGCCAATTCAAACAAGGCCGCCAACACATTGATGCGGCGTTTGAGCGGGCTGGGGATTGATTTCTTGTACTTGATCTGGTGGTCCAGCACGCTCCAGGAGTCCTGGATGATGGTGCGCACCTGCAGCTCGAACTGCGCGACAGGCAGCTCAAATCCAGCCTGCAGCCCGACATCCTCGGCTCGATAGGCCAGGTCAAGGTGCAGCCCCTTGTAGCCAAAGGAGTCATCAGTGCCTTCAACCTTGGCGATCTTGTCGGTGATCTCGATGACATTGAAGCAAGGCCTGATGAGCTCGGCCACCTTCCAGATTTCATCTTCATACAAGCAAACCACCCGCAGCCCGATCAGATCAGTCAGGTGATCGCGTATTGAATAGGGCTGATTGGCTTCTTCCAGCGCATAGCGGTATTTGCTGGTGAATTTGCGCAGGCACTCGTCCTGGTCTTTCACCCGGCCTTCCACCTTCACACCCGCGATGCCGTTGCCTCGACTCAACAACTCGCCAATCTGCTTTTGCAACCCCAGGCAAATGGTGCTGAGCCGTGAGGACTGGGCCGCATAGAACGCGGTGAAAAGCTGTTCTTCCTGTTCGAAGTGCAGGGACGCCATGGGGAATAACGGGTGAATTGAACGGGGTCGGGGTCGTCACGGGGAGCCGTCTGGCCAGCTGTCACGGCCTGCCGCAATGGCGCAAGCCTTGCAAAGGCCGGTTCCCCATTTTGGGGTACTTTACACGGGCTACAGCACTCGCAGTCTCAGAATGAGGCCCAGCCTGCGTCCCCTGTCGGGGCCGCGGCGGCAGTGCCTGGATCCGGCCGCGGATCGGGGCGGGTTGTGGCGCGCCGCTCAGGGCCCTGGTAGGGCTTGCTGGGGGGCAGTGGTGAACGGGTGGCCCTGGGCGTGGTCACGCTAACGGCGGGCCTGGACCCGCCTTGAGGCCCTTGGGCCAGCTTGAAGACCGCGACCGATTGCACCAGGCGTTCGGCCTGGGTGCGCAGGCTGATGGCGGCGGCGGCCGACTCTTCAACCAGCGCCGCGTTCTGTTGGGTGGCGTGGTCCATCTGCGCCACCGCCTCGCCGACCTGGCCCAGGCCCGCACTCTGCTCGGTACTGGCCGAACTGATTTCACCCATCAGCCGAGCCAGTTCCCGAATGGCGGCGACCACTTCGTCCATGGTATGGCCCGCTCGATCCACCAGGGCACTGCCCTGCTCCACCCGCTCGACGCTGGCGCTGATCAGGCTCTTGATTTCGCGAGCCGCCTCGGCGCTGCGGCTGGCCAGGCTTCGCACCTCGCCCGCCACCACGGCAAAGCCCCTGCCCTGCTCTCCGGCGCGGGCCGCCTCGACCGCCGCATTGAGTGCAAGGATGTTGGTCTGGAAGGCAATGCTGTCGATGACCGCGATGATGTCACTGATTTTTTGTGAGCTTTCGTTGATGCCCTTCATGGTCTGCACCACCTCGTGGACCACCACGCCCCCCCGCTCGGCCACTTGAGAGGCGGTCCTGGCTCGCTCATTGGCGTTGCGGGCCGTCTCGGCGTTTTGCTTCACGGTGGATCCCAGTTGCTCCATCGACGCCGCGGTCTGTTGCAGCGCAGAGGCCTGCTGTTCGGTTCTGGAGGACAGGTCGTTGTTGCCCTGGGCGATTTCGGCACTGGTGTTGGCCACGCCGTCGGCGTTGTGGCGTACGTCGCGCACAATCCCGGCCAGATGGGCTTGCATGTCAGCCAGCGAGCGCAGCAAAAGGCCCGATTCGTCCTTGGCGCTGCTTTCAATGGCCTGGGCCAGATCGCCTTTGGCGATGGCCTGAGCCACCTGCACCGCTCGCCCGACTGGCAGGGTGACCGAACGGGTGATGCGCCAGGCCAGCCACAAGCCCACAAGCACGGCGGCCAAGGCACTGCCGCCCAGCCAGTAAAGGCTGCGCTCAGCCAAGGCCAGGCTGTTTTGAGTTTCTACCTCGACCCGTTGGGTGACGGCCTGTTTGAGCTGGGTCAGCCGCTGCTCATAGGCCTTGAAAAGCGGTTGCAGACGCTGGTCAACCTGGTCGGCTACGTTCTGGCCGCCGTCTTGTTGCTTCTGGAGTTCTGCGCGGGTCACGCGGTAGGCCTCTCGGGCCTGCAGCGCGTGGGCGAAAGACGCCTGTTCGGGGCCAGGCAGCATCAAGGATCGGATCCGCTCAATGCGCTGGCTTTGCGCATTGACGACCGACGCCATGTCACGTCGGGTCTTGTCAAGGTACGCCGGGTTGTCTGCCTTGAAGCTGGCTTCTGTGCGCAACCAGTTCATCTGCAGGTCATTGAACCATTCCTGCACCAGGGCTTGACGCTCCATTTCGACGGTGGAAAGGGCTTGATTGGCTTGTCGCAGTGCCTGGATCCGGGTCATTCCAAGCACCGTGATCAACAAGGCCATCATCAGCAGCAGCCCGAAGGCAAAGGTCAGTCGAGCACCCAGTTTCCAATCGTTCCAGCGCATGCATACCCCCTGTACAAATCGATTTGTATCTGCGCTCAATGTAACTTCATTGCGCCTTATCAGGCGTTCTTTTTCCTGACCTGTCCGCGTACTGTTGTGCACCGGCATACGCTGTCAGCCATGATGGCCGCCCTTGCTCAAGGGCAGATGTAAAGGCCTTGACCGCCCGAATTCTTGGCCTCGTACATGGCCGCATCGGCCAGGGCCAGCAGTTGCGAGGGCTGCCTGCCATGCTTGGGATACAGCACCACGCCCATGCTGGTGCTGACCTGAACCACCTCACCCGAGGGCAGCTCGATCGGTTCACGCACACTGGCCAGTGCCCGCCGCAAAATCGGCTCGCATTCCGTGAGGTTCATGATGGGGGTGATCAACATCACAAACTCATCGCCCCCCAGGCGCGCCACCGTGTCGTTGGCCCTGACGGCGGACTGCAACCGACGTGCCACCTCCTTGAGCAGAAAATCACCCGCGCCGTGCCCATGGGTGTCATTCACCGGCTTGAAGCCATCCAGATCAAGGTAGCAGACCACCCCCATGCCACCCACTCGATCGTCGAGCGCAAAGGCCTGCCGCATGCGATCAGACAAAAGCAGGCGATTCGGCAACCCGGTCAGCGGGTCGTGAAAGGCGATGTGTTCGACCTGCTGCTGGTATTGCTTCATTTCCGAGATGTCCTGCATCAGCCACAGGGACACCCCGTCAGCCTCGGAAAGCTGAAGGCTGTTCATGTCGATCCAGATGGGGTCCCCATTCTTGCGAGCCAACTGGACCTGTTTGCGGAAATGGGCGCCGCTGCGGATCAGCGGGTAGGCCTCGCGCCCTATCTCCTCGTAAGAGGCATCGTCCAGGTACAGGCAACGGGCAGGCTGTTCCAGCAACTCGTCCGGGCCATAGCCAAAGATGCGTTCCAAGGCCTTGTTTTTCCAGATCAGTCGACGGTCCTTGAATTTGGCCAGGCCCACCAAGTCGTTGTCGAGCATGGCCTTCTGTTCATGGACCAATGCACGCATCTGGGTGCGGACACCATAGAGTTCGGTGATGTCGTGCATCACTGAGCGGCTCATCAAAAACCGTCCCTGGTCGTCCCGCAGGGCGGTGGACGAAACGCTGACCCGGCGTCTCACCCCGGTTGCGCTGATCAGGTCACACTCGATGGCGCGACTTTGCTCTTCATGCTTGAAGCGCTCATAGTGATGATTGAATTTGCTTCGGTCCTCTTCATTGAAGAAGTCCGTCGGCCCCAGGCGATGCAGCACCTCCTCAGCCGTGCAGGCCAGCCAGGACAAGGTCACCTGATTGAGTGCAATGAACCGGCCGTGTTCATCCAAGGAGCAATAGCCACATGGCGCATGGTCATATAAATCCTGCAGGCGCTCGGCCGTGGCGCTCAACTCCTGCTCCAGCAATTTCTGTGGCGTGACGTCGCGCCCGACCGTCAACACCTCAATCAACTGTCCCTGGCTGTCAAAGGTGGCCCGGTTGTTGAACTGCGCCCAACGGATCGTCCCCTGCCCATCCAGGATGCGGTTCTCGACCGTGACCACCGGATAATCAGGTTTCAGCTTGCTCAGTTCAGCGGTCACCAGCGGCAGATCTTCAGGGAGCACCATCGGAGCCCATGCAGTGTTCAGCACCGCGTCCGCGTCGACACCAAACAGCCTGCAAAAAGCCTGATTCACATAAGTCAGGCGATGGTCATGGCTGTAGCGGCAGATGAGTTCCGTCTGGTCTTCCAGGATGGACCGGTAGTGCTGTTCACTCAGGTACAGCTGCTCGGTACGCTCTGCAATCTTCTGCTCCAGCGTGGCATTGGCTTGCTGCAATTGACGGCGACGCTCAATCAAGGTGCGGGTCATGCTGCGCAAGGACAAGCTCAGGCGTTGCAGCTCGGCGCTAGGCGTATTCATTTCCAGGTTGACGTCTTCGTCACCCGCCTCGATCCGTTGAGCCGCCTCTGCCAGCACCTCGATCGGGTGGCTGAAACGGCGGGCCAGCACGTAAACAAGCCCCATCACCAACAACAGCAATGCAGCAGCCCCCAACAGCATCCGTTGGCGCGCCTCTTCGACCGGGGCGAGCGCAATGGCCAGGGGTTGGCGCAAGACCACCCGCCAGCCAAGGTCGGTTTCGGTGCGGCTGCGCACGCGCAGCGCGCTGGTCAGGTAGTTTTGGTCGGTACCGCCCCACTGGGTGACCGCATACGGTTGTTCGTCCACCAGCAACGAAAATGGTGCCAATGGTGCGCCAATGGCACTGTAGGGATGCAAGATTTCGCCGCGGCCATCCAGAATGAACACCTCGCTGCCATTCAATTGAGCGGCCCCACCTTGGGCGGAGCGGATCACCTCGTTGATCCAGCTCAGTGTCACGTGGGCGGCTATCACACCGCGCACCTGGCCATCACTGGCCCGCAGCGGCGCAGCAAAATCAAGAAAACGCAGAGGTTCGGAACTGTCCTGCGGCGGAAGCAGGCGCTCCAGCATGACGGCTTGATGGGCATCGCCTACGTAACGTCCCTGCTGACCGCCGCTGAACCAGGGACGTTGGCGCACATCGGCTCCGCGCACAAGTCCCGCTGTCGCTGCTTGTACCTGTCCTTGAGCATCCGCCACGCCGATCCACGAATAGTTCGGAAACGAGCGTCGGATTTCGTTCAGGTAAGGCTCAATCCAATCTGCACTCAAGGGACCGGTCTGGAAATTGGGCAGGCGCGAAAGCATCGCAATCTCTCGGTCACGCTCGTGTAGGCTTTCTGCCAGGGCGTTGGCGACGGCCTGTGATCGTTGATGAAGGGCTTCACCCTGGTCCTTGGTGATGCGTTCTGTCAGGTACTGGCCCATGTAGAACTCACCGAGGCCCACAACCACAAAGTAGAGCGCGCCAAAAATCAGGGACAGCTGCATCCAGAAGGACCCAAACCAAGAACGGGGGCCTGTCATCTCTGGATTGTTTGCTCCCGGCGGTTTTAGGTTGACCATTTGTAGATTTTCGCTTGATCTGCCTTGGTATGACAGGTTAGCACCCACCGCCTTGAAGTGGCAGGGATAAAACCACCTGGTTTTGCATTGGGAAGCGCATGAATCACGGAGGCATGCCACGGGATGCCATGGTTTGGGCGCTTGATTTTTGTACCTGCTGTAAAACCCATGCACATTACATTTAAGGCACCAAAGCCAACCCCATGCCTTGCACTGCCCGTGGCGCAAGGCACCCGGACAGCCCAGCAAACCGAACCCCATGCTCGCGTCTGCCTCGCCCTTTCACAGGGCCTCTGCCGATGCGCCTATTTCAGGTTCTCTGCAGACATCAACACCACTTTGTCGACCGCAAAGTTCACCCGGATGCTGCGGGTTGAGTCACCCCATTGGCAGGATCGAATCCCCAAGGTCTCATCACAATGGGCCGGGTCACCCACAATTTGCCGAACCTCGTCGTAGGTCTGCCCGACCTTGATGCGGTTGTAGTTCTCAAGGCTGACCTTGTTGCCACAGGCGCTCAGCAAGGCCACCCCCAACACCACACAGGCCCCCTTGGCAAATTTGAAACATTCAGACATCACATCTCCTAGTTGAACAGGCCTACAAGCCAGCGATCCAAAAGCAACTCGCCCCTCGACTCAGCGCTCGAAACCCATTGATCGCCTCATTTTGGCCCCCGGTCAGCGCATCAACGCCATACAGCGGGTCTCAATCCGCCAAATTGAACACATCAGCCCTCATTTTCTCTGCCCCTCCTCCAAACTCAGATATAGACCATCGGATACATCTTGGTATGCTTGTATCAATATCTAAAAGTAGCCGGTGTGCCCTGCCTGCAAAGGCAAACAACCGGAAATGGGAGTGTCATCGAAATGATTCGCGCGCGAGAGTTCGCTCTCAGTGATCGCCTGCTGGACTGGAGCGCCACCCTGCCGTGGTGGCTGGATTGCGTCGTGGCCGTTCTGTTGTTTGCCTTGCTCCAGACGCTGAGCCAGAACGCCCATCAACCCCTGCCTCACTCGACCTCCCATGAGGTCTTGACAGACATGGTGCTTTACGGCCGTTATGCCGTGCCTGCCGTGTTCCTGATCATGGCCGCCGCTTCGTTCTGGCGCCGAAACCAACGCCAACGTCTTTTGCAACAGGCCGCCGTCAACCCGGCGGCCGACGTGTTGAACCAACTCAATCGGCGGGACTTCGAACAACTGGTGGCCGAGGCATTTCGCCTTCAGGGCTACGAGGTCGATGACATGAACGGCCACGCGCCGGACGATGGCATGGATCTGGTGCTCTGGAAAGACGGCCAGAAATCCCTGGTCCAGTGCAAACCGTGGAAGTCGTACCGTGTGGGGGTTGAAGTGGTCCGAGAGTTGACCGGCATCATGCACGCGGTGGGGGCCGATTCGGCTTTTCTGGTGACCTCAGGCAACTTCACCCGTGCGGCCCGTCAATTCGCAGCGGGCCGCCCGGTCAGGCTTCTGGATGGACAGGCCCTGCGCCATTGGATTGCCCATGTGCGCTCAAACCCGGTCACCCAATCGAACAGCACCCAGCAGGCCGCGCCGGTCCGCTCGAAATCGGGCCTGCTTGCCGTGCGCCACGGAGAGGTTCAACCCCCGCTGGATGCCGCCGCGCTGCTGGCTCTGGCGCAAGCCCGTGAAGCCGTGATCCCCTCCTGCCCGCGCTGTGGCAAGGCCATGCAACGCCAGGCAGCACGCCTGGACACGTCAGACGAACAATCCTTCTGGGGCTGCACCGCTTTTCCCGCCTGCCGAGGCGTGAGGGACCTGCTCCAGAGCCCCACCCACTGACCCTAACGGCAGCAGATACCTCCCATTTGGCACGGTGGTGACAGGGGCGAGCCTCCGCCGATCTGCAAGCACCTTCGAGCCGCGACATACTTGGCGGGATGGAAAGGCCACCTGATGCCGATCCCCACCGCATTCAAGACGCGAGGACCGCTTGCAAGAACAACACGCCCCCAAACCCAAAGACCCTCTCGATTACCCCTTTGAGACGGTACCGCCGCGCGGCACCACGCTGGAGCTTGCCCCCGGCGTGCACTGGATCCGCATGCCACTGCCCTATGCACTGGATCACATCAACCTTTGGGCGCTCGACGACGACGCCGGATGGGCGATTGTCGACACCGGCACCCGCACCGACGAAAACGCCCAGGTCTGGCGCGAGCTCTTTGCCCATGCACCAGACCAGCGCGGCATCACCCGCATCTTTGTCACCCACATGCACCCCGACCACGTGGGCATGGCCGGCTGGCTGACACGCAAGTTCAACGCCCGCCTCTGGATGACCCGGCTCGAATACATGAGCTGCCGCGTGATGGTGTCCGACACCGGGCGAGAGGCCCCGCCCGAGGCCATCGAGTTCTTCCGCCAGGCTGGCTGGGGCGAGGCCGCCATCGAACGCTACCGCCTGCGCTTTGGCAACTTCGGCAAGCACATCCACGCGCTGCCCGAAAGCTTCAGGCGCCTGCGCGACGGCGAGACGCTGCGCATCGGTCAGCACGACTGGCGCATCATCGTCGGCACGGGCCACTCACCTGAACACGCCTGCCTGTATTGCGCCGACCTGAAGGTGTTGATTTCAGGCGACCAGGTGCTGCCGCGCATTTCCTCCAACGTCTCGGTCCACCCGACCGAACCCGACGCCGACCCCATGAGCGAATGGATGGCCTCGATCGAGAAACTGCGCCGCGAAGTGCCCGATGATGTGCTGGTGCTGCCCTCGCACAACGAGCCCTTTCGGGGCCTGCACTTGCGCCTGGACCGCCTTGCCGAAGGCCAGCACAAAGCGTTCAACCGCCTGCGTGAAGCCTTGGGCAGCGAGCCGCGCCGGGTGGTGGACGTGTTTGGTGCACTGTTCTCGCGCCCCATCGCCGAAACCGACAGCGGCCTGCTGGGCATGGCCACCGGTGAAACCCTGGCCTGCCTCAACTACCTGATCGGCCGTGGAGAAGCCACCCGCACCTTGCGCGATGGCGTCAACTGGTATGCACTGAAAACTGCCTCGGCGGCCTGATACGGACACGCCCGATCTGGCGTCAAAGTGCAGAGCCGGGCCTCGGCAGGCCCTGGCTGGCGGGGGCGATCAGTCCACCAAGCCCACGTAGACGTTTTGCACGTCATCGTTGGCATCAATGGCGGACAGGAAGGATTCCACCTCCTCCAGTTGCTCTGCGCTCAGGTCCGAGGCCTTCACCGGGTTTTTGGGCTTGTAACCCAGCTTGGCGCTCAGCACCGTGAAACCATGTGCAGGCAGGGCACGGCTCACCAGGTCCAGATCGGTTGGATCGGTCATGAACACGGTCACGCCATCCTCGTCAGCCGGCTCGAAATCCTGGGCGCCGGCTTCAATGGCAGCCAGTTCAGCATCTGCACCCGCCGCAGCGGGTTCGGCCTCGATCAGGCCCAGGTGGTTGAAATCCCAGGACACCGAGCCCGAGGTGCCCAATTGCCCTTTTCGGAACAACACGCGCATTTCCGGCGCGGTACGGTTCACGTTGTCGGTCAGGCACTCCACCATCACCGGAACGCGCTGCGGACCGTAACCCTCGTACATCACATGCTCGAAGCTGACGTTTTCACCCGTCAGACCAGCGCCCTTCTTGATGGCCCGCTCCAGCGTGTCCTTGGGCATGGACACCTTGCGTGCCTGCTCCACCACCAGGCGCAGGCGCGAATTGGCGGCCGGATCAGCACCGCCGCGAGCGGCCACCATGATTTCCTTGGCCAGCTTGCCGAACAGCTTGCCTTTGGCATCTGCAACCTGTGCCTTGCCTTTTGCTTTCCACTGCGCGCCCATGTCTGAAATTCCTTGTGTTGTCGGGCACACCGCGGTGCCCATTGGGGGTCAAGCCTGTGCTTTTTGCGGACTGCACACAAGCCCTGAAGGGGGAAGGTTATACACCGAGCCGGTCGGCAGACTTGGCTGAGCGGTCAGACTTGTCGCAAATTCCAGCCTCCTGCACGCGCCTTTTCAATCCGCGCACCAAAGCAATACGGCCTACAATTTTGTGGATACATGCTTTCCGAGGCGCCGCCACCGCAGCACTTGGAGCCCAGAACACCGCCGTCAAAACACCATGCTTCACCCTTTTTCTGGCCCCCGGCCCCAGTGCCAGAGCGTTTCCGGCTGGCTGCCCACGGCCTGGCTGGTCGCCGGTCTGCTGGCCAGCGGTGGCGCAACGGCCCAGACCGAGTTCAAGGACATCAAACCCGACGATGTCACCGTGGTGTTTGGGAACGAACAGATCGAAATCAGCCTGGACACCCAGGCCCCCGTTCCCGCCGCCCAAGCCTGGGCGGTGCTGACCGATTACGAGCACATGAGCCAGTTCCTGCCGGGGCTGGAGCTCAGCGAAGTGGCCAACCGCCAGGGCAACACCTTGCGCGTGCATCAGCGCGGCAGCACGCGCGCCGGCATCCTTCACTTTGATTACGAAAACGTGCGTGATGTCAGCCTCACGCCCCAACGCCTGATCACCACCCACGGTGTGTCCGGCGATGTGAAACGGCTCGACAGCAGCACCGAACTGAGGCCCCGCGAAGGGGGGGTGCAACTGCGCTACCACGTCGCTTTCGAGCCGACCCGGCCCCTGCCTTCGTTTCTCGGCAACTCGGCCCTGAAACGGCAAACCGCCGACAATTTCAACGCCTTCATCCGTGAGATGATCCGGCGCCAAGACAACGCATCGCGCCGCAGCGCATCAGGCCCCACCCCATCCAGCAACGCCAGCCCGCCCGACACCCGGGCCATGGCCCCTGAAGGCTCCCCAGGATCCGCACCATGAACAGCCCCATCCACAACGAACTGTTTCACCGCTTCACCGACCTGTTTGCTCAACTCGGCTTGGCTTCCGACCCCCATTCCATCGCGACCTTCATCGGTCACCATGCCCCGCTGGCCGACGACCTGGAACTGGCCGACGCCCCGTTCTGGACCCCCTCCCAGGCCACCTTCCTGCGTGAGCAGCGCTTGCAGGATGCCGACTGGGCTGAACTGGTCGACCAACTGAACCTGGCCCTGCGCTGACCGAACCGGCTCAGCCGGCCAAGGGGGCCGCGCCCGCGAGGCAAGGCAACAGCGAAAAGTCCAGCACCGAGCTGACCATCCCCTGCATGACCGGCACCAGGCTTCGCGCATCGCCCCGGCGCCACTGAAACGCATACTGCAGCGTCCCCAATTCGGGCTCAACCTCAAGGCGGCACAAGCCCAGCCCGTCAATCCAGCCCTCGGGCAGAAAACCCACTCCCACCCCCTCGCGCAACATGCCCGCCACAGCGGCCCAGCTGTTGCACTGGATGCGCTCCCGCGGCTCGGCCAGGCCTTGGGCCAGCAACCAGTCGTCCAGCAAGCGCGTGGTGCCGGCCTGGGGTGGCAACGTGATCAATGGGCAGCGCACAAGCAGGCCTGCCACCGAGGCCGCAGACGAAACGGCCAGATGAGGCGACGCCGCCCAGGCAAAGCGCGCTGCGCCCACCGATTGCGACACCAGGGCGCTGCGCGACGAGCGACCGGCGATCACCGCAAAATCCAACTCGCCCTCGGCCAGGCGCCGTTCCAGCACCCCGCCCACATCCACACAGGCCTCCAGGGTGAGGCCTGGGTGCAAACGCCTTGTCCCAGCCACCAGGGCGGGCAACCAGGTCAATGCCGACAGATCACCCACCCCAAAACGGCAGTGACCTGACAAGGCCCCGGTCTCTGCCAAGCTGCGTCCCAGGTCAGCCACGGCGTTGAGCACCCTCAACGCCGCCGGCAACAGGCGCCGCCCCGACTCGGTCAGCACCGCTTTGTGACCCGTTCGGTCAAACAGCGCCTGACCCAGCGCACCCTCCAGCTCGCTGATCCGTTTGGACAGAGACGACACCGACAGGTGAAGGCGCTCGGCGGCGGTGCTGAAGTTGCTGCAGGTGGCGGCCCACCAGAAAGCCTCCAGTTGCTTGACCGAGGGTGTGGCCATCTATTTTCCATTTAGAGAACATATTTCTTCTGAATATATCGCTTTCTTTCGCCTACATCGGCTTCTACAGTGCAGCTCATTCCTTTGCACAGAAGCCCTCATGCACGCCACGCCCACCCACCCCAACCCAGCCCAAGCGGCCAGCACGGCCTCATCGACCCCGGCTTCCAGGGTGTTGCGCCGCATGCTGTCCCTGCAGGATTTCGAGGCCGCCGCTCGCAGGCGCCTGCCTCGACCGATCTTTGGCTACATCGCTGGCGCTGCCGAGGACAACCGCTCTCTGCAGGACAACCGTACCGTGTTCGATGAGTACGCCTTCGTCACCCGGGTGCTGCGCGACGTGTCGCAGCGCAGCCAGGGCGTTGAACTGTGGGGTCGACGCTACCGCTCCCCGTTTGCCATCGCCCCCATGGGCATCAACGCCCTGTCCACCTACCGTGGCGACGTGGTGCTGGCCCAGGCGGCACAAGTCGAAGGCATTGCATCGATCATGAGCGGTACCTCGTTGATCCCGATGGAAACCGTGGCCCAGACCTGCCCTGGCACCTGGTTCCAGGCCTACCTGCCGGGAGATCAGGACCGGATCGATGCGCTGATCGACCGGGTCGAGCGTGCCGGCTTTGACACCCTGGTGATCACGGTCGACATCCCCATCTCGGCCAACCGCGAAAACAACATCCGCACCGGCTTTTCGACCCCGTTGCGCCCCAGCCTGCGCCTGGCCATCGATGGCGTGCTGCGTCCGGGCTGGGTGATCGGCACCTTCGCCCGCACGCTGCTGCGCCATGGCATGCCCCATTTCGAGAACTCGTTTGCCACCCGGGGTGCCCCCATCGTGTCCTCCACGGTGCTGCGAGATTTCTCGGCCCGCGATCACCTGAACTGGCAACACCTGCAGCGCATTCGTCAACGTTGGCGGGGCCGCCTGGTGGTCAAGGGGGTGCTCAGCGTGGCCGATGCCCTGGCGGCACAGCAGGCGGGTGCCGACGGTGTGATCCTGTCCAACCACGGCGGGCGCCAGTTGGACGGCGCGACCTCACCGATGCGGGTGCTCGGGGATGTGGTCCAGGCCCTGGGCCCCAACTACCCGGTGCTGATCGACGGCGGCTTTCGCCGCGGCTCGGATGTGCTCAAGGCCTTGGCGCTGGGTGCACGCATGGTGCTGGTGGGCCGGCCCTTCAACTATGCCGCCGCCGTGGCAGGCGAGGCAGGCGTGCGCCACGCGATCGGCCTGCTGCGCGATGAGGTGGATCGCAATCTGGCCATGCTGGGGTTGAACCAGCTGAGCGAACTCGGCCCGGACACCCTGATCCGCAAGCGCTGAACACGCCAACGACTGCCCCATTCAATCAACACGGAGACTGCACCATGCCCCTCGTTAACCCCCTCGATTGCGCGACTTCAAGAACCCTGACCCGGCGCACCGGTCTTCTGGCCGCCCTGCTGCTGGCCGCGCCTGCCATGGCTGCGGAGCCCTACCCCAGCAAGCCTGTGCGCCTGATCGTGCCCTTTGCGCCCGGTGGCACCACCGACCTGGTGGCGCGGGCCATTTCCCAGCGCACCGGCGAAGCACTGGGCCAGCCCCTGGTGATTGACAACAAGGGCGGCGGTGGCGGCTCGATTGGTGCCCATGAAGCCGCCCGTGCACTGCCCGACGGCTACACCCTGGGGGTGGGCACGGTGTCCACCACCGCCACCAACCCAGCCATCAATCCGCGCCTGCCCTACAACCCACTGACCGATTTCACGCCCATCAGCAACATCGCGGCCACCCCCAACGTGCTGGTGGTCAGCCCCAGCTTCAAGGCGCAAAGCTTTGCCAGCTTTGTGGACGAAGTCCGCAAGAACCCCAACCGCTACAGCTACGGCACCGCGGGCACCGGCTCGATCGGCCACCTGTTGATGGAACTGATGGCCAGCAAGACCGGCCTGACGCTGACCCACGTGCCCTACCGCGGATCGGGACCGGCCCTGAATGATGCGATTGCAGGGCAGATCCCCATCGTGTTCGACAACCTGCCTTCGGCGCTGCCTTTCATCAAAAGCGGCCGCCTGACCGCGCTGGCGGTGGCCGCCCCCAGGCGCCTGGCCCAGTTGCCCCAGGTGCCCACTTTTGCCGAACTCAAGCTGGAGGAGGTGAACCGCACGGCCTTCTATGGCCTGGTCGGCCCCAAGGGCCTGCCACCCGAGATCGTCAAACGGGTACACGCCGCCGTGCAAAAGGCGCTGTCGGCGCCTGAGGTGCGCCGACAGATCGAGGACACCGGTTCGCAGGTCATCGGCAATCGCCCTGAGGAGTTCGCCCAGGAGATCGCACTCGAAAACGCGGTCTACAAAAAGATTGCGGCCGAGCGCCACATCAGCGCCGATTGATCGCCCCCCATGCCCAAAGCCCAGGTTGCTGGGGCACCAGCGGCCACAGCTCGCTCAGTCACGCATGTGGGCGTATTCCACCAAACCAGCGTACTGCCGGCTTTCGCGGGCCATCAGCACCGACAGGTCTTCGTGCCCGTTGCCCAGCACATTGCCACCTTCCTCCAGCTTGCGGCGCACGCCCGGGTCTTGCAGCACCTCCTGCAGCGCCTGACTCAGGCGTTGGGTGATGGTGGGTGGCAGGTGGGCCGGGCCCATCAGGGCAAACCAGCCGCTGAGCTCGTAGCCCTTCAAGCCCGGCACCTCACCGATCGTGGGTACTTTGGGCAAGGCCGACAGACGCTGAGCGCCGGTGCAGCCCAGCGCCGTGATGCGCCCACTCTGCAAGAACGGCAGCGCCGCTGGCACCGACAGCATGGCCAGGTCCAGGTTGCCGCCCGCCAGATCGCTGGTCAATGAAGCCACGCCCCGGTAGGGGATGTGGGTCATGAAAATGCCCGCACGCTGCTTGAGCAACTCGCCAGCAAAATGCAAGGTCGAGCCCACACCCGAGCTGCCATAGCTGAGCTGCCCGGGTTTGCGCCGCGCCAGCTCGATCAGTTCAGGCAAGGTCTTGACCGCTGCACGGGGCCCCGCCACCAGCAACACCGGCGCCGTGGCGATCAGACCCAGCGGCGTCATGTCCTTCTGGGCGTCGTAGCGCTGGGCCGGGTTGACCAGGCGGGTGGCCACCAACTCATTGCTTGAGCCCACCAGCAAGGTGTACCCGTCAGCCGGGCTGCTGACCACGCGCTGGGCCGCGATGGCACCGGCCGCGCCGCCCTGGTTGTCGATCACGACCGGGGTTTTCAGGCGCTGGCCCAAGGCATCGCCCACCAGACGCCCCACATAGTCGACCGAGCCCCCGGGCGGGTAGCCGATCACGATCTTGATGGGTTTGTCTGGGTAGGCCGGCTGGGCCAGCGCCGACAGTCCGGGGGACAGCAGGCTGCCTGCCAGCAGGCCGCCCAGTGTGCGGCGATTCAGGGAGAACGGCGAATTCATGCTCATGGTGAGGGTTCCGATGCGGCGCAGACTCAGGCTGCCTTGGACAAAAAGCGTTCGGCCAGGCGCACCCAGTAGGTCGCGGCCAGCGGCAGGATGGCGTCGTTGAAGTCGTAGCCCGGGTTGTGCACCATGCAGCCCCCGCTGCCGTGCTGATCCCCCACGCCGTTGCCCACGATGAAATAGCTGCCGGGACATTGCTCCAGCATGAACGAAAAGTCTTCGCTGCCCGTGAGCGGCTGCACGTTCTCCATCACGCCCTGCGGGCCCAGCCAATCCAGCGCCACCTGGCGTGCAAATTCAGTGCTGGCCGGATCGTTCACCAAAGCCGGGTAGCGCCAGTGGTAGTCCACTTCGGCGACACAGCCCAGGGCCACGGCCTGGGCCTGAGCCAGTTCGGTGATGCGCTCGCGCAACTGTGCCCGCACCTCGGGCCGGTAGGCCCGCACCGACAGCTTGAGCGCCACCGATTCGGGGATCACATTCGGGGCATCGCCGGCATGGATGGCGCCCACGCTGACCACGGCCATGTCACGCGGGTCCACGTTGCGCGCCACCACGGTCTGCAGCGCCAGGATCAAGGTGGCAGCGGCCACCACCGGGTCACGCGACTGGTGCGGTGCCGAACCATGACCACCCTGCCCTTTCACGGTGATCAGTACCGTGTCAGACGAGGCCATGAACGACCCCGCCTTGAAGCCGAACTGGCCCACCGGAAAACCCGGCATGTTGTGCAGCGCAAAGATTGCATCGCAGGGGAACCGCTTGAACAATCCGTCTTCGATCATCCGGCGGCCGCCCCCCAGGCCCTCTTCGGCCGGTTGGAAGATCAGGTTCAGCGTGCCCTCAAACACCCCCTGTGTGGCCAGATGGCGGGCTGCGGCCAGCAGTGTGGCGGTATGGCCATCATGGCCGCAGGCGTGCATCTTGCCGGCGTGTCGGCTGGCGTAGGGCAGGCCCGTGTTCTCGGTGATTGGCAAGGCGTCCATGTCGGCCCGCAAGCCCAGCCGGCGTCCGCCGGCGCCCTTGCACAAGGTGCCCACCACCCCGGTGCCGCCCAGGCCACGGTGCACCTCATAACCCCACTCGCTCAGACGCTGGGCCACCAGGTCGCTGGTCGCCAGCTCCTCGAAAGCCAGCTCGGGATGGGCGTGCAGGTGATGGCGCAGCGCCACCATCTCGGATTCGATGGCGCGAATGCCGGGGGCCACAGGATCGGCCGCAGCCGACGCTGGAAGTGTTGGGACAGTGCTCATGGGGAATCTGATCGGGCCAAGGCCGGGATGGGAAAGACCGCAGTCTAGAAAGCCCCCCGGGCCCCCATAAGACAGGGACAACCTGCCCCGAAAGGTAGTTCCTGTCAGACGAACGCTCGGCCCAGGCACAATCCCTGCTGCCCAGGGCTGAAGGCTTTGCCATGAAACTGCACCAAATCCGCTACCTGATCGCCGTCGCCAGCCAAGGCAGCATCCGCGCCGCAGCGCGCTCTCTGAGCCTGACCCAAGCCACCCTCACCCAGGCCCTGCGCGAACTCGAAGAGGGCCAGCAGATGCCCTTGTTCGTGCGCCAGAGCTCAGGCCTGGCCCTGACCGAAGCCGGTGCGGCCCTGCTGCGCCACGCCCGCCTGATCGCCGATCAACTGGACCATGCCGAGGCCGAAATGGCCAGCCTGCGCCAAGCCGGGCGTGTGGAACGCCTGAGCGTTGGCGTCACCCCCTGGATCGCCCAGAGCATTCTGCCCAGCGTGGTGCAGGCCTTCACCCAAGACCAGCCCCAGGTGCGGCTGGAGCTGTTCGATGGTCTTTCAGCCGTGTCGCTGCCTCGCTTGCGCGAAGGCGCCTTGGACCTGCTGTTGGGCCGCCTGCCCGAACCCGGCGCGGCCCACGACCTGCATGTCACCCCCTTGTTCAGGTACGAAGTCACCGTGGGCGCCCGCGCCGGCCACCCACTGGCCCAGGCCCGCTCGATGCAAGCCCTGCGCGAGGCCCGCTGGCTGCTGAACTACGCACCTCAGGAGGAGGCCGCGATGTTCCATACTTTGTTCGAGCAGCATGGCCTGCCGATCCCCCATGGGCGCATCCACCTGGCCCAATCAGCCGCCCTGATGCTCAAGCTGGTGGCCAGCACCGACATGCTCACCCTGCTGCCCTGGCCCTTGATCGAATGCGAAGGCGCCCACGGCCTGCTGGTGCCGCTGAACCTGGACACCCGATTCGCCCCGCGCGAGATCGGCGTGCTGCGGCGCCGCCAGGCCCCGCTCAGCGCCCCGGCCGAGCGCTTTCTGCACCACCTGATGGACCAACTGCGCCAATGCCAGAGTTCGTCTGACGGCATGCTGCAGCGCGTGTTCCGATCGATTGATCTGCTCGACACGGGCCATCGCTCATCGTGAAGAGCAGCCCGGCCGGCCCCTTCAAAGGCTGCGCCGGTTCCACAAAATCGCCAGCGCCGCCAGCACCGCCGGGGCCGCCAGCGCCATGAAGATCCCGTCAAAGCCCCAGCCCTGGCTCAGCAACACACCGCCGATGGACGAACCCAGGATGCTGCCCAGGCGGCCCACGCCCAGCATCCAACTCACCCCCGTGGCGCGGGCGACCGTGGGATAGCAGCCCGGCGCGAAGCCGTTCAGGCCGGTTTGCGCACCACTGAGGCAAAAGCCCACGGCCATGACCAGCCACACGATGGATTCGGACATCAAGCCATTGAAGCCCATCACCACCAGGGCCACGGCGCCCAGCAGGTAGGCGCCCGCCATCACCCGGTTCGGGTTCATGCGGCCCATCAGCCAACCCACCAGCAGGGCGCCCACGGTACCGCCCAGTTGGAACATGGCGGTCACATTGGCGGCGCGGTCAATGCTCATGCCTGCGTCTTTCATCATGGTGGGCAGCCAGCTGGTGGTCAGGTAGATCACCAGCAGGCCCATGAAGTAGGTCACCCACAAGGTGGCTGTGCGCAGCCTGAAGCCACGTTCGAACAACACCGCCAGGGGCTGGCGCGCCGGCACCTCGGCCTCACCCGAGACATAGCTCGTCACGCCCGCCAGCGGGGCCCGGCAGACCCGGCTCAGCACCGCTGTGATGCGCTCGGCCGACATGTTGCGGGCCACCATGAAGCGGGCCGATTCGGGCAGGTACACATACAGCACCGGCAGCAGAAGCAAGGGCAAGGCGCCCCCCAGCAGCAGCACCGAACGCCAGCCGGCGTGCGGAATCAGGGCCGCGGCGGCAAAGCCGACCAGGGCCGAACCCAGGTTGAAGCCGGTGAACATGGCCGCCACCAGAAAGGCGCGACGCCGCTCGGGCACGTACTCGGACAACAAGGTGGTGGTGTTGGGCATGGCAGCGCCCAGGCCCAGGCCGGTCAGAAAGCGCAGCGCCGCCATCTGGGTCGTGTCGTGGGCCAAGGGCGTGAGCAGGGTACACAGGCCAAAGCCCAGCACCGAGCCCATCAGCACGCGGCGCCGCCCCCACCAGTCCGACGAGGAGCCGGCCAGCACGGCCCCCACGGCCAGCCCGATCGGAGCCGCCCCCATCACCATGCCGAAGGCCGGCCGCGAGATGCCCCACTCGGCCAGGATGGAGGGCGCGACAAAGCCCATGATGGCCACATCCATGCCGTCCACGGCCACGATGAAAAAGCACAGCAGGACCAACACCCACTGATTGGGGGAAAGCGCTCGTGCGTTGATGAACTCCCTGACGTTCAGGGTCGTTGTTGCATGGCTCATGAAGTCTCCGTGTTGTTGTTCCGGTCCGAATCGAAGGGGCTCAGGTGTTCCAGCTCAGGGTCTTGCTGTCCTGGCCCGCCACCGAGTACAGGGCCCCGGGGGCATTGCGGGTCTTCTGGAAATCCTCCAGCGACTCCCCCCGCATGGCGGCATAGATGTGCAGGTTGGACACCCCGATCACGGCGCCCAGCTTTTCGAGCATGAAAAAGATCACGCCGTAATGGATCAGGCCGCGCCAGTTGCGCTCGCGCACCAGATCCCGCTCCTCGGGCGTGAGGCCGGCCTGCTCGAAGGCCGCCTCGGGGTCGGCCATGAAGGCCTGGCGGTGCGCCGGCACGATCAGCGCGTGCAAAAAGCGGTTCAGCCGGTAGGCCTTGACGCTGCGGGCCAGGTCGAAGGGGTAGGTGCCGCTCAGGCCGCCGGCACCGGCCAACTCCTTGGCCATGTGGGCACGATGGCGCTCGATCTCGCCCGCCACCGGGCCCACCGAGGCCTGGTTCTCGTAGATGGCGGTGGCGATGCCGGTCATCGAAGGCAGGTAGTAGCTCTGATGCACCTTGCGCACATTGGCCGACAAAGCCCCGCGCATGATCAGCCACATGATGACCTCGGCTCCTTCCAGCCCGCCCAGGCTGGCGAACTCGGCCTGGGTCATGCCAGCCAGGCGCTCGGGGTCTTGCTCGATCAGGTCCAGAAAGCGCTGATCCCAGGCCGGGTTGTTGAAGCCGGCGCGTTCACCATGCACCTGGTGCGACAGGCCGCCCGTGGCCACCACCGCCACCTTCAGGTCTTCGGGGTAGCTCTCGATGGCCCGGCGCAGGGCCTGGCCCAGTTTGTAGCAACGGCGCGCCGAAGGCACCGGGAACTGCAGCACCCCCACCTGCAAGGGCACGATCTGCACCGGCCAGGCCGGCTCATGCGGGCACAGCATCGACAAGGGCGAAAAGCAGCCATGGTCAAGCGGCTTGTCCTGAAAAAACGACATGTCAAACTCATCGGCCACCAGTGACTGCCCCACGTGCCGGGCCAGGGCCGAATGCCCCCCCACTGGCGGCAGATCGCGCGCGCCGCCCCCCTCGTCAGCCACCTCGTAGCGCTCGCCCACCCCCAGGGCAAAGGCCGAGTAGTGGTCAAAGAAGAACGAGGTGACGTGGTCGTTGTAGATCACCAACAGCACGTCGGGCTGGCGCTCGGCGATCCACTGCTGTACCGGCTGGAAGGCTTCGAAGATCGGTGCCCACACCGGGTCGTGCTGCTTGTCGCGGTCAAAGGCAAAGCCGATGGTGGGGGTATGCGAGGTGGCGATGGCGCCGATGATCTGTGCCATGGTTTGCTTTCGGAATGCGGTCCTGGGGAAGGCCGCCCGCCAAGGCAGCCCGTGTTGAGCGCCGGATTCTCGACAAGCCGGCCCCAGCCGAAAAGATGTCGGGCATCAAGGCGCGATACCCGGCGGTTATCGGTCCGCTCGGCCCCCACCGTGCTCTTCACGGCCTTTGAGCCACCTGCTGCGCGGGCCTCATGCATTCAGCGACTATCCATGCGCCCAAATATTCGCCCCTTCCCGAAGCAGGCTTTTTATATTGAACGCTCACGCGGCTTGCCCGCCATACACCTCGCCCCCCATGACCCGCTTCACTGCTTCGCCTGATCGCTACACCCGAATCCCTTACCGCCGCACCGGCCACAGCGGACTTCAACTGCCGGCGCTCTCGCTGGGCCTGTGGCACAACTTTGGCGACACCACCCCATTGAGCACCCAGCGCGAACTGCTGCGCACCGCCTTTGACCTGGGTATCAACCACTTTGACCTCGCCAACAACTACGGGCCCCCCTATGGCAGCGCCGAAACCAACTTTGGCCGCTTGCTGCGTGAGGATTTCAAGCCCTACCGCGATGAGCTGATCATCTCCAGCAAAGCCGGTTGGGACATGTGGCCTGGACCCTACGGCCAAGGCGGCGGCAGCCGCAAGCATGTGCTGGCCAGCCTGGACCAGAGCCTGCAGCGCCTGGGCCTGGACTATGTGGACATCTTCTACTCGCACCGCTTTGACCAGCATACCCCGCTGGAAGAGACTGCCTCCGCCCTGGCGCAAGCCGTGCAACAGGGCAAGGCCCTCTATGTCGGGGTGTCCTCCTACTCGGCCACCAAGACGCGCGAAATCGCGGCCCTGCTGCAAAGCTGGAAGGTGCCGCTGCTGATCCACCAGCCGGCGTACAACCTGTTCAACCGCTGGATCGAAAAGGACCTGCTCGACGCCACCGACGAACTCGGTGCCGGTGTGATCGCCTTCACGCCCCTGGCGCAAGGTCTGCTCACCGACAAATACCTGGCCGGCCCACCGGCCGATGCCCGCATCAACCGCCCCGGCGGCCAGTCGCTCAAGCCAGCCCACCTCTCGGAAGCCAATCTGGCGCGCGCCCGCGCCTTGAATGAGATCGCCCGCCGCCGCGGCCAGAGCCTGGCCCAACTGGCGCTGACCTGGACGCTGCGCGACCCGCGGGTGACCTCGGCCCTGATCGGCGCCAGCACCGTCGCGCAACTGCGTGAAAACGTAGCCGCCCTGACCCAGCCCCCGCTGAGCCCGGTCGAACTGGCCGAGATTGACCAACACGCCGTCGAAGGGGGCATCAACCTGTGGGAAAAGCCCTCGACCGACTGGGTCTGAAGCCCCGCCCTGAAACCGCCAGCCCCCTTGGAACAAGACCATGCCCCAGACCGTCAACGCCCGTTCGGCCCCTCACCTGCTGCCGGAGGACGGGTCGAACCCAGGCCTCAACAGGGCCCGCTTCTGGCTCGACCTGACCCAGGCCCTGGGCATCGCCGTGCTGCTCGTCAGCGCCTTGTTCCTGATCATGGGCTTTCTGATCATGCCGGGCGTGCCCTGGGCGTGATCTCTGACTATCGATATGCAAGCTCCTTCGTTCACGTGACCCGGGCTTGATGCGACATTGCAAGCATGCAGACGCTGAGGTGAAGCCCCTGGCCCCCCAAAGGGCTTGACCACAGCAGCCCCGAATGGCTCGCGGGGGTGAGCTGTGTCCGGTCACAGACCGGACCTTCCTGATGGCCGCCAGAAGTCTCTTTCTGGCGGCCTCTTTTTTGCCCTGGCCCTGGACCGTGTGTCAGCCCGTCGCCTCGTCTCGCAAGACCTGCACTTCGACGCGATGCATCGGTATGCCAACCAGCCCGTGAACCGTCGATCCGTTGTCCGAGCGCAGGTGTAGCGCATCATGGATCCATTGCAGATGCACATGCTGCGCCTGCGAACCCTCGGCCACGGCCACCACCGTGCTGTAGTCCCCACTGAGCAGGTCTGGCATGTCAAATGAGAAGGTTACCCGGACACGGTCGCCCGCCCGCAAGGCATTGGATTCGGAGAACTGGCTGATGCGCGTGTTGTCGCCGAACAAAGCCTGACCGGTCCGGTCTTTGACCATGAAGCCGATCAAAGGGCTAACCACACGTCGCTCGAACGCCACCTCGATGTCGAGCAAAACCGTCTGCCTGGCGACCACGTGCTGGATGTCCCGGCCCTCGCTGTCACGCATGCTCACCCGGTTCACGCTGGCCCCACCCAGGCCGGCCCCCGCATCCTGCAGAGGCATGGGCAAAAAATGCACCCGGCAGGCCTGGCTCGCATCCGCGCTTGCGGGCGGTGCAGGCAGCACCACAAAGCGTCCGGCCTCTTCACCGATACCCCCCAACGTCGTGGCTTGGGGCGCTGTCAGCATCGCCTTGTGACTTGACAACAAGTCATCCAGATAGGCTTGGCAAACATCCTTCGTAGGGCCGTCCTGAATCAAGCGCCCTCCCTCCAACCAGAGCACGCGGTCGCAGAGGGCCTTGATGGCCTCCGTGTCGTGGCTCACCATCAACACGGTGCCGTGCTGCATGAAATTGCGCAGAAAGCGCATGCACTTCTGGGTGAAGAAAGCATCCCCCACCGCCAGCGCCTCATCCACGACAAGGATGTCGGCATCCACATGAGCAATGACCGAGAAAGCCAGCCGCACAGCCATGCCACTCGAGTAGGTCTTGACCGGCTGATCCAGAAAATCTCCGATGTCGGCGAAAGCAACGATTTCGTCGAAGCGGGTCAGCGTCTGCTCACGGCTGAGTCCGAGCACGCTCGCGTAGAGCAGCACGTTCTCTCGGCCTGAAAACTCGGGGTTGAAGCCCGAACCCAGCTCCAGCAGGGCGGCCACGCGCCCATGGATGTCAACGGCCCCGACCGATGGATGAAGGGTCCCGCACAGCAGTTGCAACAGCGTCGACTTGCCGGAGCCATTGCGACCAATGATGCCAACGGTTTCACCCCGACGCACGCAGAGGTTCAGCCCCTGCAAGGCGGTGAACGAGCGATGGCGGGGCGCCAGCGGCCGTCTGGACCAGGCATTCCATTGATCGATGCCAAACTGCCAGAGGCGATCCACGGGTCGCGCGTAGATTTGATACTGCTTGCCCAGGTCGACAGCCCGGATCACGATCGGCTCAGAGGACATCGGCGAATCCCTTGCGGGTCTTCTGGAAGAAGACAAAGCCAAGCCAGGCCACCACGGCGGCGATCAGCGCGTATAGCAGCAAACTGCCCCATTGCGGTGGCTGGGCCCAGATCAGGCAACGACGGGTCTGCTCGATCACCAAGGTCAAGGGATTGAGCTTCAGCCAAATCTGCAGAGACTCAGGGGCCGCTTCCATGGGGTAGAAGACCGGGGCCAGGAACATCAACCCGGCCGTGGCCAATGTCGTGATCGACGAGAGATCGCGCAAAAACACCCCGGCGGCGGCCAATAGCCAGGCCAGCCCCAGCAGCAGCAACATGAAGGGCGCGAGCACCAGAGGAAGCTGCAGCACATGCCATGACAATTCAACACCCAACAGCCACAGGGCCGCCAGCAGCACCCCCAGGTTCAGCAGACATTGGAACAGGCCCGCCAGCAAAGGCACCACGGGCAGCACCTCCAGCGGAAACATGACCTTCTTGACGTAACTGGTGTGCTCGGCAATCAGGCCTGGGGTGCGGGTGGTGATCTCTGCCATCCATCCATGAAGGCTGGTGCCTACGAAAAGCACGACGGCAAACAGCCCCTCGGTATCGGTCTGGCCGCCCCATCGGGCCTTGAAGATCCCCGAAAAGACCAGAGTGTAGACCGCCAGCATGAAAAGCGGTGTCAGCAGCGACCACAGCACGCCCAGCACCGAGGCTCGGTAGCGTTGGCTGATCTCGCGCAAACTGAGCTGTAGCACCAGGTGGCGATGGTGCCAGATCGTCTGGACGGCGGCCCATGGCGAGGTCGGTGGCGAAGCATGTGGATTCATGATGTAACAGCGGTGGCGCCGCCGTGCAGCGGTTCTGAAAACAGGTGCCCGGCCCAGCGTCGGCGCTCTGCTTGTGAGGTCAGCCCACGCCACGCCAGGACTTCCTCCGCATCAAAGCACAGAGGCCAATGGCCGGCCACGGGGCTGGGTTCGTAGTCCAGCGCGTCGAAGAGGGCTGTCCAGTGGGCGCCAAAGGCCTTGAACCACTCGGTCTGCCAGGCACTGCGCCATTCGTACCTCAGGCCGCGGCGGTTGAACTGGCGAGCGGCTGGATCATGGCGCAACAGTTGTTCCTCGACCTTCTGCAGGCGGTCGACCTCGGAGGCCGCCACCGCCCGGGCCAGCCCGGCCGGATCCGGATCCAGCCCCATCCAGCGACAGGCCTCGGCCAACTGAGCTTGTGGCTCGGATTTCCAGTCTTCGAAGCGCAGACGCTTGAAGCGGGTCGGATGGTGCTGGCACCAGGCCAACCAACTGCGCAGGTGCAGCCAGAGCAGGTCGATGTGGGAGACGGGCCCGCCGAAAAAGGGCATCTTCAAAAAAGCCTCGAAGGGCGTGTCGGGCTTGATCTGACGGTTGCGAATCTGTCGCTGCCACTCCGAATACAAGGCGTCCCGGGGGTCGCGCACGATGAACACCGTGCGCAACGTGAGGTCACACTGCCAGGGAAAGCCATGGCTGAATCGGGGCTGCAGCGACAGATCGAACACCTGCAGCCGGCCCGTCTGCAGGCTGGCCAGGGTCTGCTGCCACGGGCCATGCTCGGCCACATACCGATAGCGGCCATCGTCTTGCAAGGTCCACTCAGTGCGAGTGTCAAAGCCCCAGAGCTCCCACAGCGGCACACCCAACTCGATCAAGGCATTGGCCAGCCAAGCCGCGCCACAGGGGAACTGCGGCGAGACGATGTTCAGGTTGAAGGTTGAGCTGTCCATCAGAGCAGCCCCGATCTCTGCCTGCACAGCGCACGCCAAAGAGCCAGGGCCTGATCAAGGTGCAGAGTTCGGGAACCCTCCGCAAAATCCTGCCGCAGGACCAGTTCGGGCCGGATGGGGTACTCGGCCGCCACATCGATCCCCACCACGTGGGGCAAGGGCACACCGCCCGGTGGTCCATACAAGGCCGGCTTGCGCCTGCGCAGCAAATCGAGATCCGCCTGCAACAAGATCTCGGCATAGGGCACCGGGCCGGCGCGGGACCAGGCCTGCACGTCGTGCCGAAGGGAGATGGTGGCTACGATGACCGGAATGCCTTGAAGCGCCGCCCATCGCGCCATGCGGGCGATGCGCCAGGCCCGCTGCTGACGCAACCCGGGACGATGGGAAGCCTGCTCCTCAGGGGCCTCCAGCAGTTGACGCAGTTCATCACCGTCGAGCAACAAGGGGCGCTGTCCCTGCGCACGCAAGACGGTGGCCAGGGCCTGAGCCAGCGTCGACTTGCCGACCCCCGAAAGCCCGGTGATCCACAGAATCGGCGCCTGCGACAGGTCGGGCGTCTCAGATTCTGAAGTCATGGCTGAACCCAGGTTCCGACAACGCCGCCTCGACCACGGCCAGATCGTGAGCCGAATCGATCTCAACCCAGCCGCCAGCCACCGCCACACAGGCAATCTGCCGGCCTGCCTCGACCAGGTGCTGCAGCAGGCCGGTCATGTCGAGCCGATCCACCGCAGCGTCACCTTGATCGGCCGCCAGCCGACTCAGGCATGAAGCGATCCAATGCCAACCGCTCGGTGAGGTTCTCAACAGCCCCATGTACTGTCCCTGGATGTCATTCAATGATGTGGCGCGAAAGCCGATACGGGTGAGCACGCCTTCATGCGACTGAAGCACCTCCGCATCCGCAAGCGGGTCGGCAAAACGCCGCTGCCACAAGGACAGCCATTGCTGATCTACCGGAAGGCTCAGAGGGGCCGGGCCCGCCATCACGGCGCGGCGGATCGCTGCGGCGCTGTAAGCCCCATCCCCATAGACCACCAGCGTGGGGGCTCGTTCCAGCCAGTCTGCGGCCAGTTGAAGGCTGCGGACCATGTTCGACTCGTGCCATCGCGGGTTGAAGCGCAGATCGGGCGACCACCCAGCCAGACAGTTGGCTTGCCAACCGGTCACGATCAGCACCCGATCTATGCCGTTGGCGCGCAGCGAGCGCAGTGTCCAGCTCAGCAGTGGCTGCCCAGCCAGGGGCACCAGGCATTTGGGACGGAGCGCCGTCAGCTCATCCATGCGGCTGCCCCGGCCAGCCGCCAACACCACGGCCTGTCGGATCTCGGAGGCACTCATGTGCGAGCCGTCCAGAGCCGGCTGGTGTAAGGCACGGCCAGCACCTCGACCGAGCCCAGCAACTGCTCGATGCCAGCCAGGATGGCAGGCAACCTGGCGCCAGCCTGCCGCCGCAATGTCGCATGGGAATGCCAGGCCTCCATCCAGGCCTGCCTGCCAATCTCGACCACGAATCGTTGCTCGTCCGCACTGATGTCATGCCAACGCCCATGAGCCAACAGATCCGGCTCCGGTGAATGCCGGCGGCGACCCAGCTCATAGTCCGGCAGGTGCCGCCGGATCAGTTCCTCCACCGCCTGCTGCAGCGGGTCGTCCAGATTGCGGTGGTTCCAGATGGCCAGCCAATGCCCGCCCGGCTTGAGAACCCGCACGCATTCATCGAGCGCCAGCGGCGCCGGCAGCACATTGAAAGAAGACCCAAAGGCGACCAGCTCGCAGCTCTGGCTCTTGACGGGCAGTGCTTCGCCCCTCGCCGCCAGCCAGCGAGCCCGGCGATCCAAGCCTTTCGAGAAGGCAACCGCCCGCATGCGCTCATTGGGCTCAAGTGCCGTCAGATCCAGGCCTTGGTCACACAGCAAGGCGGTGAGTTTGCCCGTGCCGGCGCCAACCTCCAGGGCCGGCGTTCCGGCCTGACAGCCCAAGCGCGACAGCGTGCGCTGAACCAGTTCAGCCGAATAATCGGCCCGCTGGTCGTAGCTGGCGGCCAGGTCTGTGTAGTCCCACTCAAGGGCTGGATTCTGGATCATCGTTTCAAGGTCCTCGAGCGTCAGCAAACGTGAAAATCTGGGTCAGCCATGACCGGGTCAGGTCAGCCGCACCCTGCGGGCGTTCCGGGTGCCACATCAGGCCCAGCCAGGGCAGATCGCAATGGCGCATGGCCTCCACACTGCCATCCACGGCCAACGCCGTGGCCTGCCAGCCTTCTGCCACCTCGCGGATTCCCCAACGATGCCAGGAGTTCACGATCTGATCCGGCCAATGCGTCTGCAGCCGATGGGGTTGGCCGACATGGTCTTCGATCGGGATGAGCGTGCCTCCGGCCTCCCGGTGCAGCATCTGCATGCCACGACACACCCCCAAGACGGGCCATCGCTGCGTCCGGGCATGCTGCAGCAACTTCAACTCCAGCGCATCCCGGATGGCGGAACTGTCTACGTCCTCACCGCCGGTCAGGACCAGCGCATTGATGCCCCAGTCAGCCAACCAATGCAGGGCATGCATCGGATCGGAAAAATTTGGCAATGGTATGAACTGCGCCCACGAGGCGTTGGCACAAAACCAGTCGGACCACTCGGCATCCAGCGCATCGCGGGCGCTGCTCGTGGCACTGCCGGGCAGCCGTCGCTGGGTCACCGCAACCCGCCAACGTGTCGCCGGTGCCGACGTCAGTGGAGCCATAGCCCACCCCCCGCGGGATCGATGGTGGCCCGACGGGCCTTTTTTGCCTTTACCAGCACCTGCTCGCCACATCCAATGGCCGCAGCCAGCCCCCGCTCCGCACAGCGGATGGCCATGTGCGAATTCGCGCCACCCCAGACGGTGATCAAACCGGCGATCGGGTGGGTGAACAACCAATCGAAGCCTGGATCGGCCTGCTGCAGCAAGACAATCGCATTCTGCAGCTCGGTGGCGGGATGGTCTGGCCGGGGCTCAAGTACCAGGTGCCCCCTGACCGCCCGCCCGCCTATGAAGTTCGGCATGGTGCTGTAGCTGTCGACCACATGACGCTGTGCGGGATCCCACAGCACAGGGCGCACCATTTGCATGGCTTGACCCGCATGGAGCATTTGGGCCTCATGCGCCCAGTCACCCAACGATGACCCGTGCCCCTGGGGATCTGCCAATCCAGTCATCAACTGATCCAGTCTGAGCCACGAAGCAGTTTCACGGTCAAGGCCCATGCCCTGGAATTCAAGCGCAATCAACTCCAGAGCCATCGAAAGGTCAGCGCTGAAAACCTGCTTGGCCCACTCTCTGGCACTGGCGGTGGCCTGCACGAACTCAACCCAATCGCAGGCGGTCAGGGGCAGCTCAGCCTCTCGCAGCAGTCCCGTCAAAGAACGGGTCTCGGCTTGGCTCGGGAGGAAGGCGCCAGCCTCGACACCGGTGACAAATTCACCAACTAAGAGATTTGCAGAGACAGGAGCCTCCAGGATATCGAACAAGCCAGGACGCATAAGCGCATTCAGCCCCGCATGCCCCGGTGGCGAGAAGCTGGCAAAACGCTGGCGCGCCACTGCTTTCAGCCACAGTGCCCGGTCGGGCGCCAGCGCTTCACGTTGGACGGCAGAACGAAGCTGGGCTTCCCCAATGAATGCGAGGCGTGCAAGTACCGCAAATGAATGACTTCCCTGACGGCTGCGCTGCAATCGTTCGCGCCAGCCCATCGGCTCCTGCGGCGCCATCGACAGTTGACAGATGCGCAGCCAATGCTGCCTGAACGTGGAACCTGCGTCGGCGGACGTCAAGCGACGGGCCAATTGGCCCAGCCCCTCCTCCCATTGGCTCCAGCCTTTGACGCCAAGCACATCAGACCACTGCGCGGCCAGATCCGATCGACACTTCAGATCACGGATCGTTCTGTAGACCTCGAACTCCACCTTGTCGTGCAGTTCGGGGCGGGCTTGCAGCGTGGTGACGAAATGCTGGACCAAGCGAGCACGCAGTTCGCCAGGAAGGCCAGCAGGCAGCAGGGAGTTGGCACTGCGGCGCACATCCACCATCGGACGCCCCAGCCAAACATGCAGCAGCGAGAGCCCCCCTTTGGGTGCAGGTGCGTAGCCCAACTCTGTCCGCGCCTGCCACCAAACATCTTCGGAGATCAGGTATTGGAACAATGACAGCGCCAGCGGTCTTGGATGAGCCCCAAGCAATTCCGCCGGGTTCCAGTCGGCCATCAAAGACAGCACGGTCTGCGGACCAGCGACTTCAGGAGCAGGGTCCGGCTCGAAAAGGAACCCCAGTTCGGGGAAAACCACCTTGCGCGCCTGGCGCCGCCATTGAGACAGAACGATGGGGCGAACCTGGAGCAGATACGCGCTCGGATCTGCTCCAGCCCTGTCACCCGCCCCTAGGGCAAACTCGATCTCAAGGGGCTGCCCGTGATGGATCACTTCAACCTCGCGCAGCAAATCCAGCGCTTGTCGCACGCCGGCACTGAGCTGTTGACGAGCCTCAGGCAGGTCAACAACCTCGCGCTGAATGGCATGCAACCTGCCAGTGGAACGTCCCGCCGTCACCGAAGCGGTATCCCCATCGGATACTTCAATGCAGTACCAGGGCGCACCGTCATGAATTCGGTGGGTGGACGCTACACCGGCCATGGCGACCTTCTCGACCATGTGCTGAACCAGTACCTGGTCGTCCGGCACACCGGGCAACGAGAGGAACACATCTTCGATGGCGGCCTCCAGACGGTGCGCATCCACATTCAAGTGGCTCCTGAAACGCCCAGCCTGTGAAGAATCCACCTGATCTTCAGACGCCGCGTCACTGCGCACAGCCAGCAAGCTGCCGCCCAACTCATCATGGCATTGCTGCAGAAAATGCTGCCGTGACGATCGCCATTGCCTCAACGAAACCACCCGAAATGCGGGGATCTCCGCATGAGCAAGCCGGGCCTGAAGACGGCGCAAGCCAGCGGACTTGCCAAATGATCCCAGAGGGGAGTCGACGGTTTTCAACATGAAGGACTGGCGCCTTTCCCAGCGGGCTTCGGCTGTCTTTGCAACCGATCTCCCACCCAGCCGGGTGTATCGCACTCATTTTGTGAACGGGGTGGCCACTCCAAGTGCCCTGATTTCAGGATCTGACGATCTCCAAGGGCCATGTTATCACCAGACAAATTCCCCACTCCGGAAGCGAAGCAGCCCCAACAGGCGATCACCACCCAAGCGAAATAGTGCCGGCAAAACCCTGGCCGACATCCTTCCAGGATGTGTGCAAAATCGAGCGACGCAACACCGAGGAGACACCCCATGCAAGCCCGCCGAAGAACCGCCCTGAGCCTGCTGGCCCTGACCGCGGCCATGGCCACCGCTACCGTCCTGGCCCAAGACAGCAAGTACCCCAGCAAACCCGTGACCTTGGTGGTCCCCCAGGTGGCAGGGGGCGCCAACGATGCGATCGCGCGCATCGTGGCCCAGAAGCTGTCGGAGACGCTGGGCCAGCAGTTCATCGTCGACAACCGTCCCGGCGCGGGTGGCAACATCGGCACCGCCACCACCGCCCGGGCCAAGCCCGATGGCTACACCTTGCTGCTGACGGCCGACAGCGCCTATGTGATCAATCCGGCGCTTTACAAGTCCACCGGCTTCGACCCCCTGAAGGATTTCGAGCCTGTGGGCACCGTGGCCTCTTCGGGCTACGTGGTGGTGGCCAACCCTCATTTCGCGCCCAACAACATCGCCGAACTGATCACGGCCGCCAAGGCCGCGCCGGGCAAGATCAACATCGCCTCGGCCGGGAACGGCACGGTGAACCACTTGTTTGGCGAAATGCTGGGCAAGGCGGCTGGCATCGACATGACCCATGTGCCCTACAAGGGCGCCTCGGCCGCCGTGACCGACCTGGTGGGCGGCACGGTACAGGTCTCGGTGCAAAGCCTGCCCTCGTCCATCTCCTTCATCAAGGGCGGCAAGCTCAAGGTGCTGGGGGTGGTTAACGAAAAGCGCATCGCGGCCCTGCCCGACGTGCCGACCGTGGGCGAGACCGTGAAAAACCTGGGCTACACCCCCTGGTACGGGGTGTTTGCACCGGCTGGCACGCCCAAGGCCATCGTGGCCCAGTTGCAGATCGCCATTGGCCAGGTACTGGACGCGCCCGATGTGCGCGAAAAGCTGGCCGGTATCGGCTGCGAGCCCTTGAAGATCGGGCCCGAGCCACTTGCTGCCCTGATCCGCAAAGAGCTGCCGCGCTGGGCCAAGGTGGTCAAAGAGGCCGACGTCACCCTCGATTGAAGCTACAAGTTAACTGATTTCTCACAGAACTTTACCGCCGCATGGCCAGGGTGACCGCCTGCAGGGCCGGAAGTAGCTGAGGCCGACGATACACTCGATCAGCCCCTTTTCAGGGGCTTTTTTCTTTGCTGCCCGCACGTTGGCGGGCCCCGGCCATGTCTGTATCACTTCCAACAACCCATCGCCTGCGGGCTCAAATCTGCGCCTGCACAGCAGCCTGGGCGTTCACCCTTGCAGGTACTGCCGCAGCACAAATCTCCCAGCCCGCCCCCACGCCGACCTTCAGCGCCACGGCGCAGCCCGGCCAGTGGACGCTGAGCCTCTCGCCCTTCACTCAGCACTGGCACGACGATCCCGCCCACCGCCACGTTTACCTGGCCGGCCTGGAACGCACCGGGCCTGGGGGCAGCTTCACGGGCGTGAGCTTGTTCCGAAACTCCTTCGGCCAGCCCGCCGCGTACGCCTACCGGGGCTGGCAGTGGCACCCCTGGGCAGCACACCCCAACCTGTACACCAAGCTCAGCGTCGGCGTGATCTATGGCTACCTGCCCCCCTACAACGACAAGGTGCCGCTGAACTACCACGGCTTCTCGCCGGGCCTGATCCCGGCCCTGGGCTACCGCCTGGGCGACCAGGATGCGATCCAGATCAATCTGCTGGGCACTGCGGGCTTCATGCTGGCCTACAACCACACGCTGTGATGGCGGTGGGGGGCCCGCCCAACGCCCCCACGCCAAGGACCGCCCCGCCCAGCAAGCACTGTTTCTTTTGATTTCCGCCTGCAGGACGCTAGAAGATCAAATTGGGACGCCGAAAGGGCGAAAGCGGTAACAAAAGGTAGACAATTCAGCACCGCCGCACCGGCCTTGCTCCGTCTCCCTCACTTCAAGCCATGACCCGCCAACCCCTGCGCGCGCTGCGAGCTCTTGTCAAAGCCTGCCGCGCTCATTGGAGATCGGGCATGGAGCAGCACAGTGATCCGGCCACGCTGAAGGAGGTGCCGACCGATGCGCCCATCGGTTTCAAGGCCTGTATCACCGCATCAAACCTGAACGCATGAGCACCTCTCGCCCACCCTCCCCAGCTTGGCTAACCGAAACGCTTCGGACATGGCTGCAAGCAAACGCTGATGCAATTGATCTGGGCCAGGGTCCGACCGAGGAGCTGCTGCCTCGTCTGGGCCAGGCGGGCCTGCTGCGTATCGGCGTGCCCAGCGCCCTGGGGGGCGCCGATGCCACCATCGGCGACGCCATCGAGGCCATCGCCCAGGTGGCCGAACACTCGTTGACGGCGGCTTTTGTCCTCTGGGCCCAGCGCGCCTTCATCGATTACGTGGTGAACAGCGAGAGCCCGGCCCCGCGCGAGCGGTGGCTGCCCCAGTTGCTGACAGGCGAGTTGGCCGGCGCCACCGGTTTGTCGAATGCGATGAAGTTTCTGTCGCAGATCGAACAGCTGCAGGTCCAGGCCCGACCCGACCCCGAGCAGCCCGGTGACCTGCGCCTGGACGGCCGCCTGCCCTGGGTCACCAACCTGCAGCCCCAGGGCTATGTGGTGGCCGCCGCAGTGGACATGGGCGCGGGCCAAGCCCTGGCCGTGGTGGCCATCGAGAGCGAACGCTGTGGCCTCCACCGCTCGGCCGATCTCGATCTGCTGGCGCTGAACGGAAGCCGCACGGCTGAACTTCAACTGAAGGACCTGGCACTGCCAGCCAATCAGGTCCTGTCTCACCATGGACCTGACTTTTTGCGCCGGCTGCGCCCTCACTTCCTGGGCATGCAATGCGGGATGTCGATCGGGCTGGCCCGTGGGGCCCTGGCGGCCAGCCATGTCGCCTGTGACTCGCGCCCCAGCCTGCAAGCCCCCTGGCAGGCGCTGGAGCGCGATTTGAAGCAGGCCACTGCCGCGCTGCAGGCCGGTGTGGCCTCGGGCCAGTACGTCACCCAGGTGGCCCCCTTGTTCGAGCTGCGCATCGCCTTGGCCGGTCTGGTGCAGGCCGCTGTACAACTGGAGCTTCAGGCCACGGGTGGCCGCGCCTACCTGAAAGGCCAAGACAAGGGCTTTGCACGCCGCTGGCTCGAAGCCGCATTCGTACCCGTGGTCACGCCCAGCCTGACCCAGTTGCAGGCCGAGTTGGCGCGCCAACGCGCCCAGACCCCCCCCATTTCATCGGCGACCTCCTCCGGGGCGACAACATGACGACCGAGATGAGCCCCCCGCTCCAACCCAATGCCGACAGCCCTGAACCCGCTCTGTGCGCCCGGGGCCTGAGCCGCCGCTGGCCCGGCAGGGCCTTGCCGGTGTTCGGCCCGCTGGACCTGCAGATCGCCCCGCGGGAGATCGTCTGCCTGTTGGGCGGCAGCGGCTGCGGCAAATCCACCCTGTTGCGCGCCCTCGCAGGCCTGGAGCCCCCCCACGAAGGCTGTGTGGAATTCATGGGGCAGGCACTGACTCAACCGCACCCGAGGGCGGTGGTGGTGTTCCAGCAGCCCAGCCTGCTGCCCTGGCTGAATGTGCAGGCCAACGTGGGTTTCGGGCTGGATTTCAAGCACCAGCCCGCCAGCACCCGGTCCGAACGAGAGCGCCGCATCAGCGATGCGCTGGCCGCGGTCGGCCTGGCCGGCAAAGGTGGCCTGTACCCGAGCCAGCTGTCGGGCGGCATGGCCCAGCGCGTGGCCCTGGCTCGTGCCCTGGCGCGCGAGCCGGCCCTGCTGCTGGCTGATGAGCCCTTCTCGGCAGTCGACGCCATCACCCGCACCGAGTTGCAAGACCTGCTGGTCGAGGTGGTGCACCGCTGGCACAGCGCCGCCTTGCTGGTCACCCACGACATTGACGAAGCCCTGCTGGTGGCCGACCGCATCGTGCTGATGGGCGGCCACCCCGGCGAACCGGCCCGTCTGGTGCGGGAATGGACCGTGGGCCTGAGTCGCCCCCGCCTGCACCACCCGGCCGAACTGACCCGGCTGCGGCTTGACATCCTGGCCGCCCTGCAAGACCTGCGGGCCGCGCACTGACTGATGCGCCCAGTTCACCCCATTCAACACTGATTGACCATGAACCTCGACTCCCGCCCGAATTACCAGCACCTGTGTGCCACCTCCGACTGCGGCTGCGGCATGAGCCGGCGCGACCTGTTGCGCCTGGGCGCCCTGACCAGCGCCAGCGTGGTCGCCCCCTTGCTGGCCGCCGGCGACGCCCGGGCCCAGGCCTTCAAGGGCGACGACCAGCCCGTGCGCATCGGCTACCTGCCCATCACCGATGCCACCCCGCTGCTGGTGGCCCACCAGCGCCGCTTTTTCGAGGCCGAAGGCCTGCGCACGGAGGCGCCGCGGCTGTTCCGGTCGTGGCCCCAATTGGTCGAGGCCTTCATCGCGGGCCAGGTGAATGTGGTGCACCTGCTGTCGCCCACCACCTTGTGGGTGCGCTATGGCAGCAAGTTCCCGGCCCGCGTGGTGGCCTGGAACCACGTCAACGGCTCGGCCCTGACGGTGGCCAACGACATCCAGTCGGTAGCCCAGTTGGAGGGCAAGACGGTGGCCATCCCGTTCTGGTATTCGATCCACAACATCGTGCTGCAGCAACTGCTGCGCCAGCACGGGCTGACGGTCGTCAATCGCCCCCGCGGCGAGGCGCTAAAGCCCGGGCAGGTGAACCTGGCGGTGCTGTCTCCACCCGAGATGGTGTCGGCCTTGGCCGCGCGCTCCATCGCAGGATTCATCGTGGCCGAGCCCTACAACGCCGCCGCGGAGAGCCTCAAGGTCGGCCACGTGCTTCGCTTTGTGGGCGACATCTGGAAGAACCATGCCTGCTGCCTGGTGACCCTGGCCGAGCGTGACCTGGTCGAACGCCCCGAGTGGGCCCAGCGGGTGACCACGGGCCTGGTCAAGGCCCAGCTCTGGACCCGCAACAACCAGTTGGAGACCGCCAAACTGCTTTCCAACACCGGCGAGGGCAAGTACACGCCGCACACCCTGCCCGTGCTGTCCAAGGTACTGGCTGCCACCGACTACAGCGAGTACGAAAAGGCCGGCATCATCAAAAACAAAGGCTGGAACCAGCGCCGCATCGACTTCCAGCCCTACCCTTACCCCTCGTACACCGAGCAGTTGGTGCGCTCTCTTCGCGAGACCACCATGGAGGGCGACAACCGTTTCCTGCAAACACTGGACCCTGCCTTTGTGGCCCGCGACCTGGTGGACGACCGCTTTGTGCGCCAGGCCCTGCAAAGTGTGGGCGGCCTGCCCGCCTTCGGTCTGAGTGCCGATTTCACCCGACGCGAGGCGCTGAACCCATGACGACCTGGCTGGCGCGTTTGGGTTGGCCCCTGCTGGGCTTTGCCGGGGCGGGGCTGCTGTGGCAGCTCGGGGCCGGGCATCTGTCGGATGTCGAGGCCATCAACCAGGCCTTCTCGCCGCAGGCCGGGCTGAGCACGCTGTGGGCGCTGCTGGGTGAGGCCAGCTTCTGGGGCCACATCGGCACCAGCCTGCAGCGCATCGGCATGGCCCTGGCAGGTGCGTTGCTGATCGGGCTGCCGCTGGGCCTGCTGACGGGGCTGTCGCCACGCTTTGCACGCATCACAGGCACGTTGTTCCAGTTTCTGCGCATGGTGTCCCCGCTGTCCTGGATGCCGCTGGCCGTGATGGCGCTGGGCCTGGGCAATGGCGCGGTGGTGTTTTTGCTGGTCTTCGCCGGGGTCTGGCCCATCGTGCTGAACACGGCAGCCGGCGTGGCAGCCCTCGACCGGCATTGGTTGCAACTGGCCGCCAGCCTGTCGGCCACCCGCTGGGAGCTGATCAGCCGGGTGGTGCTGCCGGGCATTCTGGCCCATGTGCTCACGGGCTTTCGCCTGGCTCTGGGTGTGGCCTGGATCGTGTTGGTGCCGGCCGAGATGCTGGGGGTGTCTTCGGGTTTGGGCTACTTCATCCTCGATGCCCGTGATCGCCTGGCCTACCAGGAACTGACCGCCGCCATCGTGGTGATCGGTGCGCTGGGCTTTGCCCTGGACAGCCTGGCCCGCACCCTGATCGGGCGCTGGACCCACGCCGGCCCCGGGCAACGATGACCCCACCCAGGCGTGCTGTGCTTATGCGCACAGCGCGCTAGCAAGGGCGAAATGGGCGCATGCAAGAGGAGCCCAGGCGGCTAGGCTGGAGCCCACAAGCCAGCGTGGCCGGCCCCGGGCCACTGCCTGGTATCCCAACAGCCCAGACGCCCCTTGCCCATGATCGACACCCCGACCCGACGCCGCCTCTTGCAGGCCGGCTTGGCCTTGCCTGCCACCTTGTGCCTGACCCCACTGCAGGCGGCCGACGCCGACCGCCTGCGCATCGGCTACCAGAAGTCATCCACCCTGATGATCTACCTGAAGTCCAAGGGCGTGCTGGAGAAGGCACTGGCGCCCTGGAACGTGAACGTGCAATGGCACGAGTTCAACTCGGGCCTGCCCCTGCTGGAGGCCTTGAACGTGGGCGCCATCGACCTGAGCGCCGACGTGGCCGATGCGGTGCCCCCGTTCGCGCTGGCCGCTGGCGCGCAGCTGACCTACTACGCGATCGAAACCCCCTCGCCCCAGGCCCAGGCCATCGTGGTTCGCAAGGACTCGCCCGTGACCAGCGTGGCTCAGTTGAAGGGGCAGAAGGTGGCCTTTGCCAAAGGGGCCGGGGCGCATTACCTGCTGCTGGAGGCGCTGGCGCGCGATGGCCTGAGCATCCAGGACATCGAGCCGGCCTACCTCAGCCCGGCCGACGCCCGCGCCGCCTTCGAGACCGGCAAGGTGGCGGCCTGGGTGATCTGGGACCCCTTCCTGGCGGCCGTGCAACGCCAGTCGGGCGCCCGCATCCTGGTCGACGGCAGCAGGCTGTCGGCCTACCGGCGCTTCTACCTGGCGGCCACGCCCTACGCCCAACACCGCCCCGACGTACTGGGCCTGGTGTATGGCGAGCTGCAGCGCGCCGGCCACTGGATCAAGCACAACCCCAACCAGGCCGCCGAATGGCATGCCCCGGTGATCGGTCTGGACGCGGCCACCGTCGAGGTAGCCAACCAGCGCCGCAGCTACCAGGTGCAGCCACCCGACGCCGAAGCCCTGGCCGAACAGCAGCGCATTGCCGACGCCTTCAGCCAAGCCAACATCATTCCGCGCAAGGTGCGCATTGCCGACTCGCCGGTGTGGCGCCCGGGAGCCTGAGCACCGTGCTGCGCCGGCGGCTCAGGGCTACGACCAACGCAGGGTACAGCGGTCACCCACCGCCTGACGCTCTACCGTGATGGCGCTGAGCTGGGGCAGCACCGGGGCCAGTTGGCGGCCGATGAACAGGCACAGGTTCTCCAATGTGGCGGGGCCCAGATCGGGCACTTCGTCGAGGAAGTGGTGGTCAAGCTGCTCACGCAGGCGGGCGATTTCGGCCCGCACAAAGCCCAGATCCACCACCATGCCGGTGACAGGGTCGGGTGCACCGCTCACATGCACTTCGGCGTGGTAGGTGTGGCCATGGATTCGGCGGCTGCCTTCGGCCTCGATCTGGCGCTGCAAGGTGTGGGCGGCATCAAAGAAAAAGCGCTGTGACAGTTCGAACACCGCGCCCTGGCGCGGAAAAGGCTTGGCTGGGGCGAGGCTCATCGGATGTCCAGAACTTTGTGGGTTTGCACCGACAGGCGCCAGCGCGGCTGGGCCTGGCAGTAGGCGATGCAGGCGCGGGTGTTGGCGCGTTGGTTGGCGTTGTCCATGGGCTGCAGCAGAAAATGCTCGAAGTCCAGGGTCTGCAGTTCGACCGGATTCAGCCCGGCCTGTGGGTAGACCAGCTTGAGCTCGTGCCCCCTGCGTTGCACCAGAGGCGCTCCGGCCTTGGGGCTGACACAGATCCAGTCAATGCCGGGTGGGGCCGGCAGGCTGCCATTGGTTTCCACCGCCACTTCAAAGCCTTGTTCGTGCAAGGCCTCCGTCAGGGCCTGGTCCACCTGCAGCAGGGGCTCGCCGCCCGTCAACACCACGTATCGATGGCCCTGGCCCTGGGGCCATTGGGCGACGATCAAGGCGGCCAAAGCCTGAGCGTCTGCAAACCGGCCACCCAAGGTGCCATCGGTGCCCACAAAATCGGTATCGCAGAAGCGGCACACGGCCGTGGCACGGTCGGCTTCTCGCCCACTCCACAGATTGCAGCCGGCAAAGCGGCAAAACACCGCGGGGCGGCCCGCACGCAGGCCTTCACCTTGCAGGGTGTAAAAGATTTCCTTCACCGCGTAGCTCATGCCGCCTCCTGAGCGCACATGGGCGTGATCAAGATCTGACCAGGAAGAACGGCGGGGGATTGGGGGCAGAAAACGACAGGTAGCCGCACAGCGTGCAGCGACGAGGTTTTGAACATGGTGTTCCTCTACATGGCCCCGGGCGTGAACGACATGAACCTTGGCCGGGGCGGCAAGAGGCGGCATTTTAGCTGAAGGCTCAGCCGCTTCGCGGGCAAGCCTCAGTCAAGAGCGGGGCTCAGCGTGGGCTTGGCCACCATGCAAACAGGCGCCGCCACCAGGGCTGAGGCGCCGGCACCGGCGCGCGAGCCCGTTTGCGACTGGCCCGCCGCTGGTTGTGAGCCCTTGCGGAGGGTGGCTTCGCCATCTCCCACCCGCCCAGGGGCTGAGGCTCGACCGTCATCAGATCAGAGTCGTACTGATTGATTTCACTGGTCACAAAGTGCTCAGCGATGAAGGACTCTGCGCGACGATCGCCCCGGTGAAAGCTGTCGTCCAGACGACTGATCACATCGGCATCGTCCTCCTCCGACATCACCGAGTCCAGAAACTTGACTTCAAGACCTACTGATTTCATGACATTCCTACCCTTTTTTTAGTCGGCTCCAATGTCACCCCCTTGGGCGCTCATTCGAACCGCTTATCAAATAAGTGTCACAGCCAGAACCGTCAGTACGCAACTATCAAAATTGATGGTTATGGGTCTACAAGACCGCTCGCCGAACCCGGCGCGAGGCCATCGGTGTTCATGCCCAGGATCAAGCGAGGCGAGCCATGCTTCTGTTGTAGCGCTTCTGCACCAGACATCCACTATCGAAAGTGATAGTTGCGACCACCGCCAGTTTGGAAAGAATCGACTCGCTTGTTACAAAGCATTCGGTCAACGGCATCACGCTGCCAGCGGTTCCCACTTCAGTCACCAAGAATGTCCATGCAGGCGCTGAGTTTGACAAACCCTTTGAGCCGGTCTGAAAGGGTTGAATATGTTCGTCTTGATTGAGGGGCTGTTGGCGCTGGCCGTGGCGGGCCTGGTGTTGGTGATCGCCCTGCCCACACTGCACGCCCAAACTCCGCCCAGCCGCACCGAGATGTCTGCCCAGTACCTCCTGGCCCTCAGCCAAGTGCTGGAGCGTGGTTACCAACAGACCCAGCGTTACCCCAGCCAGGTGATGGCCGACTTTCCGGACCTGAGCACCGACAGGATCTCCGGCGTTGGCGTGCCGCCTGGACCGGCATTTCGTTTTTCGCTGCATTCCAGCCCCCAAGCCTACACCCTGACCGCAAGTGCCCAGAACGGCTTGCAATGCACGCTGACGCTCAATCAGGCGGGGGCTCGATCGATGAAAGGCGCCGATTGCGGCACCTTGCGTTGGTGACGGCCCTCTAAAAGGCCACTTGGCTCAAAACCCAACAAGACCCTTGCCTGATGACTGGATCATGAAGGCGAGCCCCAGCACACCCATATCACTTACGAAAAAATAATTCCATCCGATTTGAATGAGCCGTGGATTTTCAGCCAGATTTTCAATGAAAACCACGCAAATCAATCCATCCACGGGACAGTGCCAAAGCCACGGCATGGGCCTTGGAGGCAGCGTGCATTTTGGAAATGGCATTTTTGAGGTGAAATGCCACCGTCGCTTCGGACACCGTTAATATTTTCGCGGTGTCGGCGCCGGTTTTGCCAAGCGCCGCCCATTTCAGGCATTCAAGCTCACGGGGTGTCAACGTCTGATCTTTGACGTGCTCAAGCGCCGCCTTGAAAATGCGCATCAAGGAAATGCGATTGGCGGCCAGAATCAGGCGCGACGCATTCATCAAGCCACCTTCGGTTGACGCGGAACCGTCCTCTTGCGTCAGCGACAGGACCAGCCGATGCGGCAGACCGACTCCCGCAGGAAACTCCATGACCTGTCGCGTCTTGATGCGCACCCCTTCCGGGAGATCAAAGGTCTGAAAATCAGTGGAGGGCCCCTGTCGCGCGGCTTCCGACGGATCCGCCTGCGTCAATTCCTGCCGGGATGCCGCGCCGAAGATGAAGTCTTTGTCGGGCACGTTGACCACACTGGAACGGCCATCATCGATATTTGAAAACCACAAGCGACGGGCTTCACCAGAAACCGCCCAGTACTCAACCATCAGATCCAATCGATCCACATCGAGCATCTGGGCGATTTTCACCAACAGACCACGCACCGACTCCAAGTCAGTTGCTTTGGACAACTGAGAGATCGTGGCGATCAGATGATGTTCTGTGGGAGGCATGAGCAAATGAATGAAATGCCGCGTGGAAATCAGCAATGGGCGCAACAAGCGCCCATTTCCAATTTGCCACCAGTATCCCCGACAGGAAAATGACGTGGCAGTTCAGCGGTACGAGAAGATTTTGGGCACCAGCACAAGCGAGTGGGATTGGATTCCCTCCCGCTCGTCGTTTTGTGATTCTAGCCAGAAACCACGGCGGCCATTGAATGCCACCCTCATCAAGAAGGAAAAACCCGCATCATCCGCCCGTTGCCCTCCCGTCGCCCGCCTCAAACCACAGATTGACCAGTGCCGGACAGGCCGGCCACGCCGGTGTGCGGAACCTCAGGGGGGTGGGTGACGATGCTGTCCAGCGCCGGCAACGGTGGTTTGAGTGCCGCCAGGTCGGGCAGCGGTCGACGCAGCACAGGTGAGGCCGCGAAGGCCTGCTCCATGGCGCGCGCAGCCGAGAGCAGCTCCAGGTCGCCCCGGAAGCGCCCCACCACCTGCAGGCCGAACGGCATGCCCAATGGGTCGGTACCACAAGGCAGACTGATGGCCGGGTGGGTGGTGAGGGTGATCACATAGGTCAGCGCCAACCAGCGGTAGTAGTTGGCCTGGGCTTTGCCGTCGATGGTGTCGGCGTGCGGCAGCATCCAGGGAAACGGAGACACCGGCGTGGTGGGTGTGAGCAGCAGATCGTAGTCGGCATACACCGCCTGGAACCGGTTGAGGATGCGGGTCTGCTCGGCCTGCGCCCAGGCGCTGTCGAGCAGGCTCATGCGCATGCCGATCTCATAGTTGGCGCGTGGGTTGGGGCCCAGGCTGGCGGGGTCGCGCTCATAGGCGTCTCGGGTACCGGCCACAAAGGCCTCGGCGCGCAACACATCAAAACAGCGGTGCACATCGCCCAATTCAAGATTCACCTCGTCGCAGCGGGCAAACAGGTGTCGCATGGCCTCCATCTTGGCCAGGAAGGTGGCGCGGATGACCGGGTCCACATCGCAAGATCCCAAATCAGTGCTGTAGGCCACGCGCAAGCGGCCCAGATCGCCCATCGGAGGGCGCAGGAAACTCAGCGGATCCAGCGGGTAGCTCAGTGGGTCACCCGGGTGCATGCCGGCCGATGCGGCCATCTGCAGGCAGGCATCGTCCACGGTGCGCCCCATGGGGCCGACCACCGAGATTGGCGTCCAGCCCAGCAACTTGCGCACGCTGGGCACCACACCGGGCGAGGGGCGCAGGCCCACCACACCGCATTTGGCGGCCGGGATGCGCAGCGAGCCACCCGTATCAGAGCCGGTGCACACCGGCAGCATATCGGTCGCCAGCGCCGCCGCAGAGCCCCCGGAGGAGCCCCCCGCATTGAGGTTCGGGTTGAAGGGGTTGCCAGTGGCCCCCCACACCGGGTTGCGTGAATTGGCACCCGCCCCCATCTCAGGCACATTGGTCTTGCCGGTCACGATGGCGCCAGCGCGGCGCAGGCGGGCCACCAACTCGATGTCCTGGGCCGGGATGTTGTTACGGTAATTCGGCGAGCCGAACGTGCTCAGCAGCCCGGCGGTGGGCTCCAGGTCTTTCACCCCCAATGGCAGGCCGTGCAGCAAGCCCAGGGCTTCGCCACGCAGCACCGCCTGCTCTGCCGCTCGGGCCTCGACCCGGGCGCGGTCATAGCATTTGGCGGTGACCGCATTGATGCTGGGGTTGACGGTCTCGATGCGCTCGATGCAGGCTTCGAGCAATTCAACGGGTGAAATCTGGCCTTGTGCGATCAGCTCGCGCAGCTCAACGGCAGAGCGGGTGACCAGGTCGGAGGGAGTCGATGCAGTCATGGGCAGGGTCTGGGGTGATCGATCGTGAAGGGAGAGACAGGCCTCAATCGGGCTCAATAGGCCTCAATCGGCCTCAATCGGCCTGGATGTTGGCGCGCGCGGCGGTGGCGCGCATCAGTGGCAGTTCACTTTCGATCAGGGCCGAGGCTTCGGCCGCGGTGGAGAAACTGGGCTCCAGCCCCTGGTCGCTCAAGGCCTTGCGCACGCCCGGGTCGGCCAGGGTGTCGCCCAGGGCTTTTTGCAGCTTGGCCTTGACGGGTGCCGGGGCGCCGCGCGGCGTCAGCAGCATGACCCAGGATTCGAGTTTCACGTCGGGGTAGCCCAACTCGGCAAAGGTGGGCACATTCGGCAAGGCACTCAGGCGCTTGGGCGAGGCCACGGCCAGGGCCTTGATCTTGCCGGTCTTGAGCTGTGGCAAGGTGGCAGTGACGGTGTCGAAAGCCAGCGGCACCTGGCCGCCCAGCAGATCGGTCATGGCGGGGGCGCTGCCCTTGTAGGGAATGTGCGTGACCTTGAGGCCCATGGCGTAGAAGGCCATTTCAGCCACAAAGTGCGAGCTGGTGCCGGCGCCAAAGGAGGCATACGAATACTTGTCGGGCGCAGCCTTCACCGCGGCTTTCAGATCGGCCAGGTTCTGCACCGGCACCTGGGCATTGGCCAGCAAGACCAAGCCAGCACGGGTGATCATGCCGACGGGCTCGAAACTCTTGACGGAGTCATACGGCAGGTTCTTGCGCACCGCCGGGTTCAGCGTGAGCGTGGAACCCGGGCCCATGAACAAGGTGTAGCCATCCGGGGCCGCCTTGGCCACATAGGCCGCGCCAATGGCGGTGCCCGCCCCGGGCCGGTTGTCCACCACGATGGGGGCGCCCAGGCGCTCACCCAGCTTGGGTGCAATGGCGCGCGCTACCACGTCGGTACTGCCGCCCGGCGGGAACGGCACCACCAGCGTGATCGGGTGGGCGGGGTAGACCGCCTCGGCACCCGCCATGCCGGCGCACAGCGCCCATCCCGCCAGGCCCAGGATGTTCAGGGTGGCACGGCGACTCAAAGCAGAAGAAAAAGACAGCTTCATGGCAAAGGCTCCAGACGACTTGAAAGAGTGGGTTCAAGCCATGTTAGGCAGCCTAGAGCCCTCCAGCAACGGCAATCCAAACAAACCTGCGTTGCGAACAGCGCAATTCATGTGGTGCCGTGGCACCCACCCTAGCGCATGCGGTCGAGGTTGTACTCGGCATCGCGTACCCGGTCACGGGCACGGCGCAGGTTGCGGTCGTTGTCCGACAGGTCGTCGCGCAGCTTCTTGCGCGCTTCGTCATTGCCTGCGTTGCGCAGCTTGCTTTCAAGATCGATGCGCCGGTTGTCCAGGCTGCGCACCTGCTCCCTTGAGTCGCGCACCTCGCGCCCCACGTTGACCCGACGGCGAAACTCGCCATCGATGGCCGCGGGGCAAACCCCGTTGTAGTACTTACCGTCCAGCCCCAGCCGCACCGCATTGGGCATTTGGCAATAGCTGAGCAGCCCCTGATCGCGCCCGGCCACATAGGCCCGGGTGTCCACGACGACCTTGGCTTCGGCACAGTCCTTGGACAGATCGTTGAGCTTGGACAGCGGCGCACCCGCCATGCCGTCACGCAGGCCCACATCGCTCCAGCGGGCCACCTTGCACTCCTCGACACTCATGGTGGAACAACCGGCCAGCAGGCCCAGGCTGCCGATCGAGATCGCGAGCCAGAAAATCAACTTCCTCATGCGCATTGCCTCCAATGGTGATTTGTTCGGCCCAGTTGGCCCGAATGACGAATCGGTGTGTACACAGCCCCACGGGCCCCACCCCCGGTGGCCGATGATAGGAGATCAGATACATTGCGTTGCAATTTTGGAGTGCGCAGCATCCTGCTTAACATGTCGGGCTCGCCTGCCTGCGCCGCAAAGCGCCTTGTTTTCCGATGAACCGCCCCGCCATGAATCACCAAGCCTTGCAAGACACGTCCTTGCGCTATTTCCTGGAGGTGGTGCAGACCGGCTCGGTGACCGAAGCGGCAGCACGCCTGCAGGTGGCTCCCTCCGCTGTCAGCCGGCACATTGCCCGGCTGGAGGCCGAGCTGGATACCTTGCTGTTCGAGCGGCGCGCGCGCGGCATGGTGCCCAACGCCGCAGGCGAGTTGCTGGCCACCCACGCCCGCCGCGCCTGGCAAGACATTGAGCGGGTGGCCGACGAAATCCAGGCCTTGCGAGGCCTGAAAAGCGGCGTGGTGCGGGTGGCCTGCACCGAAGGCTTTGCGTCCGAATTCGTGCCGGGACTGATCGCAGATTTTCAGCGCCAGTACCAGGGCATCCGCTTCGGCCTGCAAGTCAGCCTGCAGGCCCAGGTGCCCGAAAAGGTTCGCCAGGGAGAGGTGGATATCGGCATCACCGTGAGCACAGTGTCCGAGCGCGGCATCAGCGTCGCGCTGCGGCATCCCTCCCCCATCATCGCGGTGCTGTACCCCGAACACCCACTGGCGGGCCGCAGGCAACTCACGCTGGCGCAACTGGTGGGCCATGCGGTCGCCCTGCCGGGGCCGGACTCCACCTTGCGTCAGCTGTTTGACATCAGCTGCAGCCGCCAGGGCCTGAACTTCGAGGCGGTGTTTGAATGCGATCGGCTCGATCCCTGCCTGTCCTTTGTGCGCTCGCGCGGCGGCATCACCTTGAACGGCGAACTGGCGCTGCGCGAGCGCCTGCGCCGCGGCGAGGTGGTGGGCATCCCGCTGCGCGACCGCGAAATGAACGAGCGCCATTTCGAAGTGCAGACCCTGGCGGGCCGCACCCTGCCGCGTGCCGCCAAGGCCTTTCTGGACCACCTTCTGGAGGCGCTGGGCCAGCAGGAATGAGGCTTGAGGCATGCCCGACGCCATGGCCCCTGCAAGCCCAGGCCGCACCACAGCGCCATACCGGTTGGCTGACCTCGGATGGGGCCGCGGAGACTTCGCACCAGCACCCGCAACGCGAGCCGGTGCAAACGCTCGGCAAGGCCACCTCTGACGGGCCACAATAGACCAGTCGGCCTGGGTGAGCCCAAGCCGCTCACCCAACGATCGCCATGAACCAACTCGACTCTCTGCGTGCCCTGCTGGCCGTCATCGACCTGGGCGGCTTTGCCGCCGCAGCGCGAGCGCTTGATACCTCGCCCGCCAAGGTCACGCGACTGATCCAGGACCTGGAGAAGACCCTCAACACCCGGCTGCTGCAGCGCACCACGCGGACCTCGTCACTGACCGAGGCCGGAGAACTCTACGCAGCCCGCATCCGCCCGGTGATCGATGCACTGGATGCCGCGAATGACGAGGTGAGCACCAGCGGCCGCCTGCCCAGCGGGGTGCTGAAGGTGCGCTCGTCTCTGGACTTTGCCGCGGCCCAGTTGATCCCGCGAGTCTCTCGCCTGCAGCGCCTGTACCCCAAACTCGAAGTTGAGATCAACACCAGCGATCGGTTGCTGGAGTCGCCCGACCTCGAGTCGGACCTGACTGTGCTGTTCTCACGCAACGGCCTGCCGGACGGTGATTTCGTGGCCCGCAAGCTGGGCACCACCACCGGTGTGATGTGCGCCTCGCCGCACTACCTGAAGACCCATCCGGCACCTGAACACCCCTCGGATCTGGTGCACCACGAGTGCTTGCTGCCCTCAGGCAAGGACCTGCCCCATTCCTTTCTGCTGGCTTCGTCCGAACCGGCCGCCCCCCAGCATTTCGAATTCCGCCCCGGGCCGGCCAAGTTCCACTCCAACAGCTCGGAAGCGCTCTACCACGCAGCCTTGCAGGGCCTGGGACTGGTCGGCATGCTGTCGGTTCATGCCCAGCCCTACATCCGCAGCGGGGCCTTGGTACGCGTGTTGCCGCAATGGATAGGAGACCGATGGCAGGTATGGGCCGGCTACGCCGGCCGGAAACACGTGCCCCGCAAGGTCCAGGCCTTGCTGGAGTTTCTGCAGACCGAGTTTGGTGACCCAGAACTGGACCCCTGGTTGCTTTGACGCATGCCGCGATCGGTGAGGCTTGAAATCCCGACGCACCAGCAAGGCCGGAGGCATTCCACGCCAGCAGCCTTCAGGGGGGCGCCAAACCGTGAACAGCCCTACTCACTGTTACATTCAAAATTGATAGTAACAATCATGTAAGCGTAAGATAAAAATCATTTTGTGAGGTCATCATGCGCCCATCCCTTTTGCTGCCTTTCATGTTGAGCGCCATGGCCTGGGCCTCGGCGGCTCAGGCCCAGGCCCCCGCCGACACGCAACAAGCCAAGAATCGTTACAAGCAAGACTTGCAAATCTGCGCCAGCGAAACCAGCGCCGACAGCCGCATGCAATGCAAGCGCGACGCCAAGACCGAATACGACCAGGCCCTGGCCACCCTCAAAGCCAGCCAGCCTGTCACGGCGCCCGAGCACGCGGGCCCGGCGGGCTGTGCCGATTGCGGCACGGTGAGTTCAGTCAGTCAGGTCGAGCGTGAGGGCGAAGGCAGCGCCTTGGGCCTGATCGCGGGCGGCGTGGCCGGTGCGGTGCTGGGCCATCAGGTGGGTGGCGGCTTTGGCAAAGACCTGGCCACCGTGGCGGGTGCTGCAGGGGGCGCCTATGCGGGCCGCGAAGTCGAGAAAAAGGTCAAGAGCCACAAGATCTGGGTGGTTGCCGTGCGATTCAACGGCAACAGCACCCAGCGTTATGAGTTCCAGAACGACCCGGGCTTCAAGGTGGGTGACGCCGTCAAAAAATCGAATAAATCGATTGTGCGGCCCTGACACCCGTCATTGACGATACGCGGGATGGGTGTCGCCATCATGCCCCCCCGGTCCAATTGATCTGCCCATGAAAACCACAGCACTTTTCGCAGGCTCATTGCTGGCCGCCTTGCCTTTGCTGGCAGCCGCTCAATCGCTGAAATGCGGCAACGACTTCACCCAGCTCGGCATGAGCAAGCTCGATGTGCTGCAGAAATGCGGCCAGCCCCTGGTCACCGACAGTTTCTGCAAGCCCACCGACCCGGCGCGCGCCCCGGCCCAGAGTGTGGCCGGCAGCTGCGAAAAGGTGGAAGAACTGCTCTACAACCCGGGCTATGGGCAGTTCATGACCGTGTTGCGCTTCGAGAGCGGCGCCCTCAAGGAAGTGCGCTACGGCGACCGGGCCCGCTAGCCCAGGCCAGGCTCGACCGCCCGACCTGGATCAACCCTCCACGTCGAACTTCACACCCTGGGCCAGCGGCAGCTCGCGCGAGTAGTTGATGGTGTTGGTGGCCCGGCGCATGTAGGCCTTCCAGCTGTCCGAGCCGGCTTCGCGGCCACCGCCGGTTTCTTTCTCGCCGCCAAAAGCGCCACCGATCTCGGCGCCGCTGGGGCCGATGTTGACGTTGGCGATGCCACAGTCCGAGCCCACGGCCGACATGAAGCGCTCGGCCTCGCGCAGGTCCAGCGTGAAGATCGACGACGACAGGCCCGCACCCACTGCGTTGTTCAGCGCAATCGCTTCGTCCAGATCGGTGTAGCGCTGCACGTACAGGATGGGGGCAAAGGTTTCATGCAGCATGGGGCCGCTTTGGGCCGGCATTTCCACCAGCGCGGGGCGGGCGTAACAGGCCGACTCGCCAGCCTCGGTCAACACCCGCTCGCCGCCGTGCACCACGGCGCCCAGTTCGCGAGCCTGCTGCAGCGCCTGCTGCATGGCGCCCAGTGCGGCCGCGTCGATCAACGGGCCGACCAGCACGCCGTCTTCACGCGGGTCGCCCACCCGCACGCTGGCATAGGCCTTGATCAGGCGCGGCACCAGGGCGTCGTACACCGAGTCGTGCACAAACAACCGGCGCAAGGTGGTGCAACGCTGGCCTGCGGTGCCCATGGCCGCAAAGGCGATGCCGCGCAGGGCCAGGTCCAGGTCGGCGCTGGGGGCCACGATGGCGGCGTTGTTGCCGCCCAGCTCCAGGATGGCGCGGGCAAATCGGGCCGCCAGCTTGGGGCCCACGGCGCGCCCCATCGCGGTAGATCCGGTGGCCGACACCAGGGCCACCCGGGGGTCGTCCACCAGGGCGGCACCCACATCACGTTCACCGAGCAGCAGGGGCAGCAGCCCTTCAGGGGCCGTGCCGAAGCGGCTCAGGGCGCGCTGAACAATGGCCTGGGTGGCCAGCGCCGTGAGCGGTGTTTTCTCGGAGGGCTTCCAGACCACCGAGTTGCCGCAGACCAGGGCCAGCGCGGCATTCCACGACCACACCGCCACCGGAAAATTGAAGGCCGAAATCACCCCGCACACGCCCAGCGGGTGCCAGGTTTCCATCATGCGATGGCCGGGGCGCTCGGTGGCGATGGTCAGGCCGTGCAATTGGCGCGACAAACCTACCGCGAAATCACAGATGTCGATCATCTCCTGCACTTCGCCCTCACCTTCGGACGGGCTCTTGCCCACCTCCAGGGTGACCAATTGGCCCAGCAGGGCCTTGTGGGTGCGCAGTTCTTCTCCAATCAGCCGCACCAGCTCGCCGCGGCGCGGGGCCGGGGTTTCGCGCCAGGCCAGAAATGCCTGCTGGGCCTGCCCGATCACAGCCGCCACCTCAGCCGCCTGCTGCAGCGGCAATTGGGCCATCACCTCGCCCGTGATCGGCGAGCGCACGATCAAACCGCCCGGCTGGCGGTATTGGGTGGGTGCCACGCCCAAGGCCCCCATCAAACGGTCCAGTTCCTGGGGGGCCGGAGGAAATCCGCTGGACAGCGGAGAGGAAGGGGAGGACAGGCTGATGGTGCTGCTCATGAACGTCTTTCGGGTGAGGCTCGGAAGGCCGCACTATCGCGCAAACCAACGCCCCTGCCTATCGACGTTTGCGAAAGACTTGATGTTCAAACAGAATCAAGTCTACTCAAACATCCCACAGATTAGCGTTTCATCATTCTCTGACAGCATCATGAGGCGATCCCTGCATCGGGCTCTGCGGGCTGTGTCCAGGGCTCGGCCAGGCTTTGTGAGGGGCGCCGCAACACCGGATCGAAAGGGTTGATGCGCGGGCCGATCTGGGCCGCCTCACGCTGCAGCAAGGCCACCACGGTGGGCAAGCGCTCGGGGTTGAGCCGGTCGGCGATCGTGCCCACGCTGAGGGCAGCCACGGCCCGGCCATCGGCCCCCAGCACCGGCACCGCCACCCCGGCCATGCCATCGAGCAGGCCGGTGTTGCGCCCGGCATAGCCGAGTTGGCGCACCCTTTCGACCTCGGTGCGCAGGTAGACCTCGTCATACACCCCGAACTCGCGAACCCGCGACAAATTGAAGCGGATCACCTCCTCGCGTTCGTCTTCGGGCAAAAACGCCAGGATGGCCAGCGCCCCCTGGCCCACCCCCAGGGCCACCCGCCCACCAATGTCGCCCGTGAACGAGCGGATCGGAAACGGCCCCTCGGCCCGGTCCAGGCACACCGCGTCAAAGCCGCTGCGCACCAGCAGGAAAAGTGTGTCGCCCAGGCTGGCGCAAAGGCGCAGCAGGGCCGGCCGGCACAGTGCGCGCAGCCCGCCCGTGTTGCCGGCCTGTGCGGCCAGGGCAAAGAAATCGACGCTCAGCCGGTACAGCTTGCTGCGGCCGTCCTGCTCCACCATGCCTTCGGCCACCAGGGCCTGCAGCAAGCGGTGCGTGGTGGCCTGGGTCAGGCCCACGGCCTGCGCCAAATGGGTGACCCGCGCACCTTCCGGGGGCACGCGGCTCAGCGCCCGGATCACCGCAAACACGCGTTGCACACCACCGGTGCCAGTTTCTGCTTCTGCCATCTTCACCTCGTTGGAATGGACCCGAGGCATTCAACCCCAGTTATTTCATTTAACGGAATATTTTATAAATATCTTCTGTTTAATGGAATATCCCATTGTTTCGGGCCCGGGTATTGCAATAGATTGAAAAAAGAACGAGCGACTTTCCAGCTTCCACTCTTCATCGACGCCGATGCCCCCGGGCATCTGCTGAAAGGCTTTCACGATGTCCTTTTTGCAACTGCACGACCTGTGCAAAAACTACGGCGCCACCCGGGCCGTGAGTGACCTGAACCTGCAGGTGGAGCAAGGCGAATTCGTTTCGCTGCTCGGCCCTTCGGGCTGCGGCAAGACCACCACCTTGCAGATGATTGCCGGCATCGAGGCGGTCAGCAGCGGCCGCATCGTGCTGGATGGCCAGGACATCACCCACACCAAGACCAGCAGCCGCGGCCTGGGCATCGTGTTCCAGACCTACGCCCTGTTTCCGCACATGACTGTGGCCGAGAACGTGGGCTTTGGCCTGGAGATGCGGCACTGCCCCAAGGCCGAACGCGATCAGCGCGTCGCCGAAGCCCTGGCCCTGGTGCGGCTGGACCAGCATGGCCAACGCTACCCGCGCCAGTTGTCGGGCGGGCAGCGCCAGCGCGTGGCGCTGGCACGTGCCCTGGTGATCCGCCCGCCGGTGCTGCTGCTCGACGAGCCCCTGTCCAATCTGGACGCCAAGCTGCGCGAAGAGATGCAGTTCGAGCTGCGCCGCATCCAGCGCCAGGTGGGCACCACCACGGTGATGGTCACCCACGACCAGTCAGAGGCCCTGTCCGTGAGCGACCGGGTGGTGGTGATGGAGGCTGGGCGCATCACCCAGGTCGACCACCCCGAGGCGGTGTACGAGCACCCGGGCAACCGCTTCATTGCCACCTTTGTGGGCAAGGCCAATCTGATCCCGGCCCAGGTGGTGGCCGGCGAGCACGGGCCTGAGATCAGCCTGGGGCCCTTGCGCCTGGCGCTGCCCGGCCTGCACCATGCCCCGGGCAGCCGCGTGTTGGTCGGCCTGCGCCCCGAGAAACTGCGCCTGTGCGCCCCCGGCCAGGGCCGGCTGGGCGCCAAGGTGCTGGAGCGCTTCTTTCTGGGCAGCCAGTGGATGTACCGACTGAACAGCGCCCTGGGGGAATTGCTGCTGCTGGCGCCCAACGATGGTGGCAGCCCCCTGGCCGTGGGCGCTGACGCAGGCATCGACTGGCCACTGCATGTGACCCGCGTGCTGGAAGCCTCGGGCGCCGCCGCCGCGCTGACAGCCACTGAGGCCATGGCATGAAAAAGCCCGTCCCCTGGCTGCTCAGCGGGCCCGCACTGTGTCTGTTCGCCACGCTGCTGGTCACGCCGCTGTTGCTGACCGCCGTGCTCTCGTTCAACGGCTTTGACTACGCCACCGGCGTGAAAGAGGGTGAGTACACCCTGGCCCATTACGCCCACCTGTTCAGCGACAGCTATTACCTGGGCATTTTCTGGCGCACCTTCTGGATGGCGGGGCTGACCACCCTGATCTGCATGGCCGTGGGCGCGCCCCAGGCCTATGTGCTGAGCCGCATGGGCAGCCCCTGGCGCTCGATCCTGTTGCTGGTGGTGCTGGCGCCGCTGCTGGTGTCGGTGGTGGTGCGGGCCTTTGGCTGGTCGATGCTGCTGGGCCCTGAAGGCCTGGTCAACCAAGCCTTGATGGCCCTGGGCCTGGGCCGCGTCAAGCTGCTGTACACCGAGGCGGCCGTGGTGATCGCCCTGGTGCATGTGATGCTGCCCTTCATGGTGATCCCGGTCTGGACCTCGCTGCAAAAGCTCGACCCCAGCGTGGAGCATGCCGCCGCCTCGTTGCAGGCCAGTCCCTTCACCATCGTGCGCCGCATCGTGCTGCCCCAGGTGATGCCCGGCATCCTGTCGGGCAGTCTGATCGTGTTCGGCCTGTCGGCCAGCTCGTTTGCCATCCCGGGCCTGCTGGGCGGGCGCCGGCTGAAGATGGTGGCCACCATCGTCTACGACGAATACCTGCACGAACTGAACTGGCCCCAGGGCGCGGCGGTGGCCCTGACCCTGCTCGTGGCCAACCTGATCGTGATGCTGAGCTACAACCGACTGGTTGAGCGCCGTTACCAGAAAGCCTTGGGGTGAATCCGCCATGAGTACCACTGCAAACCTCAATGCCTCCGGGCGCATCCCGGGCAAAAATGGCCCCCTGGCCCTGCTGTTCAACGCCCTGGTGGTCAGCTTCATGCTGGCCCCGCTGCTGATCGTCTGTGTGGTCGCCTTCACGCCCGAGAACACCCTGACCCTGCCGCGCCACGGCCTGTCGCTGCGTTGGTTCAAGGCCGTGTTCGAGCACCCCGACTTTGTGGCCTCGTTCTGGAACAGCCTGTGGCTGGCCCTGGGCTCGGCCACGCTGTCCACCGTGCTGGCCGTGCCCGCTGGCCTGGCGCTCACGCGCTACACCTTTCGAGGGCGGGAGCTGATCAACGCGCTGTTCCTGTCGCCGCTGATCATTCCGCACCTGGTGCTGGGCGTGGCCCTGCTGCGCCTGTCCAGCCTGGTGGGTGCCGCGGGCAGCTTCGGCTTTCTGCTGCTCGCGCATGCCCTGGTGGTGACGCCCTATGTGTTGCGCCTGGTGCTGGCCTCGCTGGTGGGCTTTGACCGCAGCATCGAGCAGGCCGCGCTGTCGCTGGGGGCCTCGCCCTGGCGCAGTTTTGTGCGCATCACCCTGCCCATGATCCTGCCCGGGGTGAGCGGTGGCTGGCTGCTGGCCTTCATCAACAGTTTTGATGAGGTCACGTTGTCGATCTTTGTCACCTCGCCGTCCACCGTCACGCTGCCGGTGCGCATGTACATGTACGCCACCGAATCCATCGACCCCCTGATGGCGGCCGTGTCGGCCCTGATGGTCGGGCTGACCGCCGTCGCCATGCTGGTGCTGGACCGCCTCTATGGCCTCGACAAAGTGCTGGTCGGAGGTCACCGATGAACCCCCATGCCCTGAAGAAGACCGGCCCCGGCCTGTTGCACCGTGTGGCCGAAACCGGCCGCACCCCGCTGACCGTGCAGGTGGATGGCCAGCCCGTGCAGGCCCTGGCCGGCGACACCGTGCTGACCGCCATCCTGCAGCACCAGGCCTCCTTGCGCCACAACGAGTTCAGCGGCCAGCCGCGAGCCGGTTTCTGCCAGATGGGTGCCTGCCAGGACTGCTGGGTGCGCACGCCAGAAGGCCGGCGCCTGCGCGCCTGCACCACCCTGGTCAGCCCTGGCCTGAGCGTGCTGACCCATGCCGAGGAGAGCCCGCTGTGAACGCCCCTCGCCTTCAACCCGACCCCAAGGCCCCCGTGGTGATCGTGGGCGCCGGCCCCGCCGGCATCCGCGCCGCCCAGACCCTGGTCGCCCACGGCCTGCGGCCCATCCTGATCGATGAAGCCGCGCGTGGCGGCGGCCAGATCTACCGCCAGCCCCCGGCAGGGTTCTCTCGCCCGCCCGAAGCCCTGTATGGCTTCGAGGCCGGCCGCGCCCGCGCCGTGCATGCGGCCTGGCAAGCGCTGCTGCCCCGGGTGGACTACCGCCCCGAACAATTGGTGTGGAACGCTGGCCCGGGCTGGCTCGACGTGCTGCAAGGCGAGCGCAGCCAGCGCCTGGCCTGGTCGCACCTGGTGGTGGCCACCGGCGCCACCGACCGCGTACTGCCCCTGCCAGGCTGGACGCTGCCCGGCGTCTACACCCTGGGCGGGGCCCAGGTGGCCTTGAAATACCAGGGCTGCAGCATCGGGCAGCGCGTGCTGCTGACCGGTACCGGCCCCCTGCTCTACCTGGTGGCCTACCAGATCGCCAAGGCCGGCCGCGCCCACGGTGTGCAGGTGGCCGGGGTGCTCGACACGGCCGGTTGGGCCGGCAAGATCGCCGCGCTGCCCGCCTTGCTGAACCAGCCCGCCACCCTGGCCAAGGGGCAGTACTTTCTGGCCTGGCTGCTGGCCCACGGGGTGCCGGTGCACTGGGGCGTGCAGCCCTTGCAGGTACTGGGCAGCGAGCGCGTCGAAGGCCTGCGCTGGCAGGATCGCCAGGGCCGCGAGCACAGTACCGCAGCCGACGGTCTGGCCCTCGGCCATGCCCTGCGCTCGGAGACCCAACTGGCCGATCTGCTGGACTGCCGCTTTGAATTCAATGCCCTGAACCGGGCCCACCTGCCGGTGCGCGACGCCGCCGGGCGCAGCAGCGTGGCGGGCGTGTACCTGGCCGGCGATGGTGCCGGCATCCAGGGCGCTGATGCGGCCGAATGGGCCGGCGAACGCGCCGCCCTGGCCCTGTTGGAAGACCGCCAGGGCTTGGCCCCGGGCCCGCGCAGCCGCGCGCTCGACGCCAAGCTGGCCGGCATCGCACGTTTTCGCCAGGGGCTGGAGACCGCCTTCCCCTTCCCCACCGATTGGGCGGCGCACGCCCCCGATGAGCTGGTGGTATGCCGATGCGAAAACATCACGGCAGGCGAACTGCGCCAGCAGGTCAAAGACACCGGCGCCCCCGAGTTGAACCGCCTCAAGGCGCTCAGCCGCGTCGGCATGGGCCGTTGCCAGGGCCGCATGTGTGGCGCGGCCGCCGCCGAGATCCTGGCCCACGCCAGCGGCCAGCCCATCGAACAGGTGGGCCGGCTGCGCGCCCAGGCCCCCATCAAACCCCTGCCCCTGATGGCCCAGGCCAGCCAGCTTGGGCCAGACCCTGCCCCGGAGACCGACTGATGCAGACCCTTGATTGCGATGTGCTGGTGGTGGGGGGCGGCATTGTGGGCAGCTCGGCGGCGCTGGCGCTGGCCCGCATGGGCAGCCAGGTGGTGCTGATCGAACGCGATCTGTGTGGCTCGCGCTCCAGCGGTGTCAACTTTGGCGGTGTGCGGCGGCAGGGCCGGCCCATGAATCAATTGCCCTTGGCCCAGCGGGCCCACGGCATCTGGGGTCGCCTGCCCGATCTGATCGGCACCGACGGCGAATACCAGCGCAGCGGCCACCTCAAACTGGCCCGCAGCGAGGCCGATCTGGCCGCGCTGGAACGCTATCGCGAGCAAAGCGCCGCATTTGACCTGGGCCTGCAGGTGTTGGGCCGCTCCGAGGTGCACCGCCGCTGGCCCTGGCTGGGCGAGGTGGCGGTGGGCGGCTCGCTGTGCCCCGAAGACGGGCAAGCCAACCCGCGCCTGGTGTCGCCGGCTTTTGCCCGGGCGGCCGAGCGCGCCGGTGCCCGCGTGCTGGAGCGCACCCCACTGATCGCACTGGCCCACGATGGCCAACGCTTTGTGGCCGAGGCCGGCCCCGACGGGCAGGCCCACTGGCGTCTGCGCGCGCCCCAGTTGATCAACTGCGCCGGCGCCTGGGCAGGCCAGTTGGCGGCCCAGTTCGGCGAGCCTGTGCCCCTGGTTTCGGGCCACCCAGCCATGGCTGTGACCGAGCCCCTGCCCTTTTTTGCCCCGGTCAGCCTGGGCGTGGAGGGCGGCGGCATCTATGGCCGCCAGGTACAGCGCGGCAACTTTGTGTTGGGCGGCGGCTCGGGCCTGGCCCTGGACGGCCAGCGCGCCCGCAGCAGCAGTGAGGCCCTGCTCAAGCTGACCCAGCAGGCCATCGAACTGCTGCCCGCACTGCGCGGCGCCCACATCATCCGTACCTGGAGCGGCACCGAAGGCTACCTGCCCGACCGCCAGCCCGTCTTGGGCCCCAGCCACCAGCGCAGCGGCCTGTGGCATGGCTTCGGCTTTGCCGGCGCCGGTTTCCAGATCGGCCCGGCGGCCGGCGAGGTGCTGGCCGAGCTGGTGCACCAAGGCCACAGCAGCACCCCGCTCGAGGGCTTTGACATCGCCCGTTTCCAGCCCGCCACGGCGGCCCTGGCCTGATCACCCCTGCCTTTTCATTCACCCCGACCTTCCCCCAACCAGCCAACAAGGACCACAGCATGAAAACCACCCCCTCTGTGCAAGCAAGCCGTTTCAGCCGCCTGGCCTGGGCGAGCGCCGCCCTGTGCGCCACCACCTTGGGCAGCCACGCCATGGCCGACACCAAAACCCTGTACATCGGCATGAACGGGGGCCAGATGGAGAAGGCCTACACCCAGTACGTGTTCCCGGCCTTCGAGAAGGCCTATGGGGCCAAGGTGGTGGTGGTGCCGGGCACCTCGTCCGACATCCTGGCCAAGGCCCAGGCCAACAAGGACAAGCCCCAGATGCATGTGATGTTTCTGGACGACGGCATCATGGCGCGCGCCATCAACATGGGCCTGTGCGAGAAACAGCGTGACACCCCGGTGCTGAAAGACATCTACCCCGCCGCCCGCCTGAAGAACGACATGGCCACCGGCGTGAGCCTGGGCATGACCGGCCTAGCCTACAACAAGAAGATGTTCACCGAAAAGGGCTGGGCTGCGCCCACGTCCTGGATGGACCTGGCCGACCCCAAGTTCAAGGGCAAGGTGGTGTTCCAGTCGATGCCATCCTCCACCTTCGGGCTGCACGGCTTCTTGATGTTCAACCGCATCCAGGGCGGCACCGACAAAAACGTCGAACCCGGCTTCAAAGCCTGGGCCAACACCATCGGCCCCAATGTGCTCGAGTACATCCCCAGCTCGGCCAAGATCTCTGAAATGGTGCAGACCGGCGAGGCCGCCCTGTTCCCCCTCACCCCCACCGCCGTCGCCGGGCTCAAGGCCAAGGGCATTCCGGTGGAATACGCCCAGCCCAAAGAGGGCTCCGTGGTGCTGATGGTGGCCCAGTGCGTGATCGCCAAGAACAGCGAGCCCGAACTGGCCCAGAAGCTGACCGAGTTCCTGCTGTCGCCCCTGGCCCAGGCCAATGTGCTGCAGTTTGGCGACCAGATCCCCACCAACCCCAAGGCGCCCGTGGTGGGCAATGGGGTTGAACAGGTCAAGCTGATCAACGGCTACATGAAAAACGCCATCACCGTGGACTGGGACGCCATCAACGAACAGCGCCCGGGCTGGAACAGCCGGTGGAACAAGACGATCGAGCGTTGATACAGCTGGGTAGCTGGAGCCATGGCGGGGCTCCAGCGACCCAAGGACTTACAAGGCCTCGGGCCATGAGCGCGAATCACGCCAAGAGACGATGCCCCATGGGTGCCGGCCTCCGTGGCCACTGGAGATGACGCCTTGCAGAAACGCTGAACACCTTCGGTCGCGAGGGGGCGAGGCTTCAAACCTGTGGGCCGGCCCATCGGTTGATCCCAGAGGGGACATGGATCAAACGGGCATCATCGTCAACACGCCTAGACCCATTGGAGCCGTTCAAGAATGCGTGCCTGGCCGACCCGTACGCTACCCACTTCCCCAATGATCGCCTCTGACAGGCGTTGGCAAGCCACGCCGTGCGCTGGCCAAATAAAAGATGGCCGACTTGATTTCGTAGTCTGTCACAGACGCGTACCCCGGCCCCCGCCGGCTGCTTGCAGCTCATCCGCGTATCAACGTGGAGTTGGCGTTGCCGCTGTTCCTCATCACACTGACGGGCCAGTACATGCCCGGCATGCTCGTGCTGCGCAACGACGGCTTCAAGACCAACGCCAACCCTGTCGTGGCAACGCCAGGCCTGGGATCGCCGTTGATGGCGCCGTTTGGCTCGCATGCCTTCAACATTGCCGCCATCACGGCGGCGATTGCGACAGGCCGTGAGGCGCATGTGGCGCTGCTTGCCAGCGCGCTGGCCTGCGCCCCCGGCAAACGGGCAAACGGGCAAACGGCAACGGCAACGGCAACGGCATGCAAAGGTGCTGCTTCAAAGGCCCGACGGGGTGTTCGCTCGAACACGGCGTTGACTGTGGTGAGGGGCAAACCCCAATCGCAATGCGGGTCCTTGTGGTGGCTTTATTTGCCTGTTCGCGGTGAGGTGCAGTGGCTGATCCACCAATGCACAGTCAGATGTGGCGATCGAGGGGGCCCAGTTGGCCGACGCCGATTAATTCCGTTCTTTGGTGACCGATGATTTGAATACGTCAACACCGCTGAAGTACTTTTCCGCCATTTGTTCCTCTGATGAACTTAATTTGCTCAAATTAGAACATTTTTCAGGGGCAATAATTTTTTCCACCCTAAAAGTTGCCAACAATGTTTTATTTTGGTAAAAACTCACTCGGATCACATTTGTGATGAGCCACACCACAAATCACCAACCGAACTTACCGTCCAGACAAACGTCGATTTTCACTGTCTTTCCGAGTACCTGCCAGACTCTTAAAAAGAATAGTGTTGAACGGCATTGAACCATTAAATTCTGAACACACGCCAATCTTTGATTGGCTGAGGTGAATGGGGAATTGCATGTCAATCGCCATCAAAAACACCCCTGAATCAAAACCATCAGCAATGGTTATTTTTTATTAGCTCTTGGATGCACATAAATCATGAAGAAAACTTTTAATCGTGCTCTGTTTGCGGGCTTTTTCACCTTGATAAGTGCCTCAGCATTTGCCACCACAGCGCTCACGGGGTTCAGCAGCACCAGCAGCGCTGCCAGCGGTGTAGGTGACGTGACGATCACATTCACAACGACAGACGCCAATTTTGGCGGGGCTCCAAACGGTGGTTGGTATGTTTCGCTGCAATTGCCTGCGGGGATGACCACAGGCAGTACCTACGCAACCGAAGCAGACTGTGCTGTGAATGCGGTCAATTTTTCACCCGTCCCCCCCGTCACGCCACGATGCGCATTGAGCGCGGGAGGTGCTTTGTACGTCGCCAACACCAACCCCGGCACCTCCCATGTCATGGGTGCAGGAACGTACACCATCACGATTCACAATGTGACCAACCCCAGCACACCCGGGACCTATTCTTTGCAATCACTGTCCGACTACGATGCAAACACAGGTGCGGTGATTTCAAACGCCACGGCGCTGAGTAATTTCAATGTCGTCATCGCTGCTGCAGCTTCCTCCATCCCGACACTCTCCGAATATGGCATGGCGGTTCTCTCCTGTCTGATGGCCCTCCTCTTTTTCAAACGGAAAAATCTGGCGCCTCGATCAAACCCAAACAAATCCTCGATTGCCTGAACCTGAAAATCATCTTGATCTGAAGACGGGCTGTCATTTTCTTTCTGCCCGTCGACGGGCAGTCTGAGCGGTGGGGTTGCAGGCCATTGAGATGTGTCGCACCCTCAACGGTGCTCGGACATCTACAGCCCCTCACGCTGAGTTACACCCAGATGTGCATCCGTCAAAATGGCGAGATAGCCTGCCGCCTTGGCTTGATCATCGGGCCCTCACCGCGGCAAAAGCGCGTGCGTGGCATCACCTCAAGTCCATTTTTCGCAAGAAGCCCGGACGTGGCTTCAAGCCCCCCAGGGCAAACGGGAGCCGCTCCACGACGACAGAACGACGTCTTCGGCTCACGGTTTGCACCCAGCAGAATTTCTCCGGGCACCAGCCCCAAGATGTTGTGTGACCGGATCTGGGCACCCTGCCAGGCCTGAGTTAAGCTCGCCAGCCCCGCCTCACCCGCCCAGACCTCACCATGTCCACGCCCCCTGCCCCTCCAGCCCAGCGCCACAACCCCTTGCATGGGCTGACCCTGGAGGCCATCGTCACCGCGCTGGTCGATTTTTACGGCTGGGACGAGTTGGCCCACCTGGTGCCCATCCGCTGCTTTGCGCTCAACCCCAGCGTCAAGTCGAGCCTGACCTTTTTGCGCAAGACGCCCTGGGCGCGTGAAAAGGTCGAAAGCCTTTACCTGTTCATGCTGCGTGAGCAGCGCCGCGCCGGTCAAGCTGGCGACTGAGGCGCTGCGGCACCCCCTCAATCAGGCCTTGGGGCCGTGGTCCAGATAGGCCGACACACGCTCGCCCCAGCGCTCTTCCGGAAAGTAATCCCACACGGCATGGTGCTGGGTGGCCCAGTTGTCCCAGAACAGCAGGGTGCCGGGTTCCCACTTCACACGCACCTGGAAGGCCAGGTTGCGCTCGATGTGGCGGTACAGTTGCTGTAACACAGACTGGCTCTCGTGGCGGCTGAGCTGCACGATGTGTGAGGTGAAGGCCTCGTTCACGTACAGGAACTTCTGCCCGGTGAAGGGATGGCGCGCCACCACTGGGTGCTCGGTGGCCGGAAAGGCCTTGCCGGGCTCGGGTTGGCTGCCGTAGCCGGCCGTCCAGGCGGTCGAGCCATCGTGCACCGCGGTCAAGCCGTCAAGAAAGGCCTTGTAGGGCGCCGACAGCGACTCATAGGCCAGCACCAGGTTGGCAAAGGCCGTGTCGCCGCCCCCCGACTCGGGCAGGCGCGTGACATGCAAAAAAGAACCCCAGATGGGGTTGGCATCGCACGACACATCGTGGTGCCAGGCGTCGCCGGCGGTGAAGCGCGACTGCGGCCCGGTGTGCCAGGCCAGCACCTCGGGGTCGTCGGTGCCGCCGGCCACGGCGCGACTCTTGGCCAACAAATGGCGGTGCAACGTGCCAAAGCGGCGTGCAAAGCGCTTGTGCGACGCCAAATCCAAGGTCTGCCCGCGGAAGGCCAGCACCAGGTTCTCGCCGATCGCGCGGCGGATCTCGGCCAACTGCTCGTCAGGCAGGTCGCGTGACAGGTCCACACCCTGGATCTCGGCACCGATCGTGGGTGCCAGGCGCGTCAGCTTGAAGGTCTTGTAGGGTGCGCGGGGCAATGCATGCCAGGCTTCGATGGCCTGCTTGTCGTTGAAGTCTTGGTAGAAGCTCATGGTGTTTGCTCGGTCTGGAAATGGTTCAACAGGGATGGATCACCGGAGCACAGCGGGCCTTTGCAGGCGCTGCCTACCCCCGGTTCGAGCCGAATCTAGCGCCGCGCCTGCATCGAACTTCGACCCATTTCAGATAAGAAAAAGTGATTCCGGCCAGATCTTGAAAGCTTGAGAAATCGCAAAAGACGCGCTGCGTCCGAGCACCCGAGCCTTGTCGCTGATCAAGGGCCCATTCCCTGCTCTATGGCTGGGCTGTGCCCAGATCCATGCGCCCCCGCGCCGCGCCCATGCTTTCGGCATCGCCTCTGGCCCGTTGTAACGGGTCATTGCACCTGTCTGCGCGGCGGGCCCGGTGAGTTCACCTACACTCGCCGACAAACCCTGCGCCGGAGCAGGGCGGCTGACAGCCATCCCAAGGCCGCTGAGCTCGCCTTCCCCCTGCCAAACCCGTCACCATGCACGCCCTCATCCCGAGTTCATTTTTTGCCCTGATCGATGCCGACCTGGCTCAGGTCGGCACGCTGATCCAGCAACGTCTCAACACCGATGTGGCCTTGATTGCCTATGCGGCACAGCACATCGCCCAATCACCCGAACAGCGCGTACGCCCTGCCCTGGCGCTGGTCTGTGCCCAGGCCTTGGGAGACCGAGGGGCAAGCCAGCAGGTGCTGGCGGCAGCCGTCGAACTGATCCACGCCGCACTGGCCCTGCACCATGAGGTAGACCTGCCCGCCGAAGAGGCCCCTGCCGGCCTGGGCAATGCACCGAGCGTGCTGCTGGGCGATCTGCTCTACACCGGGGCCTTCCGGGCCATTGTGGAGTTGGGCGACATGCGTGTACTGCGCGTGCTGGCAGATGCCACCAACCAGGTGGCCGAGGGCTCGGTGATGTACCAGCAGACCTACCAGACCCCGGATCCCCCAGCTCAGTCGGATGACGCCGGTGACCGGCACCAGCGCATCACCCAGGCCCGGACGGCCTCGCTGTTCGAGGCCGGGGCACGCTGCGCCGCCATTCTGGCCGGTGCTCCGCCCGAGGTTGAAGCCGCCCTGGCTGCCTATGGCCAAAGCTGGGGCCTGGTGTGGCAACTGAACCGCGAAAGCCGGCCTGATCTGGCGCCCCCGGGCCGCCCGGCCCGACTGACCCAAGCCGCCCTGGCCGCCGCCCTGGCGCGGGCGCAGGCGGCACTGAACCAGGCCAAACAAGGGCTCAGCCTGCTGCCCGAATCGCCCTGCCAGCAGGCACTGCTGGCCGACAGCGCGCTGGCTTGAACGGCAGGCCAAGGGCCTCCCACGCTGCGCCCTGGGTCACGTCATTGCCCTCCGGCGGGTTTTGAGTGACAAACATATAATTGGCATCCCAATCATTTTGTGAGATGCCCGGCCTGCGCGAACCGGCCTGCCCAAGGTGGCGCGGGGCCCATCGCGCTGCCATGGCAGCACTTCATGCCTTCATCCGACAAGCCGGCACGTGCCGTGTTCGGTGCCTTGGTGTCTTCCACGGCACGCCAATGGCGCCGGGCCATCAATCGCCAATTGCAACCCCTCGGCCTGACCGAAGCCACCTGGCTCCCGCTGTGGCATGTGGCGCGTGCCAGCCAGCCCATGCGCCAAAAGGACCTGGCTGCCCTGCTCTCACTGGACACCTCGTCCGTGGTGCGCCTGCTGGACGAGCTACAAGCCACCGGCCTGATCGAGCGCCGCGAGGGCGAAGACCGACGTGCCAAGATCCTGCACGTGACACCGGCAGGCCAGGCCATCGTCGCTCAGGTCGGGCGCCAGACCGAACAAGTGCGCGCCACCCTGCTGGCCGGCATTGACGACAGCGCCCTGAACACGGCCGTGCAGGTGCTGGAGCAGGTGTTGAGCACCCTGGCCGCGCTCGATGGGGGCGAGGCCGCTGAAACCGCCGAGGATGCCTGACGTGCACCGCCCCCTGCCCCCCTTGTGGCTGCTGGTGCTGATCACGTTCAGCGGCACGGTGGCCATGCACATCTTCGTGCCCGCCCTGCCCCAGGCGGCCCTCAGCCTGAACGCCGAACCAGGCCCCATTCAGCTGACGATCAGCCTGTACATCCTGGGCCTGGCCGTGGGCCAGCCCATCTACGGGCCCCTGTCCGACAGTTACGGGCGCCGACCGGTGCTGATGGTGGGTCTGGCCCTGTTCACGCTGGGGGGGCTGCTGTCGCTTTGGGCCCCGGATGTCCGCCTGCTGGCGGCCGCACGCTTTGTGCAGGCCCTGGGCGGCTGCGCTGGTCTGGTGCTGGGCCGGGCGATCGTGCGCGACAGCTCAGGCATGACGCAATCGGTGCGGCGCCTGGCCATGATCAACCTCATCACCATGATCGGCCCCGGCCTGGCCCCGCTGCTGGGCCAGACGGTGAGCGACTGGCTGGGCTGGCGCTTCATCTTTGTGCTGCTGATCGGGCTGGGCCTGCTCAACCTGTTGCTGACCTGGCGCATCCTGCCCGAGACCGGCGAGCCCAGCGGGCAATTCCGTCCAGCCAAGCTGCAGCGCGACTACGGGCGGCTGCTCAGTTCACGCCCCTACATGGCCCTGGCCATCGGCGGCGGCTGTGCCACCACTTCGATTTATGCGTTTCTGGCCTCGGCGCCCTTCATCTTTGTGCAAGAGATGCACCGGCCACCGCACGAAGTGGCTCTGTACCTGGGCCTGCTGGTGGCCGGGCTCTCACTGGGCAACGCCCTGGCCAGCAGGCTGATCGGCCGCGTGAGTGTGGAGCACCTGATGTTGCGCGCCAATGCGCTCAGCCTGGCCAGCGCCGTGCTGCTGTTGGCCGTGCTGCTGGCCGGCCTTTTGCAATGGTGGCTGGTGCTGGCCCTGCTGCTGATGTTCAACGTAGGCGCCGGCATGACCAGCCCTGCGGCGCTGACCCGCACTCTGAGCGTGCACCCTGACCTGGTGGGCTCGGCCGCCGGGCTGTACGGCGCCATTCAGATGATGGTGGGTGCCTTGTGCACCGCAGCCGTGGGGTTGGGGCACGACCCCGCCCTGGCCATGGCCACGGTGCTGATCGTGGCCAGCATCGTCAGCCAGCTGGGTTTTCGGGATGCGCTGGGCCGGCCGCAGCGCTGACCCTGCGCCGGCAAGGGCCGCAGGCCTGCGCGAAAATGGCACCATGCCCAGCCCACAGCCCCCCAGCAACGATCCCATGCCCACCCCGCCCGTGCAGCCTGAACTCGAGGCTTGCTGCGGCAATGGCTGTGACCCCTGCATTTTTGACCTGCACGATCTGGCCATGGACGATTACCGTCAGGCTCTGCGGGCCTGGCAGGCGCGCCAGCCACAGCCCCCACAGGCCTGAAACCGGACGCGCCCTGGGCACGCACTTGTGGCAGATTTGCAGCACGTGCAAGCCCCCGTGTTCGCCTGAAGGAAAGCAAACCGGGAAAATCACACGCTGATCTGCATTTTGGTTACATTAAGTAACAGCAGTTCAGACCCGTCCTCCGACGAAGACGAGGCCTGAACGCGCCAAATACGAAGTCTGACTGATCCATGCCGATTTTGCGCGATGTTGCCGACGACCTGACGGTGAGACGAGTCGAAATCCTGGTCTCTCAATCCCGTTTGGGTACCTTGGCAGCGTTGTGCCTGTGCGGCCTGTTTGGCTTCACCCTGGTGGAGCAGGTGGGCTGGGCTGCCTACGGCAGCTGGTATGCGGTGGTGGCCGGTGGTTACCTGTTGCGGCAGTGGTATTACCACATGCACCTGCGCCGGCAGGGCCCCACACCAGACACGCTGAACACCATGGCAGCCATCAACACGGTCACGGGTACCCTGGCGGTGTCTTGCCTGCCCTTGTTCTCGGGCTCCCTGAGCATTGTCGACCTGGCCTTGCTGTCGGCCCTGGTGGTGGGTTGGGCGGCCGTCTCGGTCACGGTGTTGTCGGCCAGGCCGCGCATCTATGGTGTTTTTCTGATCCTGAGCCTGGGTTCCGTGCTGTATGCGTGGCAGGGGCATGTTCAGCTCCACGCCTTGCTGACCCTGGCGGCCAGCCTGTTCTTCGGCGGTGTCTTGCTGCTCAACGTGTGCCGGATGATGGAGCGCCAGCAGCGGTCTGAGTTCGAGCACCAGAAAGCCATCACAGACAGCCTGACTCAGTTGCCCAACCGCGAAGGCATCCGTGCCGATGGCGATGCCAACCTGCGCCAGGGCAATGACCAATTGGTCCTGGTGCTGGACCTGGACCGCTTCAAGGCCATCAACGACGCGCTGGGCTATGAATTTGGCGATGCCGTGTTGATCGAGGCAGCCCGGCGTCTGCACAGCATCCCCGGGGTCAAGGTGGGGCGGCTGCATGCCTCCCAGTTCTGCCTGCTGACCTCCAGCAATGCCGAGACCAGTTCACTGATCGAGCAGGTTCACGCCCGGTTTGCCGACCCCCTGAACGTGCTCGGCGAGCCGGTGGACATCAGCTTCACCGTGGGCGTGGCGGTGGCGCCCAGGCACGGGCAGAGCATGCAGCACCTGATCCGGGCCGCGGCCATTGCCACCCATGCAGCGCAACGGGTCAACGCCGACTGGCTGACGTTTTCGGACAGCATGGAGTTGAGCTCCCGCGCCGACCTGAGCCTGCTGTCCAAGCTCAAGGACGCGGTGACCCAGAACCAGCTCGAAATGCACCTGCAACCCAAGGTGCGCATCGCCGACGGCAGCATCGAGTCGGCAGAGGCCCTGATCCGCTGGCGGCACCCTGAACGCGGGCTGGTGCCGCCCAGCGAGTTCATTCCCTTTGCCGAACAGACAGGCAGCATCCGCATGCTGACCGAGTGGATGCTCAAGAAGGCCCTGCTGGTCTGCGCACAGCAGCGCGCCTCGGGGCGGCCGATCCAGATCTCGGTCAACATCAGTGCCAGCGACCTGCGCGATGACCGCCTTGGCCGCCAGGCCCAGGAACTGGCGGCCCGCCTGAATGCCAACCCGCAGGACATCCGCTTTGAAGTGACGGAAAGCAGCGTGATGGACGACCCGGACACCGCGCTCAAGCACCTGCATGCCTTGCGCCAGGCAGGTTTCAGCCTGTCCATCGATGACTTTGGCACCGGCTACTCGTCACTGGCCTACCTGCAGAAGATGCCGGTTCAGGAACTCAAGGTGGACCGATCCTTCGTCAAGGGCGTGCAGGTGGGCAGCTCGGCCGAGGTGCTGCTCGACTCGATCTGCACGCTGGCCCACCGCATGGGCCTGAGCATCGTGGCCGAGGGGGTGGAAACCGCCGAAGAGTGGGCCATCGTGAAACGCCTGGGCTGCGAGTACGTGCAAGGCTGGTATGTCACCAAGGCCATGCCTGTGGAAGCGTTCTGGGACTGGCGGCAACTGAACGAGCCGGTGATTCCGCCCGGGCTCTGAGCCCCACCGCAGCCAGCCCCCATCAAACCGATTGCGGCCTTCAGATTCAGGAGCGAACTTGCCCATGACCCCTGTGCGCTACGTCTGCCTGTCGGATCTCCACCTCGGGGCCCCGGACAGCACCCTCACGCAGCTCAATGCTGCCGGCGAATTCGATGCCGGGCACCCCAGCCCCACGCTGCTGCATTTCGCTTCGTCGCTGAGGCGCACCCTGCGCCACCTGGCCCAGGCGGGCCAAAGCCCAACACCGCCCACCCTGGTCCTGCTGGGCGACATCCTGGACCTGGGCATCTCGCCGATGGGCCAGGTGACGCGCGTGTTCGCCCAGTTCGTCGAGGCCTTGTTCCCCCTGGGCCAGGCGCCCGTGCTGTCCCCCACGGTGCTGTTGGTGCCCGGCAACCACGATCACCACCTGTGGCGCATGGCCCAGGACACCCTGTTTGTCGACGCCCTGCGCCAAGGCCAGACCCACGACGACCTGATCGACCACTCCGAGTACCGCGACCGGCCACCGGGTTCCGAGATTCCCTGCGACATGCTGACCGCCATCCTGCGCCGGCACCTGCCCGACGAGCCCCTGGCCCGAGTGCACATCGCCTACCCCAACCTCTGCCTGATCACGCCCGACCGAAAGCGCGGCGTGGTGCTGCACCACGGCCACTACATCGACCCGACCTACCGGCTGATGAGCACCATCAACGGCCTGATGTCCGGCCAGTCGATGGGCGAGTTGAGCGCCGAGACACTGGAGCAGGAAAACGGCGCCTGGGTCGATTTTCTGTGGTCCGACCTGGGCAGCGCCGGCGATACCGGGCGCGAAGCCTTCTCGCTGTACCAGATCATGAACAACGCCGGGGCCTCGCACGCCTATGCCGACCAGTTCCGCGAGCGGTTGCTGGACCAGGTGGCCACCCAACTCGGCTTCAGCGGCAGCATGCCGCTGTACCAGGGCATCACGCTGCGCCAGTTGGTCGGGGCCCTGATCGAACTCACCCTGACCCGCAACGCCCAGGGCCAGCGCAACAACTTTCTCGACCTATTGCCCCCCGACGACCTGAAGAACCTGCGCGCCTTCATCAGCGGGCCGGCGCTTCATGACCTGCAAGCGGCCCTGCGCTCCAACCCGGCCGCGGTCCAGGCATTGCCCGACTTTGATCTGTCATTCGTCTACGGCCACACCCACAAGCCGTTTCAGCAAGAAGTGGTGATCGAGGGCCTGAACCAGCCGGTGGCCGTCTACAACACCGGCGGCTGGGTGCTGGACCAACCCACCATGACCTTCACCCAGGGGGCCTCGGCAGTGTTCATCAACGAGGCCATGGACGTGGCCGCGCTGCGCCTGTTCAACGACCCCGTGGCCGATCACATGGCGCCCGTGCGGGCCGAAGGCCTGCAGAACTTTCGCGACCGGCACAACCCCTTGCTGAGCGCCTTGCAGGCCGCGGTGGCCGCCACCGAGGCCGACTGGGCGGTCTTCTCAAGCTGCGCGCGCGACAAGCTCGAAGCCCTGGCCGCGGCGGCGCTGAACGCCCGCTCCATGGCCCACCCCTACCAGAAAGGAGCCCGGTCATGATGCGCAGAATCGCCCAGGACATGGGTCAGTGTCTGGGCCAGGGCCAGACACTGCTCCGGCCGTCGTACGAGGTTGTGGTGGTCGGCTCGGGCTATGGTGCCGGCGTGGCCGCCTCACGGCTGGCACGCGCTGGCCGCAAGGTCGCCTTGCTGGAGCGTGGGCTGGAACACCTGCCCGGCGAGTTTCCAGCCTCGCTCAACCAGGCCCGGGAGGCCATGCGGGTGGACACCGCCGGCCAGACCCTCGGCTCGCCCACCGGGCTCTACCAGCTGCACGTGCATGCCGACATGCTGGCCATGGTGGGCAACGGCCTGGGCGGCACTTCCCTGATCAATGCCAACGTGTCACTCGAGGCCGACCCCGAGTTGCTGCGCAGTGCGGCCTGGCCGCAGCCCTTCCGGGATGACCCGCAACTGCTGGCCCCCTACCTGGCGCGGGCCCGCGCCACGCTGGAACCTCGCACCTACCCGCTCAACCGCCCCACGCCGGCCAAGCTGGCGGCGCTGCGGCAGTCGGCCAGCCACCTGGACAAGCCTTTCCAGCGGGTGCCGATCAATGTCACGTTCGAAGATCGGGTCAACCCCTTTGGCGTGACCCAGCCCGCCTGCAACGATTGCGGCGACTGCACCAGCGGCTGCAACGTGGGGGCCAAGAACACGGTGCAGATGAATTACCTGCCCGACGCCGAACGCCACGGCGCCAGCCTGTTCACCGGTGTGAGCGTGAGCCATGTCAGCCGCGAGGGCTCCCGGTGGCGCGTGCACTACCGCGCCACCGCCCAGCCGGAGAGCCCGCTGTCCAGCGTGCTGGCCGACGTGGTGGTGCTGGGGGCCGGCAGCCTGGGCTCGACCGAGATCCTGCTGCGCTCGCGCGAACAGGGCCTGCCCCTGTCGGGCCGGTTGGGGGCCTCCTTTTCAGGCAACGGCGATGTGCTGGGCCTGGCCTATGACGCGGGCTGGTCGCCCCAGGCCGCCGAGGCGGCGCAGGCCAATGCCCTGGCAGACGGCCAGCCGAGCACCGACGAGGACACCCCGCCTGAACCTGCCGTGGCCGATGTGCCCGGCCTCCACGGCGTGGGCCTGGGCCTGCGCAAGCCGGTCGAAGGCGCGCTGCCCGGCCCCTGCATCACCGGCGTGATCGACCTGCGCCAGGAGCCCGATCCCAAAGACCGGCTGGTCATCGAAGAAGGTGTAATCCCCGGCGCCCTGGCCCTGGCGCTGGCGCCAGCACTGTTCTTTGCCTCGGCCCAACTCAATACTGGGTTTGAGTACGGGGCGGAGGATGGCAAACGCAAGCTGCTCGATGCCAAGGCCATCGGCGATGCCGTCCAGCAAGACCCCGGCCAACTCGCCGACATGGCCTACCGCGGCGCGGTGGACCGTACTCAGACCTTTCTGGTGATGAGCCTGGACGATGCCCAAGGCCAGCTGCAGCTCAGCAACGACCGGCTTCGCATCGACTGGCCCCATGCCGGGCGCTCGGCCGTGATCGAGCGCGACAACCAGTGGCTGCGCCGCGCCAGCGAAGGCATTCAGGGCCAATTCATCGCCAACCCCTTGTGGACCGAGGGCATGGGCCAGAAGCTGGTCACGGTGCACCCCCTGGGCGGCTGTGCCATGGGCGACGACGCAGCCCACGGCGTGGTCAACCACCAATGCCAGGTCTTTGCCGGGCCGCACGGTGACGCCGTGCACGAGGGGCTGTATGTGTGCGATGGCGCGGTGATCCCGGCCGCCGTGGGCGTCAACCCCCTGCTGACCATCACTGCCGTGGCCGAACGCGCCTGCCAACGTCTGGCCGATCAGCGGGGCTGGACCATCCAGTGGGGAGAGCCCCCAGCCGCCTCTGCTCCAGCCAGCCCGACGGCCAGCCACACGGCAGCGACGCCCGACAGCCTCTGGGGGCGCCTGAAAGCCGCCTGGGAAGAAGAGCTTCAAGCCGCCGAGCACGCGCTGCAGCAAGCCGGCCAGAGCCTGATCCACGAGCTGATCCAGCCGCTGGAAGACGGAGTGCTGGACTGGGCCAAGGCCGAAGGCGCGGCCGTGTTGAAAACCGCGATCGCGCGCTATCCGCAACTGCTGAGCCCCGCCTTCTCGTTCTCCGAACGCATGGCCGGATGGGTCAGCACCGAAGCCCTGACACAAAGCGCCCCGGGGGGCCAGCGTCACGACTTCGAAAATGCCCACGCCTGGGGGCGCCGCCGCGGACAGGCCCTCAGCCTGGATCTGCGGGTGCACACACAGGACTTGCATCGGCTCAACAGCCACCCAGATCACCCCGCCGACCTCGACGGCCTGGTGCATTGCGCCGCCCTCGACCCGGAGCCCATGGCGATCCGCCAGGGGCGCTTTGAACTGCTTCGCACCGATGCACAGCAGGTGGAGACCTGGCTCATGGTGTACGACATGACGCTGGAGCGCACGCAAGGACGCGGCCCACTCCACCTGCGCGGCCACAAGCGACTGCACCAGAGCGCCACCTCATCGAGCTGGCAAGACCTGACCACGCTGTATGTGGAGGTGCATGACCAGCAGGGTGGCCCCCTGTTGGCCCAGGGCATCGCCACGCTGGCGCTGGACGACCTGCTCAAACAGCTCACCACCTTGAAACTGGAGGCCGTCACGCCCCTGGCTCGACAGATGCAGGCCCACCAGCCGGGGCTGCTGGACACCATCCACCTGCTCTACCTGGAGCAGTTCGCGGGCTTCTTCGGCATGACCGTGTTCCAGGCCTATGGGGGCCTGCTGGCCTGCCTCAACGACTTTCCAGGCAAGGCCCTGCCTCAATGGGCCGGCCGGCCCCTCAAGGCACCGGCCCCGGTGACCCACAGCGTGCCGCTGGACGACGGCTTTTCGATCCGGCTCACCCGTTACCCCGGCCGCAAGGGCCCGGTGATCCTGGCGCCGGGCTTCTCGATCCGGGCCTCCTCATTTGCCACCGACACGGTGGACGAGAACCTGGTCGAGGCCCTGTGCCGTGACGGATTTGACGTGTGGCTGCTCGACTACCGGGGCAGCATCGACTCGGGCAGCCCGCTCAAGCCCTACACCATCAGTGACATCGCCCGCCATGACTGGCCTGCCGCCGTGCGCCATGTACTGGCCCAGACAGGGCAGCCCGACCTGCAGGTGATCGCGCACTGCGTGGGCTCGATGACCTTGCTGATGGCCTTGCTGCAGGGCATGCCCGGGGTTCGGTCGGTGATCGCCTCGCAGCTCACGCTGCACCCGATCACCAACTGGCTCAACGACCTGAAAAGCGAGCTCGGCGTGTCGCGTCTGCTGCAGCAAATGCCCGAGTTCAACGGCCATGTGGACTTCGTGCCGGGGGACAGCGACTTTGATCGGCAGCTGGACGCCGTGCTCTGGGGCGTGCCCGTGCCCGAAGGCGAGGCCTGCAAGAACCCGGTGTGCCGCCGTCTGTTTGCCATCATGGGCCCTTCGTACCGGCACGATCAGCTCAACCACGCCACCCACACCGCCATGGCCCGCATGGTAGGGCCGGTGTCGCTGCGGCCCTTTGACCAACTGAGCCTGATCATGCAAAAAGGCCACGTCGTGGACCCGCTGGGCCACGAGCGCGACCTGAGCCCCGAGCGGGCCCGCCACCTGGCCCTGCCCATCCACTTCATCGCAGGGGCGCGCAACCAGTTGTTCCTGCCAGAGACCAGCCTGCGCACCCTGGCCTGGCTGAGGCAGCACAACGACCCAGGCCTTTACAGCCGCCAGCTCTTCAAGGATTACGCCCACATGGACCTGTTCATCGGCAAGAACGCCGCCACCGAGGTTTACCCGCAACTGATCGAGGTGCTGAACCGGCACGCCTGACACCCGCTGAGAACATGTACGCCGGCCACTTCGCCATCGGCCTGGCCCTGCAAAGCCAAGCCCCGCGCCAGCCCGCCTGGCCCATTGTGCTGGGCGTGGGCCTGCTGGACCTGATCAACGGCCTGTTCATCGTGCTGGGTTGGGATCGGGTCAGCCCCAACCCGGGCGCTGGCCCTTACCTGTACTTTGACCTGCGCTTCATCGACTGGGACCATTCGCTGCTGGCCGCCGGGCTCTGGTCCGCGGGCTGGGGCTTGCTGTGTTGGCGCCAAAGCCGGGCCCTGGCCGCCTGGGGCCTGCTGGCAGCGCTGTCGCACCTGGTGGCCGACTGGCCCGTGCACAACCACGACCTGGCCTGGTACCCGTTCTCAGCCCAGCACGTGGGGGCATCGCTTTGGGCACGCCTGGGCACCGGGGCCTGGTGGCTTGAGGGCGCACTGGTGCTGGGCCTGCTGGGGCTGGCCTGGCAACAAGCCCGCCGGCGCGGCGCCGACTGGCGCTGGCCCTGTGCCGTGGTGGCCGCACTGTGGCTGGGCTTGAACCCCTGGCTGTCCCCGATGCGATGGATGACCGCGTGGCCTGAGCCCTGGGCGCACATCGGCCATGGCACGCTGGTGGCGCTGGGCTTTCTGCTGCCCGGCCTGCTGATGATCCGCTTGCTGGCCCGCGCCCCTGGGCGGCCCGGCCAGCACCTGGAAAAATTCACTTGATTTGCATTTAATGACACTTTAGCCATGCTTCAATCGAGCGCTTTGGCTTTGTAGTTTCCGTGCATTTCATGTCTCCGATGGCGCCTTGGCTGCGCCGCTTTGTCGCTTGCGCCGCCGTCAGTACCGCGTTCCTTGCCCCTCATAGCCCCGCCTGGAGCGCCATTCCGGGTCAGGCCCTGCCCACTCGCTTTGCCGAGTGTCCCCAGTTTTTTGCCGGTGGCCACCCGCCACAGGTTCCTGCTGCCCCAGGCTTGAGAGAGCTTTGTTACGAGGCGTTTGCCGTTCTGCACAGCGGCGAATCCCGCACCCCGGTGTTTGTGGCCGAGCGCCTGAACCGCAAGCGCATCGAAGATGCCGATGAAAAGCGGGCCGACAAGTTTTTTGCCGATGCCCGCCTGCCACGCAGCGAGCGTGCGGAACTGGAAGACTACAAAGGCTCGGGCTATTCGCGCGGGCACATGGCCCCGGCGGGTGACATGCCCACGCCCAGCGCCATGGCACAGAGTTTTTCTCTGGCCAACATGGTGCCGCAGAACAGCCAGAACAACAGCGGCCCCTGGGCCAAGATCGAGAAAGACACCCGCCGCTACGCCTTGCGTGCCCAAGGCGATGTGTTCGTGATCACCGGCCCCGTGTTCGAACGTGGCAGTGAACGCATCGGCCCACATGGCGTGCGGGTCCCCACCTACCTGTACAAGCTGGTGTATGACGCCCATACCGGCAAGGCCTGGGCCCATTGGCAGCGCAACCAGGCAGGCGAACGCGTTTCGGCCCCCATCAGCTACGCCGAACTGGTGCGCCGCACCGGCATTGAGTTTCTGGGTTCGCCCCAGTAAAAAACAGGCAGCAAAGCACGCCCAGCGTCGTGCAACCGCTCGCCCTGCCCCAAATGACCTGCGCCGATCATGGCGCCGTCGCATCCAACCGCCCTTGCATGGCGCACTGAAAGTCGGGCTGCAGCACTCATTGCAGGTCTTCGAGCTGCACCCTGGCCCCGCCGATGGCGCAGGTCGGAGACGGGCTGGGCTGGCGGGGCACCTTCGACAGCGGCTTGCCCCCGGCCCCGCCACGCGCCGACTGCCACGGCAAATCCGCTCGGCAGACAAAATCGCCGCTCAGCGAGGTGTTCAGAATCAAGGCTTGGTCGTCCTTGAAAATCGTTCACGCATGACCGCTGAACACCCAGATTGACTCATCAATATTCACATGCCTGCCTTCACAGGCACAGGCCCCTTTCCAGCCGAATTTCACAAAACCTCATGGAAGAATTCAAATGAGCCCCCACGGACATGATTCAAACAATAGGTGATTGACATTCTGAATCAGGCGGTTTAATCAGGCTCGCCAACCCCAAAAACCGGTTCTGGTGCAGACAGTCAAACGTCTTTGTTCGTCTCAGAAAATTCTCTTCGATGGCCACACCGGTGGTGGCCCTTGTTCATTTTTATTTCATGAAGCCAGGTGCAGCACAACGCACTGCGCAGCCCAACTTCTGGAGCCTGAATTGAAAAACAAGCCTGTGAAGCATTTGTTGGTGATGACCTTTGTTCTTGTCACTTCAGTCGGTCATGTGAACGCTGGCGTCATGATGTCACCTCAAGCCAGCACGCGGACCCATGAACAAAACTACAGAGACATGGTGCTGGCAAACTGCATAGCAACCGCCTACACCAACGAAAATAATGCGGCAATGGATGCCGGGAGCACTGTCAGCGCATTGAAAGACTGGACCTCGTACGATTTGGGGAAAAGCCCAACCGCAGTCAGTTCTCTTATCAAGTCTTATTTGGCACGGGATTATCAAACCCCCCTGGCGGAATCAGAACTCAAGGGTGTCCGATTCGACCTGCTGAAATGCCTGGATCTGTACCACAGCAAAGAATTGGAATCACTGGTCAAGCGGGTGGTGATTGACCCATGGCGCAGCGATCGTCAAGCGGATCCAACGCAGCCAAAGGTCCGATGAGCGATGAAACGCGTCAAAAAACACCGTGCCGGACCTTGTCAGGCGCCCGAAGCTGACAACGACGTCCGCCAGCTCAAAGCGCAGCGCCACCGGCCACCAGGCGCTCGCGCAAGGCCTGCCGCACCTGCGGCCACTCGTCATCGATGATGCTGAAGCGCACCGAGTTGCGCTTGCGCCCGTCGGGCATGATGCGCTCGTGCCGCACGATGCCCTCCTGCACCGCGCCCAGCCGCAGGATGGCGGCGCGCGAGCGCTGGTTGATCTCGTCGGTGGTCAGTTGCACACGCACGCATTGCATCACCTCGAAGGCGTGGCGCAGCAGCAGGTACTTGGCCTCGGTGTTGGCGAAGCTGCGCTGCCAGCGTGCCGCCAGCCAGGTGGCGCCGATCTCCAGCTTGCGGTGGCGTCGGTGAATCTTCCAGAAGCGCGTGGTGCCGATCAGCTCGCCGGTGTCGACCAACTCAGTGGCAAACGGCATCACGGTGCCGGCCTCGCGTCCGGCCAGGGCCTCGCCCAGGTAGGTGTGCACTGTGCTGGCTGAAGGCACCACGGTGAAGGGCAATTGCCACAGCTCGCCATCGGCCGCGGCCTTCAGCAGTGCTGGGGCATCGTCAGCCTGCAAAGGCCGCAGGCGGATGCGTGGCCCCTGCAGGGTGGCCAGCAGGTCGAAGGGGTCGGGCGCCCGCAGCGGCGCTGCCGGACCTGTTGAAGTCGAAGTCGGCGTGGGGTTCATGGCCGCTGATTCTGCCCTGTCTGCCTTTGGAGCCGAGCCCCCGACGCCTGGCCCGCTAAGATGGGCGCCCTTCCGGGCCATGCCCCGGCCCCGTCTTTCCCTGGCCACGGCCAACCCCCATCCCATGCAAGCCCTGCTCGACACCATCGCCACCCTGGACATGCCCTCAGACGCCCAACGCCTGTTCCATGGCCGGGGTGGCCGCTACCCAGGCTGCGAGCAATGGACGCTGGATGCCTACCCGCCGGTGTGGGTGGTGACCAGCTTTCTGCCGGTGTCAGAGGATGAGCTGGACGCCTTGCAGGCCGCGTTGCAGGCGCGTTGGGAGCAGATTGCCCCTGGCCAAGCGCTGAACTGGGTGTTTCAGCAACGCCTGGAGGGCCGGGCCGAGACCCGATTGATGGCGGGCAGCGTGCCCGAACCGCATGTAGTGACCGAGAGCGGCGCGCAGTACCGGGTGCATGTGCTCAAGGGCCAAAACCACGGGCTGTTTCTGGACATGGCTGAAGGTCGGCGCTGGGTACGCGAACACCTGCTGGCCCACCCGCACCCCAATGGCTTGCGTGCGCCCAAGGTGTTGAACCTGTTTGCCTACACCTGCGCGTTTTCGGTGGTGGCCCTGCAGGCAGGCGCGCGCCAGGTGGTGAACGTGGACATGAGTGCCGGGGCGATCGCCATCGGCCAGCAAAACCACCGCCTCAACGGGCTGGACACCGGGGCCAGTTTTTTGGCCCACGACATCTTCAGCACCTGGGGCAAGATCAACCGGGCGGGGCCGTATGACCTGATCATCGTCGACCCGCCCACCCACCAGAAGGGCAGCTTCGTGGCCACCAAGGATTACGCCCGCTTGATGCGCCGCTTGCCCGATCTGCTGGCCCCCGAGGGCCGAGCCCTGCTGTGCCTGAACTCACCTACCCTGGGCTTGAGTTTTCTGCAGGACCCGATGCGCGAACTGGCACCCAGCCTGGTCTTTGAACAGCGGGTGCCGAACCCGGCCGTGTTTGCCGACTGCAATGAAGACCGCTCGCTGAAAGTGCTGGTGTACCGGGTCGCGGCGGCAGGAGCCCCTGAAGATGCCCCGGTCTCTACCGCGCCCGCAGCCGTCACGCAGCCGGGGTAAAGGCGCACCGAAAGTGGGTCGGAACGCGTCGAGCCCCTTGGAAAATGGAAAACCCCAGGCCAAACGAACTCAGGTGGTGCTAAATTGCAGACAAGGTCGTCGAAATTAGCGACTGCCGGTCTATCCAAAGCCCCTCATCCAGAGCTTCCATGCCGCATTCCCCGGAACTGCACACCGACACTCTGGACGCCCTGCCCACCCCCGCCGTGGTGGCGGTGTCAGGCCAGATTGTTCATGCCAACCCTGCCTGCCTGGCCTTGCTGGAGGCCGAACAGGCCGATCAGGTGCTGGGGCGTACCTACAGCGACTTCACCCACCCAGTGGATCGGGTACGGGCAAGGCGCCGCGTCCAGGCCTTGAGCCAGGGCCAACCCCTGGGCCAGCGCAACCTCAGCACCCACTACCGCATGCAAACCTGCTGCGGCAACACCCGCATGGTGTTGCTGGCCAGCGCCAAGGTGCTGTGGCAGGGCCAACCGGCACTGCTGGTCAGCGGCATCGACATGACCCACCTGGACCGTCTGCAGCACGAGATGCAGGAGAGCGAACGCAACTACCGGCGGTTGTTCGAGAAAATGCAAGACGTGTACTACCGCACCGATGCCCTGGGGGTGGTACAGCACGTGGGCCCGGGGGTGCGCCGCGTGCTGGGCTATGAACCGCATGAGATCGAAGGCCGCACCGCCGAGTCCTACTACCCCCAGAGCAAGGACCGGGACGCCTTCAAGGTCGCCATCCAGGCCCATGGCGAGGTGTCGGATTTTCCGGGCCAGATGGTGCGCCGTGATGGGCAGGTGATCGACATTTCGATCAGCAGCCACGCCCTTTACGACCAGCACGGGGCCTTTGCCGGCGTCGAGGGCATCTACCGCGACGTGACCCAACGCAAGAACCTGGAGCGCGAACTGCACCGGCTGGCCAGCACCGACATGCTGACCGGCCTGAGCAACCGCCGGGTGCTGCTGGAAGCCGCCGAATCGCTGTTCCTGGCCAGCGCCAGGCAGGACGGCCCAGGCGCCCCCCTGCCACCCGCTTTGCTGATCCTCGATCTGGATCACTTCAAGGCCATCAATGACCGGCATGGCCACCTGGAGGGCGACCGTGCACTGATCGAATTTGCCGCGGTGGTGCGCGCCGAATTGCGCAGCAGCGATGTCGTCGGACGCATGGGCGGCGAAGAATTTGCCGTGTTGCTGCCCGACACCCGGGGCGCCGAAGCCGAGGCCATCGCCCAACGCATTCTTCAGCAATTGCGCCGCCGGCAGCTCTGGAGCGACGGCGACCCGTCGCGGCGCGGCATGACCGCCAGCATCGGCGTGGCCACCCGCCTGCCCAGCGACCGCCACCTGCGCGACTGGCTGGACCGTGCCGACAAGGCGCTGTACCAGGCCAAGCACCAGGGGCGCGACCGGGTGGTGAGGGCCGCCTGAGGCGCAGGGGCTCGCCATCGGCAGGCCAGTGGGGCCGAAAAGGCCGGCACGCGCCCTCGTGCCCTCAAAAACTTGTTTTTTTGCTGGCCTGCATCCAAAAAGGAAGGGCTTGCGTATCAGCGTGGGAGCCTGGTGCTGCCTGCAGGCCAAAGACTCGGCTTGACAACATAAAGCTTGACCGGATGGTCCTATTTCAGGCACCTGGGCAAGCACCCTCGTGTGCCTTGGCAGCACACGGGTCAGAGAAAACGCGCCATGAAGACCCTGGGCGGGGGAAGCTTTAGCTGCAATGGAATTTCCTGAAAACGATCCTGAAGAGGACGATTCGGTGCTGGAGGTGCTGGACGAGGCGGTGAACCCCACGCGGGCACCGCAGGCAGACCCTGCCCGCACCGATGAGGCCCATGAATCAAACCTGATGGCCGCGCTGGTGACGCGGGTCATGCAGCAGGACGAAGCGGCCTTGGCCGAGCTTTACAAGCGCCTGGTGAGCCGCGTCTACTCCACTGCGCTTCACCTGACGCGCAACCCGGCCTTGGCCGAGGAGGTGACAGAAACCGCTTTCTGGCAGGTCTGGCGCCAGGCGCCGCGCTTCGACCCCGCGCGCGGCACTGTGACGGCCTGGGTGCTCAACATCACCCGATCACGCGCCCTGGATGCCCTGCGCGCCCTGCGCAGAACAGCCGGTCATGAAGGACATCAGGACCTGCAGGACGAGTCTCGCGCCCTGGCCAGCGACGCCCGGGACGATCCCCTGGACCTGCTGGAGCTGGCCCAGGACGGCACGCGCCTGCATGAAGCCTTGCTACAACTCGACCCCATGCGACGCCAGTTGATCGCGCTCGCGTATTTCCGTGACATGACCCAGGAGCAGATCGCGGCCCATGTCCAGATGCCCCTGGGCACGGTCAAATCCCACATGAGGCGCACCCTGTCCATCCTGAGAGTGGCGCTGGACCCAACACCAAAACGGAGGCCCCTGCGATGAAGCCGCGCGACAATCCAGCCTCTGAGAACCATCGCATCAACAGAACCATGCCCTCCAAGCCCTTGCCATGGCCCGGTGAGTTCGCCGCCCAACTGCGCGAACAGCCCCCCCCTCCAGCGTTGAGGGAGGCCATCGCGGCGCGCCTGAGCGCCCGAGCCCTGGCCAGTGCCCAGGCACACAAGGCATTCAAGGTGACGCGGCGCGAAGAGGGTCGCTGGCAGGCGCGGGGCCCGGGCGCCAAAGCACGCACCCTCTACGAAAACACCCAGTTCTGCGTTGAGTTCGTGCAATTGGCCAGCGGCGCCGAGATGCCCTGGAACGACCATGACCACGGGCAGGAAATACTGCTGCTGCAAGGCGAGCTGCTGTGGCAAGGCACGCCCATGCCCCCCATGGCCTACGGTGTGCGAGGCCTGTCCGTCACGCCGGTCGTGGCCGGACCGGACGGCGCCCACGCCTATGTGCGCCGATTGCGGGTTGATCCCACAGCGCTGGCTCATGCCGAATCGCGCTGGTGGCAGCAAGCCATGGGCCAACGCGTCAACGATGCCCTGGCGGGCGCCTGGACGGGCCATGCCCAAGGCATGCAGGTGCGCCCCCTGGCACAGAGTGGGGACGTGGCGTCGATGCTGATCCGCCTGGCCCCCGGCGGCGTGGCCCCCAATCACGACCACCCCATTCCCGAAGACTGCATGATGATCGAAGGCGAGCTGTTCCTGGGCGACATCCTGCTGCGCGCCCTGGACTACCAACTGGCCCCCACCGAGGCACCCCATTGCAGCATCAGCAGTGACACGGGCGCCCTCTTCTTTGTGCACGGCACCCTGTCGGCCTGAAGCCCTCCAGCTCAGCCAGCGGGCTCAAGGGCGCGGCAGGCGCAACACAGGGTCCAGCGCGCCATGGAAGAAGAACAGGGCCCCAACATCGCTGAGCTCACCAAAATGACCGCCGCCGGCCGGAGCCAGTTGGTAGTCACCCGCACGCAACAGGATGTCCCCAAGGAACATCTCGCCCTCCAGCACCAGGCAGTCCTCATCCAACGCATGCTGATGGTCCTGGACGCCGGCACCCGGTTCAAAGCGAACCAGCATCGAGACCACCTGGGCATCCCCGCTGAGCAGGCAGACCGTCACCCCTGGGCCGCTGCTGATCCAGGCGCTCAAGCCGGGCTCCACCTGAGTCTGGGGCGCCAGCGCCCGCTGCCACCAACGGGCTTCCAGGGCCGGCAATTGCCCGACCGGCACACGCAAATGCCGCACATAGGCCAGCGTGTCCCCCTGGGCCAGCAAGGGCATGGCAGCCATGGAGGGCACGGCTGGCGCTGCCCCAGGCCACTGGCGGACCCGGTAGCTGTAATCGGTGCCAGCGCCGCTGCCCGATGCGCTGGCCCAGCCACCTTGCAGCAGCAAGACCTCCTGCGCCAGAACCCCGTCTGGCCATGCCAAGGCCTGGCCATGCCGCAGGCGCAACAACTCAACACGAAAAAGCCTGTCTTCGCGAAGCAGACTGACCCCGCTCGCCAGGTCACCGGCGTGCCAGGCCGTGGCACCGCGGCGCACGGTCAAGTAATCGCTGTGGGCGGCCACGCTGCGCTGCACCCGCCCCATCAGGCGTTGCATGACCCGCTCGTACCGGATCGAAGACAGGCTCAGCCCATCGGCCCTCGCAGCCACGAACGGCCCATCGTCCATCGGTGCAGGATCTTTGTCTTTTTGGCTCATTGGGAAGCGCTCAGAGGATGCACCAACAGGGGCTTGGCGACGGGGTCCAGCGCAGCGCTGGCCCCCGGGGTTGTTCGCTCAGACAGCAGACGCCGCGTGCCCGAACGCGAAGGAAGGTGGAACGCCGCCACCCGCAGGGACAAATGCTCGGCCAGCGACTGCAACCGCCCCGCCGCGGTGGCCGTCCCCATCGATTGAGCCGAACCCTGCGCCGTGGCCGCGGTCAGTTGCTGCAACCTGGCATCCACATCGGCGGTGGCCTGGGCCTGGGTGGACGACTGGATCGTCAGGGCCTGCAAGGTCTCCAGCATGCGCTGGGCATTGGCGGCCAGGGCGTTCATCTTGAGGGCCGTCTGCTCGCCGATGGCCACGCTCTGGGCCACCCGGGCCAGATTGCCTGAGAGCAATCGCTGGATGTTGTGCGCCGCCGCCGCAGATTGCACCGCCAGTTCCCGCACCTCACCCGCCACCACGGCAAAGCCCCGGCCGCTGGTCCCGGCCCGCGCGGCCTCGACGGCCGCATTGAGGGCCAACAAGTTGGTGCGGAACGCAATGTCGTTGATGAGGTCAGTGATGTCGCGCATGGTGCCGGAGGACACCCTCAGCTCGGCCATCACAGCCAACCACTGCTGCACCGAATCGAGCCCGGCCCGGGCGGCTTGGGCGTTCTCGCGGGTCAGCTCAGCGGCCTGCGCCAACCCGCGCCCTGCCTGCTGCACCGACACGCTGAGCGCGTGCGTGGATTCAGAGGCCTCGCCGATCTGCTGGTCTGCCTTCTCATTCAGGGCTCGCAGGGCTTGCGCATCACCGCTCAGTTGCACCGTGGCCCCCAGCACCTCTGCGCTGGCACCCCGGACCTCGCACACGATCGTCGCGATCGCCTGCTGCATCTGCCCCAGCTGCTTGACCAGATCGGCCACCTCGTCGCGGCCCCAGGCCTGGGGCGCCTGCGTGAGGTCGCCATCAGCCAGCCGTTGCATCTGCGCAGCCAGCAAGCCCATGCCCCCGGCACTGACCCGGCTGAATGAAACAAACAGGTAGGCCGCCAAGGCCAGGCTCAAGCCCAGCAACCACAAGACGGCGTCGCGCCGCATCGCCAGCGACAGCTCGCGCGCCGCCAGCGTGGCCTCCAGGGCATCCAGGCCCTTGACCAACAGGCGCTGTTGCCCCTGGTCCAGCGCCTGAGCCACCCGCTCAAACGCCGCTGCATCGCCCGACAAGGCCGGCCCCAGGAACTGGCGGCGTGCCATTCCGCGCAGTTCTGCAGCGGCAGGCCAGGCTGGCGCATCCGGCAGGGCGAGGGCCCCATCCTCCTGGGCCTGGGTGAAGGCATTGAGAAGAGCCTGGTCCAGGTACTCGATGACAGGCAATTGATCCGCCACGATGCGTTGTTGTGGCGCCTGGAGTTGCCCCGTGCGCAACACCCAGCCACCGAGCGTGCGCACTTGCTGGGCCTTTTCCTGCAATGGGGGCAACACCTGCAGCGTGCCACGCACCAGACTCTGACCCGCCAGGCTGGGATCCTGCGCCAGACGGGAGGCATCCAGCGCCCCTTGCAACAGCAGCAGCCCATCCGCCGCCACCTGGGACAGTCGCTCAAACGCATCCATCGGGTCGGCTTGCTCGGGCGCGGGGGCGCGCCGGTCTGCAGCCTCCTCAGCCTGCACCACGGTAGGCCCTGCACCAGGCAAGGTGGTCGGCAATTCCGCCAGCAAGGGCGACAGTACCGCGGGCAAGGCCTGCCCTGCCAGCGCGGCTCGGGCATCGGCATAACGGCGAGGGGCCTGTTGCGCAGCCCCCTGGCGCGAGGGGTCGGGCAGCAGAATGCCCAGGCGCAGATCCTGCACGGCCTGGACCAGCGTCAGCGTGAGGCGCGCCTGATCGAGCCCAAGCCGCTCGGACCGGACATGCCCCAGGCCCTGAACCACCGCGCTGAGATAGGCCACCGCCAACACGCCCAGTGGCAGCAAAAAGGCCAGGCTGATCAAGACCGCCCGGGCACGGAAACGCAGGCGCCGAAAGGCCCGCACGCCAGGGGCCCAGAGGCCATGGTGCGCAAAGAAGCCGGTGCTGCCTGGCCCAGAGTTCATGGTGCCACCACGATGCGCATCTTCATGTTGGGGTGAATGCCGCAGATGACATCGACCACCCCGGCCTGCTCGAAGGAGACGCTGCGCTGAGCCCCCTTGGGCAGGGTGCCCAGGTCAAAGCTCTTGGCCTCCGACGACGACAACACGCTGTGGCTGAAAGCGTCTTCGTTGCTGAAGCGCACACTGTCGCCCACGCGGATCTTGAGTTCGGTCGGTGCAAAAGCCCGGCCACGCTGCACGGCCAGGTGCTCCTCGGCGTGGGCGGCACCCAGGCCAGACAGGATCAGGGCGGCAAAGAAGACAGATTTCATGTGAGGGCTCCGGAGATCAGAAAACAGGGTTGAACTGATCTGCCTACGCCCCACACCCCCACGCGGATGCACCAAGCCGGGGACGCTGGTGGGGTCTTTGCAGGCCGTCTGCCTGCGAGCCCGCCAGCGACACGCCAGGACGCCCGACCCGGGCTTGTCGCGATAGCCCTTGGAGGGATGCCGTGATGGTGATGGCGCCACCGTGCAGCAAAAAAGCCCCCAAGGCAGAACCGCCTTGGGGGCAACGGGGGCTGTGCCCATCCTCGGAGATACGGCTGGCGGTGGTGGGCCCGCCAGGGATGGGACACGGTCTGGCGAAACCGCGCCCCGGACAAGGAGACGACTCAGGGCGAGCGGGTGGCGCCGGTTCGTGCACTCACCGCTTCCGAGCCCAGGTACTCGATGATCAGGCGCCGGTCCTCGGCCGATCGCACGCTGTAGTTCATGCGCTGACCGGGGATCAAGGCCTCTGGGTTGCTCAGCCACTGGTCCAGGGTTTTGGCGGACCACACCACGCTGCTGGCGCGCAGCGCCGGCGAGTACCCGAAGTCGGGCACCTGGCCGGCCTGCCGGCCGATCAGGTTGCGGTGCAGGGGCCCCACCCGGTTGGCATCGACAGCGTGGCAGCCACCGCAACGGGCCTCGTACAACGTGCGCCCCTGGATCAGCTCATTGGCCGGCACGGGCCCGGCATGGCTGGCCGCACACACGCCCAGCAAGGCCCAGGCGGCGCCGGCATGCAGCCGCCTGAGCCGGTTCAGGGCCGGGCTCATTGGGTGATGATGTCCCGGTGCATGGGGGCGAGCCGCGCCAGCATCTGGTTCTGCGCCGAGAAGGGGATGGCACGCGCATCCATGGCCTTTTGCAGGTCTTCGACCAGGGCATTGAAGTTGCCCTTGCTCACGCCCATGTCTGCATGAACCGCAGCCATGTCGGCCCCTTGGTACTGGCAGGGGCCCCCGGCCACCTGGCACAGCTGCTCGGTGAGCTGGTGCTTGAGGTGGTCGAGGTTGGTGTTCTTGAACTTGTCGGCAATGCGCGGGTCGGCCGCCAGCCGATTGACAAAATCGTCCATCAACTGGGTCAGCCCGGCTTTCTCGCCAAAGGCCTTGTACAGGGCGGCCGGGTCGCTGGCCATCGAGGTGCCGGCGGCGGCGGGGGTGGAGGCCATTGTCTGGGCCATCAGGGGCGCGGCAACGGCGATGCACAAGGCAGCGGCCGTCAGGGCGATGCATTTTTTCATGGTGATACTCACAGGGATTGGGTTGGCTGGGGTTCAGGCAGGCAGCAAAGCCCGCCTCAGAACGCGATCTGGGTGGACAGGAACAGGCCGCTTTGACGGCGGTTGGCGGTCACGCCCGGGACCACCTGCCCCAGATCGACATAGGCCGCCGTGATCGAGACGTTCTTGCTCGGGGCCCAGGCCACGAACAGGTCTTTCCAGTTGTCCTGGTGCAGGGCGTTGCCCAGGCCTGCGGCCCGTCCCAGCGCCTCCAGGTTGTTGGGCATGAAGCGGTACTCAGCCCCCACCACCACGTTCTTGCTCAGCAGGTAGGCCGCCGAGAACTCGGGCTGCAGGCTGCGGCTGTCACGACCGGGCGCCGCCGAGCCAAAGCCCAGCAGGCCGCCCTGGTTGGCATTGGTGTAACGCAGCGTGGCATTGAGCAAGATGCCTTGCGCCAGGAACAGCTTGGTGGCCGAGGCATACAGGTCGGTGCCGGTGGTCTTGGCATGCAGAAAATCGAGCACCGGGCGGATGGTGCCGGCATTGGTGCTTTTGTATTCCATGCCCACGGCGATCTGCGGCATCAGCGAATCGCTGTCGAGCACCGCATCGCCTGCCACCCGCACCTTGGCGCCCACAACGGTCATCTTGATGTGCTGGCCGTTGGCCACACTGAAGCCCAGGCCGTTGAGGGCCACCGCCGGGGAGGCATTGAAGTCCTGCTCGCCCACCGAAAGCTCCAGGCGCTCGTGAAAACCGAGGGCGGCGCCATAGCTGGTCAGCCCGTAGTCCTGGGTTTTCAGGCGACTGACACTGACCGTACCCCCCACCTCACCCGCGGTGGCATTGCTGCCAATCACGGCCCAGGGTGTGATGCCGCCGCCTGCCGGCCCTTCGACCGTCGACACCCCGCCGGTCAACAACAGCTTGCCGGTATCGGCCCAGGCCTGCCCGGTGCCCAGCGCGCTCACAGCGAGCAGGGTCAGGGAACAGATCAATCCACTTTGCTTTTTCATCGATGCGATCTCCATCCAGGTTGAACACGGCGCATGCCCCATGCGCCCTTGCCCACCTAGTACGGACCGCATCGCGGATTGGATTCAAACCCCAACAAAAAAAACGGCCAGCGGATCCGATCAGATCAGCTTGCGCACCAAAGGCCCCTTGAAGAGGATCGGGCCTTGCGGGCCGCCGGCTTCAGGCACGCCGCCAGCCACCTCCAGGCTGAGTGCCAGCAAAGCAGCCCCCTGCACCTGGGTGGCGGCCGCGGTCAGCACCTTGCCTGCGTCACCCGTACCCAGCACGCCCAGCGAGCGCGGTGCCCCCTGCGCCGGCACGGCCCAGAGTTGCAGTGAGCGCCCGACCGGCACCGGCTGGCCCGCCAGATCCTGCAGGCGCAGCTGCAGCGTGCCCTGCGAGCGCTCACCGGGCCACGAGGCCAGCCAGGCAGGCTGGTTGTCCGCATCCAGCAACAGGGCCAGGGTCTCTTGGGCCTGGCCTGCCGTGCCCGCCGGTGCCCGGGCCTGGGTGGAGGCGTCGGTGAGCGCTTGCCAAGGTTGCCACCAGGCCAGCAAGGCCAGCGACAGCGCCGCTGCGCTGGCGCCTTGCCAAACCCAAAGCTGGCGCCACCAAGGCAGTTGAGGCCCATCACGCCGCGGCCCCGCCGTGGCCTGGCTGCGCGCCGCCACCAGGCGGCTGGCCTCACGCTCCAGGTGCAGGGCGATCTCGATGCGTTTCCAGACGACGTCTGGCGCCGCCGCCGGGGGCTGCAACTCAGTGAGGCCCGCCAGGCGCTCCTGCCAGTCACGGATCGCCTGGCGCACGGGCGCCTGTTTGCGGGCCAGGGCCTCAAAGCGGCGCCGGGCCGCGGCGGGCATGGTGCCCAGGCCGTAGTCGGCAGCCAGGCGCTGCAACAGGATCTTGTTCTGGACAAGGTTCATGCCAGGCCCCTTTCAGTGGTCGGTGCGGCCCGCATCAATTGAAGGCCCCCATGCACAGCCGCAACTGCTCCAGGCCGCGGCGGATCCAGCTCTTGATGGTGCCCAGCGGCAACTTGAGTTGCTCGGCCAGATCACCGTGGCTGAGCTCGCGCAGATAGGCCAGGCTCAAGACCTCACGCTGCGGGCCCTTGAGCTGCGCCAGGCAACGGTGCAGCGCCTGTGCCTGTTGGCTGGCATCGGCACACTGCACCGGATCGGGTGAGTCGCCCTCCAGCGTGTCCTCGGCCAGTTCATCGAGCGGGTCGGTCAGTGGCACGCGCTCGCTGGTTCGGCGACGCAGAAGATCCAAGGCCCTGCTGCGCACGATCAACCCCATCCAGGCCAGCGGCGGGCTGAGGCTGGCCCGGTAATCGACGGCCGATCGCCAGATGTTGAGGTAGCTCTCCTGCAGCACATCCTCAGCCAGTTCGCCAGCCCGCACGATGCGCAGGGCCAGGCCATAGAAGCGGCCTGAGGTCAGGTCGTACAGCTGCTTGAGCGCCGCCTCATCGCCCTGGGCCACACGGCCGAGCAGGTCGGTGAGCAAGGCTTGGTGGTTGTCGTCTGGGATCGTCATGTCGTGGGTTGGGATCAAGGCCGGTACGGCCATCTGTGCCGGCCTGGCTCAGGCATCTTAGCGAAGGGTGGCCAGGTAGGCGATCAGGTCTTGCCGGGCCTTCGGATCGGCCACCTGCTCATCCATGGCCTGCCCCGGCACCAGGGCTTCGGGGTCGCGCAGCCAGGCGTCCAGGGTTTGGCGGGTCCACACCAGGCCGCTGGCGCGCAAGGCGGGCGAGTATTCAAAGCCGGGCACCGTACCGGCACGCCGGCCCAGCACCCCGCGGTGCAGCGGGCCGGCGTCATTGGCATCGACCGTGTGGCAAGCCGCACAGCGCTCCTGGTACAGGGCCTGCCCCCGCAGGGCCGAGCCCGCCAGCGGCCCGCTGGGCGATTCGCCAGCCCGCGGGCCCGCAGCGCTGTCGGCCCTGGCGGTGGCCAGGCCCAAGGCCAAACTGACGCACCCGGCCCCACACGCGAGCACCAGCGCGCACCGCGTGACGGCACCCAGCTTGTTCAGGGACTGCAGCCGCATGCCCTCAGGCGCCGAAACTCAGCGCCTGCGTTGGCAAGGCCTTGCCCAGCGCCTGCACCAGCACGGTGTAGTGCATGGTTTCGTCGGCGGCCAGGCGCGCCGCCACCTTGGCCAGATCGCGGTTGCCCAGCGAGGGCAGCACGCCCAGGTAGGCATTGGTGGCGCCCAGCTCCAGGCGGGCGGCCAGTTCCAGCACGTCGGCCTGGGTCTTCAATGTGTTGGCCTTGAGGGCCATGGCGTAGTCGTCCATCTTCTTTTCAGCCACCGGGCTGCCACCCAGCTTCTGGATGGTGGCCGCCAGGGCATCGCGGTGGGCCTTGTGGTGGCTCTGGAACAGCACGGCCACATCGAGCACCGGCTTTTGCAACAGGCCGCTGCCGGCACCCAGCTGGTAGGCGTTGATGGCCTCGTGCTCCAGGCCCAGGGCCACGTTGAGGATCTGCACGTCCTTCGAGGTATCGCCCATGGCGCCTTGGGCCAGGGCTTCGCGGCCGCCCAGCAGGGCCACGGCCACAGCGGACAAGGTGGCGCCCGTGCCCAGGAATTGACGGCGCGCAGTGGTTTGACGGATGAGGTTCATGGGGGTGTCCTGTTGAAATGAGTTGGCTGAGGCAACAGACATCGTTGGCCTCTGCTCTGGGTACGCAGGCCCTGAAGCCAGTGGATGCATGTCCCGGATCCGCGCTCGGGTATTGCACGATCTGCCTGGGCCGCGCACCGACGCCATTGGCAGCGCCATCAGCGACGTTTGGCCACCACGCTGAGTTGCCGCGAGAGCATCAAGGGCTGGGCGCCAAGCACCACGGAGGCCGGCGCCAGTTCGGCCACCTCGTCGGCCTGCCAGAGCTTCACCACCGCCGGCCCGGCCGGCAGGTCATCGAGCACGGCCACGCCATCCGCCCCAGTCACCGCCACCCAAGGGGTTTCGGCCACCACCACGTAGCCGCGCATGGACGAGTGCAGAAAGCACCCAAGCAAGGTCACACCGGGCTTGTCAAACACCACCTCGCTGCTGGCCACAGGCTTGTTGTCCACCCAGCCCGCCAGGCGAAACTGAAAGCCCACCGCATCGAGCATCTGGGCGAGGCCCCCCAGCGTGCCCCGCACGTGGTGGTCCCAGCGGTCCTGGTTGGTGAACACCACCCGGGTTCCGGGCTGAACCACCGTGACACGGGGCACAAACTTCATCTTGCTCTGGTGGATCGTGACCTGGCCCGGCGCCGCCACACGGGGCACCGCGCCCGCTGCGGTCTGCACCTCGACCACCGCATCGGGCACCGGCTGGCCGTCGCGATCGGTCACTTTGAATTGCAAGGAGGCGGCGCAGACCAAGGCGGGCAGTGCGGCCGCCGACAGGGCGACCAGAGAAAAGCGGAGCAGTTTCATGGGGCAAGGCTTCAGGTTTCAAAGGCGTTCGATCCGGCTCGGCCGCAGGCCGAGACAGGGCTTGTCAGACGCCTGTACGCAGCGGGATGCAGCTTGGATGCAGCCGGCTGTGAAAAAAAGCCAAAAAATTTCAAAGCCCAGGCGACAGCGACACGATCTCGACCCCGCCCTGCATCAGCGGTCGCACCAGGATCTGGTAGCCATCGGCATCAAAGCCCGCGGCCTGCCGGGTGAAGCGGGCCACCTCGGCCGCCGTGGCGGCACTGCCCAGGTAGCACCAGTTGTTCACCCCATGCACCTGGGTGAAATCCCCGCTGCGCTCAACCAGGCCCACCGGCCCCGGATAGGGCCAGCAGACCACCTGGACCTGGCGCAGCGCGTCCAGCAGGCGGGCATCGTGCGCCTCGGCCGGTTCGTCACCCCGGCACACGCCGGCGCACTGCTTGAGCGCGGCCCTGAAGCAAGCCCGGCCTGGCGGCAACTTCTCCAAGCCCAGGTGGGCATAGCACAGTCGGTGCTCATCGGCCACCTGCCGCAGGCGCTCGATGGCGGCATGCCGGCTGCCAAACAAGCCGAACAGATCCCGGGCCTGAGCAAAGTCCACGTCTTTGGAATACACCAGCTGCAACTGGCCGCCCTGCCACTGCCAGGCGCACAACTGCCGGTTGCGCCGCAGCTTCTGGTTGAGCAGCGGGTGCAGCGTCTTGATCATCTGCGCCTCCAGCAACTGGGCCCCGATGTCGCCCGCCGTGCAGATGTGGCTGATGCGCCGGGTCTGGCGCAGCAAGCGGTCCTCGTCGGGGTTGCGCAGGTGCGAGAGCACGCGCTGGCGCAAGTTGACGCTCTTGCCGATGTACAGCGGCATGGCCGGGTCATCGCCATGGAACACATACACCCCGGGCGCGGCGGGCAGGTCGGCGATGCCGGCCTTCAGGTGGGCGGGGTAGACGAACTCGGTCGTGGGGGCGAAGTCGGCACGGCGGCGGCGAGGGAGTTGCATGGCGCGTCAGCACTGAATCAGGACACAGCTCAACCCGGAAACCACGCACTGGGCTTGGCCACGCCGGGCACCGAGGGTGGCCGGCGGCTGCCGGCCAGCGCGTAAGAGAGCTGATTGGCGGCCTGGATGATGGTCTGGGCCAGTTCCAGCAGGCGGGCTTCGCTGAGGCGTGAGGTGGGCCCCGAGATGCAGACCGAACCCAGCAGCTTCCAGTGCATGCCGAACACCGGTGCCGACACGCTGGACACCTCGGGCTCGCGCTCGCCCAGGGACAGGTGATAGCCGCGCTGGCGGATCGATTCATAGGGCTCGCCCGGCTCGCCCGAGAACGCCAGGATGACACGCCCGGGGGCCCCCAGATCCAGCGGCAGGCCCAGGCCCACGCGCACGTGGTGGCGGATGGTGCGCGGCCCATCGACACGGGCCAGGCAGGTGCGCAGGTTGCCTTCGCGCACATAGAACGAGGCGCTCTCGCCCGTCTGCACGGTCAGCTCGCGCAGCACGGGCTCGACCAGGTCGTGCACATCGAAGGTGGCCTGGTAGCAGGCGCCCAGCCAACCCGCCGCACGCCCCAGGCGCCACGCGCCGTCTTCGCGTTGCACCAGGTAGTGGTCGGCCGCCAGGGTGCGGGCCAGCCGCAGGGCCGTGGTCTTGTGCATGCCGGTGCGCCGGCTCAGTTCGGCCAGGCTGAGGTAGGCCTCGTCCATGCCGAAGGCCTCCAGCAGGCGCAGGGCACGGGTCACGGCCACCACGCCGCCAGGGGCGGCTGCACTCTCTTCAGGGGCTGCTTCAGGGCCCGCTTCCGGGGCTTCTGGCGGGGTTGAATCCGGTTTTGATGAGTTTCGCATGGTGGCACATGGTTCACTGGATGGAACGCCATTGTACTTGTTGAAACGCTCTTCTACAGTCCGATCCCAACAAGAGGGCGGTGCCAACACCAGCCCCCGCTGCCCAAAGTCCACTCTGGAGACAACATGAACGTGAACCTGCAAGGCCTGCATCTGGCCACCCGCCGCCCCTGGCTGGGCGCCGCCCTGTTGGGCGCCGCGATCCTGGTGACCGCCCCGGCCCATGCCGCCGAGGCCTACCCCAGCAAACCGATCCGGTTGGTGGTACCGTTTCCGGCCGGCGGCGGCACCGACATCATTGCCCGAGCCATCGGCCAGCAACTGACCGAAAGCCGCCACTGGACCGTGGTGGTCGACAACAAGCCCGGCGCCGGCGGCAACCTGGGCGTAGACGCGGCGGCCAAGGCCGCACCCGACGGCTACACCCTGGTGCTGGGCCAGACCAGCAACCTGGCCATCAACCCGGCGCTCTACGCCAAGCTGCCCTACGACCCGGTCAAGGACCTGAAGCCGGTGGCCCTGGCCGCCACAGCCCCCTTGGTCATCGTGGTGCCCAACCAGTCCAAGTACAAAAGCCTGGCCGAAGTGCTGGCGGCCGCCCGCCAGACCCCGGGGGCCCTGGTGTTCGGCACGCCGGGCAATGGCACGGTGGCGCACCTGGCCATGGAGCAACTGCAGAAAACCGCCCGGGTGCGCCTGCAGCACGTGCCCTACAAGGGCTCGGCCCAAGCCCTGACCGATCTGATGGGCGGGCAGATGGACCTGTACGTGTCGTCCATCCCCACCGCCATCAGCCACCTCAAGGGCGGGCGCATGAGAGCGCTCGCCGTGACCTCGGACAAGCGTTCGCCCCAACTGCCCCAGGTGCCCACCGTGGCCGAATCCGGCGTCAAGGGCTTCGAGGCCAACACCTGGTTCGGCTTCATGGCCCCGGCAGCCACCCCCGCGCCTGTGCTGAACACCCTGAACAGCGCCATCAACGACGCCCTGCAATCGCCCACGGTGCGCAACCGGCTGATGGGCGAAGGCGGCGAAGTGCTCAGCGGCAGCCAGGCCGATTTCGCGGCCTTGCTCAAGGCCGATCTGGTCCGCTGGGGCCGCATCGTGCAAGAGGCCGACGCGCGCATCGACTGAGCCCGCCCCCATTCCGTTTCTGTTTACCCCCCCCCCCCCGACAACACCGCCAAGGAACCACCATGAGCACCCCCGACATCGTCAAAGACTTTCCCCGCGTCAGCCCCGAGGACGTGGCCCAGGCCAGCCAGTACCAGCCGGCCATCTTCTCGGACATCGCGGGCCGCCGCGGCGCCCTGCATGGCCGCATCCAGGCCCTGCGCCCGCGCATGAAGGTGGCCGGGCCGGCCTTCACCGTGGAAGTGCGCCCCGGTGACAACCTGATGATCCACGCCGCCCTGTCGCTGGCCAAGCCCGGCGATGTGCTGGTGGTGGATGGCAAGGGCGACCAGACCTCAGCCCTGATGGGCACCATCATGATGACCGCCGCCCGCCAGCTGGGCCTGGCCGGCGTGATCCTGGACGGCGCGGTGCGCGACAGCCTGGAGATCGACGAGATGGACTACCCGGTGTTCTCGGTGGGCACCAACCCCAACGGCCCCACCAAGAACAACGGGGGCCGCATCGGCCACCCGATCTCCTGCGGCGGCGTGACCGTGTGCCCCGGCGACCTGGTCATTGGCGATGCAGACGGCGTGGTGGTGGTCGAGCGCGAACAACTGCCAGCCCTGCTGCCGCTGGCCGCCCACAAGGTGCAGGCCGAGGCCAAGCGCATCGCCGCCATCAAGACCGGCGACACCGCCGCCAAGTGGCTGACCAGCGCCCTGGTGACCGCCGGCGTGCTCAAGGAAGGCGAGGTGCTGTGATGAGCCGCCCCGTCATCCTCATCACCGCCGCCGATCTCGCCCCGGCCGCCCTGGCCCTGTTGACCGACTTCGACATTGTCTACGCCGGCAAGACCCCGCAACTGTCTGACATCGAGGCACTGGCGCGCCAGCACAACCCGGTGGGCATCATCGTGCGCTACAGCGGGGTGAACGCCGCCGTCATGGACGCGGCCCCGGCCCTCCAAGTGATCTCCAAGCATGGCAGCGGCACCGACACCATCGACAAGGCTGCCGCGGCCGAACGCGGCATTGCCGTGACCGCCGCCGTGGGCGCCAATGCCGCCGCCGTGGCCGAACAGGCCCTGACCCTGATGCTGGCCGGCGCCAAATCGGTGGTCACCCTGAACCAGCGCATGCACGCTGGCCACTGGGACAAGGCCACGCACAAGAGCCTGGAGCTGGGTGGCCGTACCGTCGGCCTGGTGGGCCTGGGGGCCATCGGGCGCCGCTTTGCCCGCATGTGCCAGGCGATGGACATGCGTGTCATCGGCTTCGACCCCTTCGCTCGCGACCTGCCTGACGACATCACCCCGGTCACCCTGGACACCCTGTGGGCCGAGTCGGATGTGATCTCTCTGCACTGCCCTCTGACACCCGAGAACCGCCACCTGCTCAATGCCGACACCCTGGCACGCTGCAAGCGCGGCGTGCTGGTGGTGAACACGGCCCGCGGCGGCCTGATCGACGAGCCGGCTCTGCTGGCCGCTGTGCAGTCGGGCCAGGTGGCCTCGGCCGGGCTGGACAGCTTTGCCGTCGAGCCGATGACGGCGCCCCACCCCTTCCACGGCCAGCCTGGCTTCACGCTGAGCCCGCACATCGGCGGGGTGACCAGCGACGCCTACATCAACATGGGGGTGGCCGCCGCCCGCAACACCTTGGCCGTGCTGCAGGCCAGCACTCAGGCCGCCTGAGCCCGGAGGCCCGCCATGAACCCAAGCCCCCGCCGATGGAAGCAGGCCCCGCCGGACAGCAGCTGGGGCGAGTTCGGCCCCGACGACCAGCGCGGCCGCATGAACCTGGTGGACGCGCGCAAGGTCTTGCAAGGGGTGGCCGAGGTGAAGGTAGGCCGCACCTTCTGCCTGTCGCTGCCGCTGGACGTGCCCGGCGGCCAGCGCATGAACCCGCGCCGCATGCCGCCACGCCGCTACAGCGTGCTGCGCGATGGCCAAAGCCAAGGGCAGCAGGGCTTTTGCTGGTCTTACCAGGGTGAAGACCCCGACCTGACCGACGTGGTGAATGATGACGTGCTGCTGATGAGCCTGCAGTACAGCACCCAGTGGGACAGCCTGGCCCATGTGGGCAGCCGCTTCGATGCCGATGGCGACGGCGTGGCCGAGGCCGTGTTCTACAACGGCTTTCGCGCCGGCACCGACATCCGCCCAGGTGTTGAAGACCCGCAGGCCGTGGCCGACTGGGCGCGCTACCCGGCGCCCGAGGCCGCCGCGCTGGGCATCGAACGCCTGGCCGAACACGGCGTGCAGGGCCGGGGTGTGATGATCGACCTCGCGCACCACCTGGGTCGCGAACGCCGCGCTGTGGGCTACGACCCCCTGATGCGCCTGCTGGAGGCCGACCGCATCGAGATCGACGCCGGCGACATGGTGTGCCTGCACACCGGCTTTGCCGACACCCTGCTGGCCATGAACCGCCAGCCCGATCTGGACCGCCTGCACGCCAGCGGCAGCGGGCTGGACGGGCACGACAAGCGCCTGCTGAACTGGATCACCGACAGCCGCCTGGCTTGCCTGCTGGCCGACAACCCGGCGGTGGAGCTGGTGGTGCCCAAGCTGACCAGCCCCAGCCCGCTGCGCCAGCCCCGGCTGCCACTGCACGAGCACTGCTTGTTCAAGCACGGCATCCACCTGGGGGAGCTGTGGTACTTCACCGAGCTGGCCACCTGGCTGCGCCAGCACGGGCGGCAGCACTTTCTGCTGACGGCCCCGCCGCTGCGCCTGCCGGGGGCGGTGGGCTCGCCAGCCACCCCGATCGCGACGGTGTAGCGCTGTGCGGACCCCGGTGTAAACCCGCTGCCCCCCGCGGCCCCGATTCAAAACAATGAGACAAGAGCCATGCCCATCGATCACCACCGCCGCGCCCTGCTGGGCGCCGGCCTCGCCAGCCTGATCCCGGCCGCGCCTGCGCACGCGGCCAACAGCGACTGGCCCACACGCCCCATCCGCCTGATCGTGCCCTACCCGGCCGGCGGCGCGGCCGACCAGACCGCACGCGGCCTGTCCACGGTGCTGGGCGAACGCCTCAAGACACCCATCGTCATCGACAACCGACCTGGCGCCGGGGGCTCGATCGGTGCCGCCGCCGTGGCCCAGGCGCCGGCCGACGGCTACACCCTGCTGCTCGACGCCACCGGCTTCACGGTCAACCCGCATCTGATGCCCAGCCTGCCGTTTGACCCTGTGAAAGACCTGGCGCCGGTCTCACTGCTGATGCAGGTGCCCATGTTGTTGGTGGTGCCCACCCAGGCGCCCTGGCGCAATCTGAACGAGCTGATTCAGGCCGCCCGAGCCAAGCCGGGCAGCCTGTCGTTTGCCTCGGCCGGCAATGGCAGTGCCCAGCACCTCGCTGGCGAGCTGTTCAAGCAGCGCCAGCAGCTGTTCATCACCCACATCCCCTACCGGGGCGGTGCCCCGGCCCTGAACGATCTGATGGCGGGCCAGGTGGACATGATGTTCTCGGCCATGTCCGCCAGCGGGCCCCTGGTCAAGGGCGGCAAGCTGCGCGCCCTGGCCGTGACCGCCGGTACCCGCGTGCCCAGCCTGCCGGCCCTGCCCACGGTGGCCGAATCCGGCAGCCCCGGCTTTGTAGCCCAGGAATGGAATGGCCTGTGGGTACCCGCCAAAACCCCACCCGACATCCTGGCCCGCCTGGAGACCGAAGTGCGCGCCGCCATGGCCAGCCCCGAACTGCAACAACGCCTCGCCGCCCAGGGGGCGCAGGCCGTGGGCAGCAGCCACGCTGATTTCAACCGCTTTCTGCAAGCCGAATCGCGGCAATGGGCCCAGGTGATCCGCACCGCGGGCATCACCCTGAACTGAGCTCCCCCTTCCGATTTCAAAAGAGACACACCATGCAAGAACACTTTGAACGGCCCTCCCCGATCGCCCGTCGCAGCGCGCTGGCTCTCGGCGCCGCCTTGCTGGCCGGCACCGCCTGCCAGGCCTGGGCCCAAACCCCCTGGCCCGCCAAGCCCGTGAAGATCGTGGTGCCCTACGGCCCAGGCGGCGCCGTGGACGTGGTCACGCGCAAAATCGCCCAGAAGCTCACCGAGCAGACCGGCCAGAGCTTCTACATCGAGAACAAGGCCGGCGGCACCGGCACCATCGGCGCCACCCAGGTGGCCAAGGCCGAGGGCGACGGCTACACCCTGATGGCCAACGACACCACCTTCTCGCTGCTGCCCCACATCTTCAAGAAGCTGCCCTTCGATCCGGCGCAGGACCTGCAGCCCGTCAGTGCCTTTGTGTTTGCGCCCATGGCCCTGGCCGTCAACGCCGGTTCGCGCTTCCACAGCCTGCAAGAGCTGTTGGCAGTGGCCCGCAAAGAGCCCAACCAGATCACCTATGGCACCGGTGGCCCCGGCACCACGCCCCACTTTGCCAGCGAGGCCCTGGGCATTGCCGCGGGCGTCAATTTCATGCACGTGCCCTTCAAGGGCGCGGGCGAAGCCACCCAGGCGGTGCTGTCCAACACCGTGGACTTCCAGATCGCCTCACCAGCCGGGGTAATGGGCAATGTCAAGGGGGGCAAGATGCGCGTGCTGGCTGTGAGCGGTGACAAGCGCCTGCCCGCCCTGCCCGACGCCCCCACGTTTGCCGAGGCCGGCGTCCGCTGGAGCGGCGTGGTCAACTGGACCGGCCTGTGGGCCCCCAAGGGCACCCCGGCCCCGGTGTTGCAAAAGCTGCAGGCCGAAATCGCCCGGGCCATGGCCAGCGCCGACCTGCAGGCCTTTGCCGCCAACATGGGCGCCGAACCGCGCCAGATCGGGAGTGCCGACATGGCCAGGATGCTGAAGGAAAGCACCGATTCGTGGGGCAAGGTGGTGGCCAACACCGCTTTTGAAAAGCAATGAAGGCCCTGTGCACCGCCACCGTGCTGGGCATCGGCCTGCTGGCCGCCGCCTCGGCCCAGGCCCAGAGCCCCGCCCCCTGGCCCACCCAGCCGGTCAGGCTGCTGGTCGGCTTCACCGCCGGCGGGCCCACCGACATCGTGGCACGAGCCCTGGCCGACCCCCTGGGCAAGGCCCTGGGCCAGCCCGTGATCGTGGACAACCGGCCCGGCGCCAACACCATCATCGCCGCCCAGGCCGTGGCCCAGGCCAAGGACGGCCATACCCTGCTGATGGCGGCGACCAACCACACCATGATCAGCGCGCTGTACAGCCGCCAGATCCAGTTCGACCCGGTGAAATCCTTCAAAGCCGTGTGCCGCATCGGGGCCTCGCCCACCGTGCTGGTGGTGGGCCCTCAAGCCGGTCTGAGCCGACTGGCCGATTTTCTGGCCAAGGCCAGAAGCCAGCCCGGCGCGATCACCTACGCCTCGCCCGGCCTGGGCAGTTCGGTTCACTTTGCCGGCGAAGACTTTGCCCAGCGGGCAGGCGTGAAGCTCACTCACGTGCCCTACAAGGGCGCAGCACCGGCCATCGCCGATGTGATGGCGGGCCAGGTGATGGCCTCCTTCGCCTCGCTGGGTTCGGTGCTGCCCTCGATCAAGTCGGGCAAGCTGCTGGCCCTGGCGGTGGCCGCCCCCCAACGCGTGGGCGCCCTGCCCCAGGTGCCCACCTTCGAGGAGTCCGGCATCAGGGGCTATCGGGCCGACGCCTGGTACGGCGTGCTGGCCCCGGCCCAGACCCCCGAGCCGGTACTGCACAAGCTGCAGACCGAGGTCAGCCGCTTTGCCACCTCGAGCGCCGGGGCCGACCGGCTGCAGCAGTTGGGCATGGACCCGATGCTGGCCTGCGGCGATGAGTTCGACCGCCAGATCGCCGCCGAGACCAACCACTGGAGCCAGTTGGCCCGCCAGCTGAAGATCAACGATGACTGAGCCCACCGCCACCATGACCTCCACTACACCGGCCCCAACCTCCCGCCGCCAATGGCTGACCCTGGGCGCCGGGGCCCTGCTGAGTGCCTGCGCTCAGACAGCGGCCCGCCCGGGCGCGCCCCGGCCCGAGGCCCTGAGCGTGCCGCATTCGGCGGGTCAGGGCACCCCGAACTTCGAGGTGCCGGCCGGGGCTTGCGACTGCCACCACCACATCTACGACCGACGCTACCCGGCCCACCCCAGCGCCACCTTGCTGCCGGCCGACGCCAGCCTGGCCGATTACCGCCTGCTGCAGCGCCGCCTGGGCCTGCAGCGCCATGTGATCGTGCAGCCTTCGACCTACGGCACCGACAACCGCCTGTTGCTCGACACCTTGCGCGCCGCCGGCCCCCAGGCCCGCGGCGTGGCCGTGCTGGGCACCGAGGCCAGCGAGGCCGAGCTGCAGACCCTGCACGAGGCCGGCGTGCGCGGTGTGCGCTTCAACCTGAGCTTTCTGGTCGGCGTCAGTGCCGACATGATGGTGCCCTTGTCAAAGCGCCTGGCCGAACGGGGCTGGCACCTGCAGGTCAACGGCACGGCCGCGCTGCTGCAGGCGCACGAGACGGCCCTGAGCCAACTGGCCTGCCCGCTGGTGATCGACCACATGGGCCAGTTGCCCCAGCCGGCCGGCCTGCAGCACCCGGCCTGGCGGCTGTACCAGCGCTGGCTGGACGGCGGGCGCACCTGGTTCAAGCTGTCGGGGGCCTACATCACGGCCCAGCGTGCCGATCTGAGCGATGTCGGCACCGTGGCCCAGGCCCTGCTGCGCCAAGCCCCCGAGCGCCTGGTCTGGGGCAGCGACTGGCCCCACCCGACCAAGAAGGCCGACGCCAAACCCGACGATGCGGCCTCCTTCAACCTGATCGCACAATGGGCCCCGGATGCCGCCCAGCGCCATCGCATCCTCGTCGACAACCCCGCCGTGCTGTACGGCTTTGCCAGCCTCTGAGGACACCCAGACATGTTTTTGCTGAACCCGCCCACGGTCCGCACCCTCGACACCTTCAGCGCCCTGCCGGGCAAGTACCGGCAGGCAAGGCGCACTGTCTGGGGCGATGCCAACCAGGGCGGCCGCGCTGCCGACTCGTTTCTGGAAGGCCCGGTGTTCGATGCCCAGGGCAACCTGTATGTCACCGACATCCCCTTCGGTCGGGTGTTCCGCATCGACCCGAAAGGCGAATGGGAGCTGGTGGCCCAGTGGGACGGCGAGCCCAACGGCATGAAGTTCATGAGCCCGACCGAGCTGCTGATCACCGACTACCTGAACGGCCTGATGGTGCTGGACGTGACCCGGGGCAGCCTGCGCCCGCTGCTGGCGCGGCGCAACACCGAAAGCTTCAAGGGCGTGAACGACCTGTGCTTTGACCGGCTGGGCAATCTGTACTTCACCGACCAGGGCCAGACCGGCCTGCACGACCCGACGGGCCGGGTCTACCGACTCTCGCCCGAAGGCCGGCTGGACCTGCTGCTGAACAACGTGCCCAGCCCGAATGGCATCGTGCTGTCACCCGACGAGCGCTTTCTGTTCGTGGCCGCCACCCGCGGCAACTGCGTGTGGCGCATGCCGCTGCTGGCCGATGGCTCGGTGGCCAAGGCCGGGCAGTTCTTTACCTCCTACGGGCCCAGCGGCCCCGACGGCCTGGCCATGGACGAGGCCGGCCGCCTGATCGTGGCCAACCCGGGCCTGGCCTATGTGTGGGTGCTCAATGGCCGCGCCGAGCCGGTCGAGGTGCTGCGCGGCCCCGCCGGCCACTCGCTGACCAACGTGGCTTTTGGCGGGGCAGACCGGTGCACGCTGTTCGTCACCGACTCGACCGCGGGCGAGATCCTGTGGGCGCCGATGAGCGAGCCCGGGCTGGCACTTTTGACCCAGCCCCTGCCGTCCCGGAGCTGATCAGGGCAGACGACGGATCAGTTCGCGCACGCCGGCCTCCACGCTGTCGATCAGTGGCAGGTCGAACCCAGCTTGCAGACGGGCCGCCATGCCCGCCAGCCCGGCCCCCCCGACGATGAGGGTCTGCGGCGCCCCATCGGCCATGGCCTCGCGGCAGGCCTGCGCCAACACCCGCAAGGCGCCCTCCGGGTCGGCGGCCATCTCGGCACCGCTGGGTGCCACCGTCCACACCCCGGCCAGTTGCGGTGCAAAGCCCAGTTGCAGTGCCAGGCGCTGCAGCATCGGACCCCAGCGCTCGCCACCGGTGACCACGGCAAACCGCCCCAGGCGGCCTGCCTCGGTGAAGGCCGCCTCGGCCAGGCCGGTGACGGGCACGGGCGAACACTCCCGCAGGGCCCACAGGCCGGGGTCGCCAAAACACCCGATCAGCACAGCTTCAGGCGGTGCCATGGCGCGCGCCTGCTCGGCGTCCCAGGCATCGAGCACCGCGTGGCCGGCCACCTGGTAGCTGACCTCGTCTGCGATGTAGGGGGCGCCGAATCGCGCCGTCACGGTTTGCGCCGCCAGGGCGGGCGCCCGGGCCGCCAAGGCCTGGCTGATGTGCTGTTGCAGCAGCGCACTCACCGACTCGGAGGTGTTGGGATTGATGACCAGAAGGCGTTTCATGAGCGTTTCATGAGCGCTTCAGCTCGCACCGCCCAGCAGGGCAAGCAGGTCAGGCGGCGCCGCCACATCGGGCCCAAAATGCAGCTGCGACTCCAGTCGGGCCAAATGGTCGCGCATGCGGCGGGCCGCTTCGGCCGGGTCACGCAAGCGGATGGCGTCAATCAGCGCCCGGTGCTCTCGGCAACCGCAGGCGGTGGCCTCTTCACGCTCGCGGGCATGGGCCGCGCTGTAGGTCATGAGGATCAGCGAGGTGCGCGACACCAGCTCGCGCAGGATGCGGCCCAGGGTCTGGTGGCCCGAGCCTTCGGCAATGCGCAGGTGAAAGTCGCCCGACAACCGGATGGCGCGGCGCATGTCACCCTGGGCCCGGGCGGCCTCCTCCTGCTCGATGCTGTCGCGCAGTTGCTGCACCTCGCCCATGCTGGCACGCTGGATGAACAGCTCCACCAGCATGGGTTCGATCAGGCGGCGGGCGCCAAACACCTCGCGGGCCTCCTGCTCGGTGGGTTGGGCGATGGTGGCGCCGCGGTTGGGGGTGAGGGTGACGATCTGCTCGTTGGCCAGGCGCACCAGCACCGGCCGGATGCGGGTGCGCGACACCCCGAAGGCCGTGGCCAGCTTGTCTTCGACCAGCTTGGTGCCGGGCGGCAGGTGGTGGTCCAGCACCGCCGAGACGATGCGCTCGTACATCTCGCTGTCACTCAGGGGGGGCACAGGGGTTTCGGCGGTCAAAGTCATCGAGCTTCCTTGCGGCGGCGCCGCTTCATACCGGCGGCCGCGGTCACGGCCAGTCCCATCACCGCGAATGACACCACCGTGGTCACCGTGCCCAGCGCATAGATGGCCGGGGTGGTGACGGTGGCGGTCAGGCCCTGCAGCTCCAGCGGCAGCGTGTTCACGTCGCCGATGGCCTGCGAGGTGCGGGCGATCTCGTCCCAGCTCAAGGTGAAACCGAACATGCCCACGCCCACCACCGAGGGGCCGATCAGGGGCAGCACCACATGGCGGAAGGTCTGCCAGGGCGTGGCCCCCAGATCGCGGGCCGCCTCTTCATAGGCCGGGTTGAAACGGTTGAACACCGCGAACATGATCAGCAGCCCGAAGGGCAGCGTCCAGGTCAGGTGAGCACCGAGCGCCGAGGTCATCAGCCCGAGTGAACTGCCGTAGCCTTCGAGCAGCGAATCTGCCCCGCCCCAGGCCAGCAAAGCCTTGAGCCCGTCGTCGAGCAGGCGAAACTGCAGCCCGATGCCCAGCGACACCACGATGGAGGGCATGATCAGGCTGGCCACCGTCACGAAGAACAGCACCTGCCCGCCACGCAGCCGCTTGCGAAAAGCCAGCCCCGCCAGCACCGACAGGACCACGGTCAGCAGCATCACCATGGCCCCCAGGCCGAGCGAGCGCAAAAAGGCGGCACCGATGTCCACCGTGCCCAGGCCCTGGGCCAGTTGGGCAAACCAGTGCAGCGACACCCCGCGCAACGGAAAGGTCAGCCCGCCCTCGGGCCCCTGGAAGCTCAGCACCACGATGGTGAGCATGGGGCCGTACAGAAAGGCCACGAACAAGGCAAAGACCAGGGCCAGCGGCCAGAAGCCGGGGGCGCGTCGACGGGTCATGGAACTGGACATGCTCACCTCCTCACAACTCACGGCGGATGTCGACCCACCGGGTCAGGCCCCAGATGATCATCAACACCACCGCCAGCAAAATCACGGCATTGGCCGCCGCCAGCGGAAACTGCAGGTACGAGGTCTGCACCTGGATGATCTTGCCCACCGAGGCGATTTGCTGCCCGCCCATCACGCCGATGGTGACGAAATCGCCCATGACGATGGTGATCACGAAGATTGAGCCAATCAGCACCCCGGTGCGCGACAGCGGCACGATCACATGCCACAGCGTCTGCCAGGCCGAGGCCCCTGCATCGCTGGCAGCCTCCAGCAGGCTGCGGTCGATGCGCATCATGCTGTTGAAGATGGGCACGATCATGAACAGGGTGTACAGGTGCACAAAGGCCAGCACCACCGAGAAATCCGAATACAGCAGGCCATCGATGGGCGTCTGGATCAGGCCCAGGCCCTGCAGGGTCTGGTTGACCAGGCCGTTGCGGCCCAACAGGGGCACCCAGGAGATCATGCGGATCACGTTCGAGGTCCAGAACGGCACGGTACACAGCACGAACAGACCGGTCTGCAGGCCCGCCGACGGCACGTGGAAGGCCAGAAAGTAAGCCACCGCAAAACCCAGCACCAAGGTGATGCCCCACACCAGAGCGCAAAACTTGAGCGTGGACAGGTAGGTGCTCAGGGTCACGCACAGATCGCCTTGCTCGGTGCGCTGGCTGCAGCCCTCGAAGATGGCGGCATAGTTGTGCCAGGTGAACCCAGGGATCAGCTCGTACTCGTTGAAGTGCCAGAAGCTGACCATCAGCACCAGCAACAGGGGCAGTACGAAGAACAGTGCGAACACCGCACTGAAAGGGGCCGCCTGCCACCAGGCAGGCAGCCCGCGCGCCGCGGCGCCGGCCGGCGCCTGGGTGGGGGCAGCGACCGTGCTCATGGGGTCAGGCCGCGACAAACTCGTTCCACTTGCGCACCATGTACTCGTTCTCGTCCATGACCGCGTTCCAGCAGGCGATGCCGCCCATGCGCTGCTCGTAGCTGCCGCCATCGCGCACGCTGCCGGCCTTGGCAATCACCTCGCCGTGGGGGTTCTTGATGTCCTGGGTGGCAGCCTTGCCCTCCATCCAGTAGGCCCATTCGTAGGCCTCCATCTTGGCCTTGGCGGTGTCGAGCACGGCGCTGTAGTAGCCCTGGCGGTTCAGGTAGGCACCGGCCCAGCCGTCGAGGAACCAGTTGATGAACTCGTAGGCCGCATCCAGCTTGGCCCCCGACAGCGTGGCCGGCAGGCCAAAGCCCGAGGCCCAGGCACGGTAGCCCTCCTTGAGCGGCTGGAACACGCAGTCGATGCCCTTGCCGCGCACGGCGGTCACGGCGGGCGACCACATCGACTGGATCACCACCTCACCCGAGGCCATCAGGTTGACCGACTCGTTGAAGTCTTTCCAGAGGGCGCGGAACTGCCCCGCCTTCTTGGCCTCGATCAGGGTCTTGATCGTGAGGTCGATCTCGGCCTTGCTCATGTTGCCCTTGTCGGCGTACTTGTGGATGCCCTTGGCCTCGACCACCATGGCGGCGTCCATGATGCCGATCGAGGGGATGTTCAGGATCGCGGCCTTGCCCTTGAACTCGGGGTTCAGCAGTTCGGCCCAAGAGCTGATCGGGCGCTTGATCAGGTCGGGGCGGATGCCCAGGGTGTCGGCGTTGTAGGTGGTGGGGATCAGCGACATCCACTCGGTGGGGGCCTTGGCAAAGGCTTTGCTCTTCTCGCCCTCCAGGAAGATCACCTTCTTGGGCGCCGTGCCCTGCTCACCCACCAGCTTGCCGGCCACGGTGCCGCTGGTGAACAGCGAAGTGATCTTGTCAGCGTTCTTCACGCGCTTGGTGCTGATGCCCTTGAGGTTGCCGGTCGGCACGATCTTCTTGAGCGAGAAGTACTCGGTGTCGATCAGGTCGAAGCTGTTGGGCGCAGTCACGGCGCGCTTGGTCACGTCATCGGTGGTCACCGCCACGTACTGCAGGGTGATGCCGGTGTCGGCCTTGAACTTCTCGGCAATGGCCTTGTCCTGGTTGACCGCCGTGCCCAGGTAGCGCAGCACGGGTTTCTCCTGCGCATGCACGGCCGGGAACACGCCCGCGGCCAGGATGCCCGCCGTGCCCTTGAGCAAAGCGCGGCGCTGCACAGCGGTCTGGGACACATCGGTCGTGAAAGAGGACTGGGAATCAGACATGGTCAAAGCTCCAGAAGTGAAAGGAAGTTGAAGAGAAGGACGTCACGCGGGGAAAGACAAGAAATCGCTTGGGACACATCACGCTGCCAGGGCGTGGGCCTGCTGGGGCTGCCACCACAGGCTCACCGCCTGGCCCAGTTGCACCGGCTGCTCGGCAAAGCGGGCCTCGGGCACCATCACGGTGACGCCCGTGGGGCCTTGCTGGTCGATGGCCTCGACGCCCAGCAGCACATGGCTGCCCTGGTACTCGACATCGGTCACCGTGCCGCCCAGGCTGGGGCAGGCCTCGGCCGGGGTGCCCAGCTGCAAGTGGTCGTTGCGCACGGCGGTCAGGCCCTGCGGCAGGCGCAGCACGTTGTGCCCGCCCATGAAACGGGCCACAAACTCGTTGACCGGGCGGTTGTAGATCTGGTGTGGCGAGCCCACCTGCTCGATCACGCCGTGATTCATCACCACCATGGTGTCGGCCAGGGCCATGGCCTCTTCCTGCGAGTGGGTGACATGGACGAAGGTCAGGCCCAGCTCCTGCTGCCAGCGCCGCAGCTCGGCCCGCATCTGGATGCGCAAGAACGGATCAAGCGCCGACAGCGGCTCGTCCAGCAGCAAGACCTTGGGGTGATTCATCAGCGCCCGCGCCAGCGCCACGCGCTGTTGCTGGCCACCCGACAGCTCGGCCGGCAAGCGCTGCGCCAGGTGGCCCATGGCCACCCGCTCCAGCAGGGCCTGGGCCTGCTGCCGGCGCTCGGCCTGGGGCACGCCCTTCATCTTCAGGCTGAAGGCCACGTTGTCGAGCGCCGTCAGGTGCGGAAACAGCGCAAAACTCTGAAACATCATGGCCGTGCCCCGGGCCGCGGCTGGCAGGTCGGTGATGTTGCGCGAGCCCATCAGGATGTCGCCGCTGCTGACCGACTCATGCCCCGCAATCATGCGCAAGGTGGTGCTCTTGCCACAGCCCGAAGGGCCCAGCAGGCAGCAGTAGCTGCCCTCGGCAATGCGCAGATCGATGGCGTTCACCGCCACACTGCCCCCCTCGTAGCGCTTGCTCAGTGCAATCAGTTCAATGCCGGCAGCCCGCGAGGCCAACGGGCCGGAAGAGGTCTTTGATGCGTCCATGCCCAAGACTGAGCACAGTCCGTGCCAACTTTGTACACAATATTTTTTATAGATTGCACACAATTTTCACCAGGAGGGTGCACAGGGTTCGGACCGGAGAGCCAGCTTGCGCTGCAGGATGGTGCTGGGTGCACTTGAAAAAGGCACAGGAACAGTGAGGGGGGCATTGTGGCCGACCGTACAGCGTGGCTGTCGCCGCGGTGGCGAACAAGTTAGCGCGAACGATCTGGGCGGTGCTGGCGGGTGGGCAGGCCTGGCGCCCCGAAGCGTGGCAGGCCGCGCACTGATGACCATAAGGACGGAGAAAGCGAGCCAAAAAGTTTGAAGGAGAGCAAGCGACCACGCGTGTGATGGGACAGACGGTCGGACCGGTACGGGGACACTCCGATAGGGAACAAGAGCAAAGAGCTCGGTTTGCAGATGGGAACCTCGTCAGCGAAAACCATCAGGGCCAACAGGCTTGCCAGCTTGCACAACAGGCCGGATATAAGACTGCAGCCCTGCCTCCTGAATCGTCACACACACGAGCTCGTGCAATCCGGGAGGCGCCCATATAAGACTGTCCCTAGCAGGGAGGCCCGCATTTTTTAGTGAAACTGCGCTGCCGCTTGTTTTCGAGCACGCAGCTCCAACATCGCTTCGCCGTAGGCCTTCTGCAAATCACCAAACTGGCGTTAGTACTGCTCTTTGATCGCCAGCGACTTACTACGCAGGGGGTTCTCAATGTCGCGCTTGCCTTCATCGACCCACTGTTCAACCTAAGATGGATTGAGACCGTAGGCCAGGCTGGACTCGAAGATCCTGGTCCGCCATGATTGATGCCGAGGATCAGGGCCGTCTTTCTCTTTGCCGTCAACGCTTGATGTCGTCTTCCATCAGTGTGCTCATCTGTGTTTCGCTTCAACGATAACACCTGAGCAGGAAATCACTGGTTCAGAAGCCATCAACTATTCTGGCGCGCTGGCAGAGGCCTCAGCAAGCTATGAGCAAGACATGTGATATCAAATAGCATCTATTTTTTATCCGTAGCATCTTGATGCCTGTACAGTAGCATGATTACGATCAATCTGATCGCCACGTTCTGGAATCCACATGAAGAGCATCAGACTTGTAAACATCCGCAGCCTCGTTGATTGCCACGAAGTTCGAATTGCCCCTATCACAGTCCTTGTTGGCCAAAACAGCTCGGGAAAGAGTACTTTTGCACGCTTTTTTCCATTGCTTCGTCAATCATCTGAAGTGCTTGCCAGAGAGCCGTTACTTTGGTTTGGTCGCTTTGTTGACTTTGGAAGCGCAGAAGAAGCCACGTCGAGAATTGGCAGCAGCGGAGGCCCTGGGTTTGATGTCACCTTTGATGTTGACAAAGGATCCCTGATCAACCGGCGCCGGAGATACTTTGAACTTCGAACACCGCAAGGGGTTGACGTAATTCCCGTCACAGCCACTGTTCGCTATCAGGGCTCTCAAGGAGAGAAGCGACAATTGGAGTTCGGACTTTCATTCATGAACGTTCGGATCAACGTTCACATCAGCGATGTGTCAGTTGTTAGGCTAATAATCAACGGTCGAGACTTCACAGACATCGTTCAAGGGAAGCTCTATGCACCAAACTGGTCAGCCTGCTTCCCGAATCTAATTTTTCGAGACGATACCGCTAAAACGGACCCATTCACTAAGCTCATTGCTAACTACGTTCGAGCACACACCCACGGGAAATCTCAGGAAGATAGAGTCGCATTATTGACGCGCAGTATCACCTACTCATCGCTTGAGAATTTGTTAGAGCAAGTAAAGAATCCCGGAGCAGCTGACTCCATATGGGGACGTACTACGGCAGTTTGGCATGAACGCACACCCGACTTCATGAAACTCAGGGATTGGATCGTCGGCTCACGTCTGCTAGAGCTTTTTCAGGTTGCCGGCGAAGTCTTTGGTAGCCATTGCGCAAGAGTCCGCTACATTACGCCAATTCGTGCATCGGCTGAGCGCTACTATCGCAGACAGGGTCTCGCATTGGGGGAGATTGATCCACAGGGTCAAAACGTTGCAATGTTTCTTCACAATCTGTCATCAATGGAGAAGCAAAGATTTACTACTTGGATGGGAAAGCACTTTGGCTATGCCGTTGACACGGTGGCATCCTCCGGTCACATCTCGATGGTCATTCGCGATGCAGCTGATGCACCGGGCTCAACCCCAATCAACCTTGCAGACACTGGGTTTGGTTTCTCACAGATCATCCCGATCCTCATTCAGATCTGGACTGCAATGACTCAACGGAGCGCTTCACGCCTGTTGGCGGCTCCTCCAATAATTTTTTCGATCGAGCAACCAGAACTGCATCTTCATCCGCGCTTGCAGGCAGTCCTCGCTGACCTATTCATTCAAGTGGTGAAAGCTGCACGATCGAATGGCGTTGAAGTACGCCTAGTGATTGAAACTCATAGTGAGCAAATTATTAATCGCCTGGGCCGTCGCGTGAGTGAGCATAGAACTCGACGCGATGATGCTACTGGACGTGAAGACACTATCAAATATGAAGATGCTGTCGAGCGCGAAGATTCTATCGGGCGTGACGATGTAGCTGTGGTCCTATTCGACAAGCCGTCGTTTGCAATCCCAACGGATGTGCAAGTCACAGGCTATGACGACGAAGGGTTTATTACTAACTGGCCGTACGGATTTTTCGAGGCAAACGTCTGATGCTAGTCATATTGGATGAGTCTTTAGCGACTGAACTTGAAAAAAATTCCGGAAACTCAAATACCGTTCTTTCAGCAATAAATATTTGTGCTCAATCTATTATTGAGGGTACTCATATACTCTTGGCAGATAGAGAAGTATATCAGCGTCTAAAAAAATTTCACCCTCAACTTGGGGCTCGGACCGCCGCAGTATTGACACGCGCGGAGAATCGCCTACCCCAGCTTGGAGAGATACGTGATTTTGTTGAACGTGCATTGCGAGTGGTAGTCAAGCCAGGAACCGGATTGCCCCATAGAATTCAAAATGGAAAACGTACTGAGTTAGTGATTCAAGCAAGCCTTATCGACCAGTACAGTTCCCTGCTTGCTGCGCCGGCACTGATTGTAGAGAACCTCAATGATGGGTTGTGCTTCATGAAGATTGCTGAGTCCGTCGTCAACTCAGATATTATTTCTGAAGTCTCCTGGCTAAAAGTCGTGCGCTTAAGATGCAAAATCGAACAAGGAGGAGGTAACACAATTGGAAGTCTCTATGCCTATATCAAAAGCACAGGCGAACAGATTGGCCTTGCAATTGCAGACAGTGACGTCCGCTATCCCGGCGGAAGTCTTGGTGCGACAGCAACGGCGCTTAAAACAGCCGCAAACGCTCTCCCAAATTCTGCATTGCTAGAGCATCACATATTAGGCGTTCGAACAATTGAAAACTGCATTCCTCGAGCTGCGATACGTTCGATAACCGAAGAGCTAGATCCAATTCAGGTCTATCGCTTCGATCGTCAAGCCGCCGTCCTTGCCACGTCACCATTCTGGACCTTATTACCAATGAAAACTGGCGTAAAGTGCTTCGAAGTTGATCAAAAAAATGCTGAATCGACGTTCTGGACAGCACTGCTCGGTGGCAACATATGCCGAAATGAATCACACTGCAAAGATAAAAAAAGCTGCACTAAATATAAGCTACCTCCTGTTTCAGATAAAATCCTTGCGCGGTCGGTCGATAAATCCAGAAAATTACCCATTACTACGCAATGCGCAGATGGAATGTCAGATCTTTGGAAAGGGCTAATTGTGCTCTTGTACTCATACTTCTGTGGTGGCGAACGCAGCACAGTACTTTGAGGTTTTAGAATATAAAATTTCCTCATATTAATCATGCCGGCATACAATATCGATCAGAGCCATCAATCCAAAGGTTAAGGGCCATGCACACCCTTAATCCCTCCTCAAGTCCAAGAGTATATATGGACATCTCACAGACAAAATTGCCCGAATGTATTCGCATCCAGCTTGAAAGTCAGGCCACGCCCCCAGATTAGGCCTTCACAAGCATCGATCGACTCCATACCACTTATAATTTGCTGGCTGGCCTTCATAGCGATATTCAGGCAAAAAAATCCTGCTGCAAAACAATATAATTGTTACATTAAAATTAAAATTTAGAACCATGAAAATCAAGAAAATTAAAATAAAAAATTATCGGAGTATAAAATCAGAAATCTCCATAGACTTTAATGGTGAGTTGGCAATAATTGGACCCAACAACTCTGGAAAAACAAATTTCCTCAAAGCAATAAATATGTTTTTCGATGGGATGAAAGGAAGTCCGTACTCAATCTCAAGCGATCTTCCATTTGGCCTATCCGGAGAACAGACAAGCATAGTCATATCATTTCAAACAACCCCCGAAAAAGATGCAGACTTCATTTCAAAATACAAAGAAGTAATTGAACTTCTGGAGGAAGAGAAGGAAATTGAAGCAGGTTTAATAAATTTATACCTTAGCTTCCCCTCTACAGGAAGAGCAAATTACCGCTTTTTTACCAACGACAAAGTTCAAAGCGATAAGCGGGAAGAATACAGAAAGTTGCATGAAGAGCTTATTGCCTATTTTTTAAATCGATTTGTATGTAATTACATTCCTTCGGAAAAAAGCTCGGCATCATTATTTAATGAATTCTTGCTCCCCCATCTGAAGCGACACATTGGGGACTTACTTCAAGAACAGCAGCGCAGTGTAGATGAGGCCCTACTTGTCGTTTCAAAAAAAATTTCCAAAAACATGCATGAAGCAGGCCTTTTGGAGATGAATTGTATGTTCGGGTTACCTGACAATCTATTCTCAAGCGCTCTTTCTAAATTCGATTTTTTCATTGACGATGGTGAAAGGACACCTTTTCATCAAAAAGGAAGTGGCGTACAAGCAGCGACAATTCTAGCCTGCCTCGAATGGATCACCCTAAAAGAGAACAATGAAGGAAAAGATGTAGTTTGGCTTATCGAAGAGCCCGAATCCTATCTACACCCCGGATTGGCAGGTGCCTGCAGAAATATCATTGAAAATCTATCAAAATCAAGCGACGTATTTACAACTACCCACGCAATGGGTTTCATTCCAAACAATCACGAAAAGGTCTTGCAATCATCCATTGGCGACAGGCAGGAAACATCACTCCAAAGCTTAAAGGGTTATTCCGAGGCAACTCAATCCATAAGAAATGCACTAGGCATTCGATTTAGCGATTATTACAACCTTACGGAATATAATATATTTGTTGAAGGGAAGACCGACAAGGCATTAATCCAACACGTTCTTAGCATCGTCAAACCAAAAGGCAAGGTAAATCAATTTAAGGCTTTAAGACAAGCCTCCATCATGGACTTCTCTGGAGTAAGCAGCCTTAAAGATTTTTTAAAATCTACATATAGCTTCATGGCTAAGGAGCGCTCAATCGTTGCTGTCTTCGATGGGGATGATGCTGGCGTTCGCGCGACAGGAGATCTTGGTCACTATTTTTCCAATAAAGAAGTCTCATTCAATTCAAATCAAGAATATATAATACTTCCAAACCGTTTACCAATAGAGTCACTGTTTCCAATCCAGTGGCTCGAAGAGCTTTCCAAAGAGCAACCAAAGTGGTTGACCATCGTGCACGATGCTTCCAGTAAAGTTATCAGCCTGAACATGCCCGGACACCAAAAATCAAACATATGTGACTGGCTAGTTAATCGATCGACAAAGGCAACGAATTCAGCCAATGGGATTTATGATTGGGCTAAAGACTTCATCAATATCTTCAATCTACTGGATGATATGCTGATCAAAAAACATGATAAAATTCGAAAATTCGCCCATTGAAATTATTAATAGCCTGTACGAATACAGCATTTAAAAGAACGTCTTCTCGCGATTATTTGATGGAAATTCATTTATTTAGTAATAGCGAAACCATTGGCCGCGGCGATCGCCGCAATGTAGCCATCGGCCGGCGGTACGTGTCAAGAAAGTTGTCGCCCAATTCATGCGCGCCGAGGCGCTTTATCCAGTGCTGATGTCGGCGTTTCGATGGGCTCCGAATCCCGCTCCGGGTTGAGCTTGACCACCGCGATGTGATCCCAGTTTCGGGTGTGTCTGGCCCACCTGACCGGATGGCATTGGCGGGCCTGCCGGTACAACTCATCGCGGCGTTTCAATATCTCCACGTCCTGCCCACTGTGTCGCTGCGCTGGTGTCATGTATCGAATCCCGCTGTGGCGGTGTTCCAAGTTGTACCAATGCACGAAGTTCGCAGCCCAGGCCCTTGCGTTATTCAGGTCCGCAAACCCGCTCTTGGGGTATTCAGGGCGGTATTTGGCCGTTCTGAACAGCGCCTCGACAGTAAGCAACCGGCCAAGTCATCTATCCAGAGCCCTCGCCATAGGGTATTCATGTCCACACCCCCTAGTTTCTTCTGTTTTAAGGATGCGACAACTATTCTGACGCGGGGGGCAGTGGGCGCAGCGACTACGCGAGCGCTGTGGTTGGCAGAAGGCCGTTGTAGCACTCGCCAACAAGAACGCGCGGATTCTGTGGGCCATCATGACTGGCAACAAACGCTATGACGCCCACCACGTCAGCGTCCCTCCTGCACTAGCAATGCCATTGGCAGCGTAGCCAGGCTGGACAGCGCCGTAAGCGAAGTAGGTTATTTCCTTGTCAGACGTGAAATCGAAGATGCATTGAACAGGTCAGACCGGCAGCAGGCAAGCTCGAATTGTTGTCAGTGAGCACCATGTGCATCACGCGAGGCGAATGGAGCCCTGCTGAGCGGTTCGTATCTGGGGCCGCACTTTGTGCAACAAGCCCGACTGTAGATGTGCAGTCTGTTCCTTGTTTCAAGCAATTCGATCGACGCGTCTTGCAACTGGAGCAAGGCTCAAGAAATTCATGTTGAACAACGTGGGAAGTCCCTGTAGACAACAAGTCTGACGCGGGGGGCACCTTTGATTGCCCCCATGAGAATGTCCATTTAGAAGTGAAATGGGCATCTTCGGGACCTCGGAAATGGGGGGCAAGATGGGAGGACTGGCCGCTTACGCTGTAGCGGCCGCGGCGCCGGCCGGGCGAAGGGAGATTGATTGCTGAGGAGTCCATGTGCACACCAAGGGGAGTGATTGGTGGGTTGGATCCTCAGGCGGCGGCGCAGGGTTGAGTAGATGACTTGCCAGGACGCTTACGGATGGTCTCCACTGCAGACTGCAGACTGCAGACTGCAGACTGCAGGCGTCGGCTCGGCGTCTTGCGCGCGCAACGCCCGTACGGTGAGATCAGCGTCACAAGTACTGAGCATGACACCACCCGATTCCTTCAACTTAGAAGGATTTCTTTGCAGGCCGTCTTGGACAGCGGGTCAAGGCCGAACGCGATGTGATTCATAGCCGCTATCTTGTGCAATGTTTAAGTTCGTCCAAGTGGTTGGATCGGGTTTTGCAGACTATCCTTTGATTATTATTAATGGCAAAAGAAAATTCACAACAACCAGAAAATATTACCAATAAAAACATCACCCAAAAAACAATTTTAAATTTTAAACTTTTGCATTAGCGAATGCGATTGAATATAAGCTCTAAATTTCTCACAAGCGCCCAAACCAAACCGACCCACATCATAAAATACAAATCCCATCAAAAAGTCAGCACCATCTCTCTCGACAGACGACCTCCCTTTATTAAAAAGTATGTAATGAACCATCTTTAAAAGATTAAAATCTTGGATGGAGATATCATTGCATTCTCTATTTTTAAAATTTTCATCACAATAAATATTCATCTCCTCATCCGAAATATTCCCCCTCAAATAATCAGACACCTTACCAACATAAAAATCAACAATACTCAACGCCCTAGTCGAAAAGTCATTTTCTCTAACACTATTCGGCTCAAGCACCTCTTCCACAATATAGTCCCGAAGGACTCCCATCATTTCAAAATACGACATCTTTGCGATATCAAAGCTGCTCACAAACAAATCATACTGAATTCTGCAAGATATATTTTGCGATTGAAAGTCTTCTGAATTTTTCATAATTAAATACAATTAAAATCAAATTTCGCAATCGTCACCAATTTCCAATTGTTTCTTCACGTGAGCACATGATGAGCAGGCGGTCATGGGTTTCATTTTCCTATCATTGCGCCAGACCGTCATAGTTGCACCGGCGGTCATATTTTTAAGGCCAGCCAAAGATGTAATACCATTCTTATTTGCTGCCTTGCTCAACATGTCAGCCTCGGCACAATCCCCATGATAATCACTTCTCGCTGATTTAGGGACATTATCGTATGCCTGCTTAACAGCAGAGTTGGTTACTCCAGTACCTCCCTCCATTTTACTAAGGCCAGTCTCGATGCCATCTGGAATATTCAAACCAACAATCTTCCCCGCAGCTCCGGTCAGACCAAATGGATCCATCCATAAATTTGGACTCGGGCTGTATTGATAAATATTAAAACCACCCTCCAACCCAATCGGATCCTGAGAAACAAACCTCCCAACCATCGGATCGTAGTACCGAAACCGGTTGTAGTGCAGCCCCGTCTCCTCATCAAACTGCTGCCCCTGAAACCGAAACGGTTGCTCCAAGGGCGGCGTCGGGCCTCTGCCCTGGGCCTGGGCCTGGGCCTGGGCCTGGGCCTGGGCCTGGGCCAGGGACCAGCCCGTGGCCAAGTCATCCGTCCCTGTCCTCAAGCCCTGCCAGACTTTGGCCTCTCCCCACACCTTGTAATCCGCCGCCCAGGCCACACGCCCCTGGACGTCGGTGAGTTCCAGCGGCGCGCCGATCTGGTCGCACTGGTACCAGAAGGTCTGCCCGTGCTGCACGGTTGCCAGGGGCACAAAGCTGTTGGGCTCGTGGATGAACAGCGCGGTGGGTTGGCTGGCGCGCTGGCTTTGCAGCAGCAGGTGGCCGTCCCACAGGTAGTGGGTGCTGCCAAAGGCGTCTGTCTTGCTAATGCGTCGGCCCAGGGCATCGTAGCGGTAGTGGGTGGTTTGGGTGACACCGTGGCGGCTGACCTGGGCACGACTCAGTTGGTGGGCGGCGTCCCAGCTCAGTTGGGTGTCGCTGTGTTGCTCCAGGCTTGGGTGGGCCTGGGTGCGGCGGATCAGGTTGCCGTGGGGGTCGTACTCAAAACTCAGGTCTTGGTAGGTGCGCAGTCGGTTGTCGGGCAGGGTCTGGATGGCCCCATCGGGCGAGCCGGGGCTGAGGATGTTGCTGGCGGGATCGAACACAAAGCGCTCAGGCGCAAACGCGGTGTTGGTGGCCGTGGGCAGGGCCGCCAGGATGCGGCCGGTGGGGTCGTACTCAAAGTGCTGGCCGCCGCGCCGGCTGTCTTGGCGTTGCTGCAACTGGCCTGCGGCATCGTAGGTGTAGCGTCGCTCCAGGACCGGGCGCGCCGCGTGCGGGCCCAGACTGGCATGGTGGCGTGTGAGGCGGCCCAGGGGGTCGTGATCGTAGCGGCTGCTCAGGGCGCCCTGGCTGCGTTGCACCTCGCGGTGCAGGGCGTCGCGCTCCAGATCGGTGATGACTTCAAAGCGGGCGGGCTGGCCGGGCTCTGAGGCGGGGGTTTCAAGGTTGATCTGGTGCAGGTGGCCCGAGCCGTAGTACAGCCGGTTCAGGGCTCGGCCATCGGGCAGTTCGGTGCGCACGCGGTTGCCCAGGGGGTCGTAGCGGTGGCTGAGGCGGCGCTTCAGGGGTTGAGGCTGGAGGCCGTACAGGACCTGGGTTTCGCTGAGCAACTGGCCCAGGGGGTCGTAGGCCAGGGTGATCTGGGCGGCGGCATTGCTGGCACCGATGAGGCGGCCCAGGGGGTCGTATCGGAAGCGGCTGCTGGCAGAGGCGAACGGAGCGTCGGTGTGCTGGGGCGGCGCTGGGCCGGGCTTTTCGGGGCCGGGCTCTTCATGGTCGGGCTCGCCCTCGTGGCGCTTGGCGGTGAGTCTGCCCAGGGCGTCGCGTTCGAAGTGGGTGACCTTGCCAGGGCCGAGCTCGGTGCCGCCCGTTTCGATCAGGTGGCTGAGCTCGCCTGCGGCGTTGTAGACGTAGCGCTGATGGCGCCCATCAAAGCCGATTTCGTCGGTGACACGGTCAAGCAGGTCGTAGCGAAACTGGTGGTGGGCACCGTTCTCGTTTTGCAAGGCCTGCAGGCGCGACGCGCGGTCATAGAGGTAGTGCAGGGTGTGGCCCAAGGCGTCGGTGCGCCTGAGCAGTTGGCCCCTGCGGTTGTAGGCATAGTGGGTTTGCGCGCCCAACGGGTTGGTGTAGCCGAGCAGTTGTCCGGCGGCCCCATAGCGGTAGTGGTGCACGCCCCCATCAGGGTCGATGGCCTGGGTGAGCCGGTTGAGCACGTCGTAGGCATAGCGGGTGCTTTGGCCCAGGCTGTCACGGCGCTCTACCAGGCGGCCCAGTTCATCGTGCCGAAAATCGGTGCTCTGCCCGGAGCAGTCGACAAACTGCGTCAGTTGACCGCGCGCGCCCCACTGCAAGGTTTGGCGCCCCCCTCGGGCATCGGTGATCTGCACGGGCAGGCCCCGTTCGTTGTAGGCGTAGCGGGTACTTTGCTGCAGGGGATCGACCTGCTCGATCAAGTGGCCCCGTTCATCGTAGCGACGCAGCCATTGACCGCCGGCGGCATCGGTCAGGCGCTCGGGCAGGTCCAGCGCGTTGTAGTCGATGCGGGTGGTGTGGCCCGCCGCATCGATGAGACGGACCAGGTTGCCGCGGGCGTCGTGCTGGTAGCTGGTGCTGCGGCCCAAGGCATCTTGCACGCTGCGCGGGTTGCCATTGGCGTCGGTGGGGGTCAGCGTGCGGTGGCCGGCGGCATCGGTGCTGGCGATGATGTCTTCTCGGGCATCGTATTCATAGACGGTGGCCCGGCCCAGGACATCGGTGACGGTAGTGCGCCTGAGCAGGGGCTGGTAGTTGAATCGGTCATCCAGGCTGCCGTCCTGGGCCCAGGATCGCAGCACCTTGCCACCGGGGTGGTAGTGGTCGTAGCTGGCTTCAAAAGTGCCGCCTTCGAGCGTGGTGTAGCCGGTCAGCACCTGGTTTTGCCAGCGGTAACGGCGGCTGTGGCCCGCGGCGTCGATGGCCTCCACCAGTTGGCGGTCTTGGTAGCGGTAGCGCACCAGAAGCTGGGGCTTGTCGCCTGGGCGGGCCTGAAGACTGACCTCTTGCAAGTGGGCATCGGCCGTCCAGCTCAAATGCAGCACCGCGCCTTGCGTGTCGCGCAGTTGGTAAGGCCTGTGGACTGCGGCAAGGTCTTGGGGGGCTGCACGGTAGAACAGTTCAAACCCCTGACCATCGCGGTTCACCATGCCCCGCAGGGGCAAGCGCCATTGCGTCGCATGGCGACGGACAAAATGAAAGGCCAGGCCGCTCTTGTGGTTCACCACCCAGGTCTGGGCATCGGACCGTTGCAGGGTGAACTGCTCATACGCGTCCCAATGGGTGTGGCCCACCTCCAGCCAGGGCAAGGCCACGGTGCGCGCTCGTTCGTCCAGGTATTGCAAGCCTTGCGCGCCGATCAGCAGTTCGACCGACATCGGCAGCACCCAGCCCTGCCCAAACCAGCCATCACGGGACAGGCCGGAACGGTAATACCGTTGCCAGACGATGGGCACCGTGTGGCTGAGTTCAAAATCCAGCTCGGTGAGTGTCTTCTCGCCGGTCGCGATGATGACGGGGCCGCCCGTGGCGCAGGCGCAATGGCTTTTGCGCCCCCCGCCCACCTTGCGCACCACCACCTCTTTGACCGAGTTACCCAGGGCACTGACCTTGGGGGCCAGTTTGGCGCCGGCCCTGCCCATGGCGCTCAACAGCAGGGCGGTGCCGGCGCCAGCCATCCATTGCTCCAGTTGGGCTGTGGCCTCGGCCAACTGGGCGGGGGTCATGGGTTCGCTCCAGGCGGCCACCAGGTCCGTGAGCTCCGCCAGCCTGGGCCCCAGGTTTTGGGCCAGCGTCAACAGACGATCACCGCCCAGCACGGCAGTGCCCACCCAACCCACGCCAGGCACGGCACTGAGTGCCAACAGCCCCAGGGTGACGGCCAGGTTGAGCAGGCTCTCTGGCGAGGCCAGCTGCGCCATCACCGCCTGGGCTTGGGCAGCGCCGGCTCGGGCCAAGCCCTCGGCACTGACACCGGCAATGACCTTTTGGCCGTTCTCGATGGCCACTCTTGCCGACGAGGGCAGCAGCGACCAGACGGTGGCCGTGCCGGTCTTCACGCCGTGCATCACCGCGTGGTGGCCTTCGATGTGGAGCTGCTTGTCGTGTTCGAGGAAATGATTGCCATGGTGCTGAACCTGGGTGAACAGGCTGCGCATCACGACGAAATCGTGCTGGCCGTTGTCGAGGATGCTGTGCTGGTGGGCCAGGGCCGTGCCGTTGTGGGTGACGGTGGCGGCCGGGTTGGCGATCACGCTGCTGTCATTGCGGTGGGTGGCCAGGCCTGGCTCGCCCTTGGGCTTGAGGTGCACCGGGTCCATGCTTTGATGGACGGTGCCGATCTGGCTTTGCGAGATCAGCAGCAGCTGGTGGGTGGCGAGCTCAGCCATGGTGTGTTGTGCCTGTCTTGCGCCGCGCCGCACGCCTGGGCGAGCGCTCCATCACCACCGCCGCGGTGCTTTTGTCCATGCCCAGGCTCCAGGTCAGGGCGGCGTTCACCCGCTCGATGTGGCGGGCCTCTTTTTCGGCCATCAGGGCCCACATCAGGGGCAAGGCCGCAGTACCGGTCTGCCCCAGTGGGTCGGCAATGCGCAGAACATGAGGGGCCTGGGTGCAAGCGGCCAGGGCGCGCTGCTGCAGCCGCAGCTCATCCATCACACGCCAGCCCGAGCCATCCGAGTCGCTGGCCAGATGGCTCAAGTGCTCGGCCTTCAGGCCGGCCATCGACAGCGCTTGCTCGACCGCCTGGTTGAGGGCCTGGCCATCGCCTTGAAGGGTGCTGGGCCAGCGTGGAACAGGGTTGTTCTGCAAACCAGGCCGGTGCAGCGCAAACCAGCCAGCGGGCAGGTGTTGAACGCTGGGGCAGGGGCGCAGAAGCAAGCCAACAGCGGCTTCGCCAGCCACAAAGCCCTGGGTGCCCTGGGTACCCGGGCTTGAGCCGCGGCTCAGAATCAGGCCCTCACGTGCGGCCTTGCCCAGCACCGAGGGCTCTGCCCATGAGTCGGCGCTGGCGATGACGATGTATTGCAGCAGTGGATCGGCATCCAGCGCGTCATAGGCCATTTGCAGGGCATGGGCCACACCACTGCTGCCATGCAGCACATAGCGCCCCTGTCTGCGGCCGAGGGTGGTCCAGATCGGGTGCGCGGCCAGGGTCTGCTCAGCGGCTCGCAAGAGCTGTTGTGCCATACCGGTATCGGCCCAGTGGGGCAGCACCAGCAGGTACAGGAGGTGGCTGCGCCATTCTGGCGGCCTGGCGGGCAACGGCAGGCGCTCCAGCGCCTCGGCCAGCGCGGACTGCAACAGCGGTTGCAGCCGCTGGGCGCCGTGCTCCTGGCCGGTGCGCAATGCATGACGGCAGGGGGCGCAGGTCAAGGGATCGACACTGAACTCGGGCCGGTGCTGGAACCGAAAGCCGCTCACGCCCCCTAGCAGGGAAGAGAGGGTCTGCGCGGTCGAATGGCCGAGCGCGGTCACCATGCCCCAGCTCTGCAACGCCAAAAGGGGGCGGGTCTTGGAAGACACGGTCATCATGCTGCTCGGTTCATGCTGGAAGAGGTGCTGGCCCGGGTGACGCCCAGCTCCAAAAGACTCACACCACCAGGCCCCTCGCCCTGCGGAACCACTGCACGCCAAGTGAGGCTGTACCGCGACTGGGTGGGCTCCAGCAGCAAGGTGTCGGGCACCAGATGGACGGGTGGAGGGCGATGGCCGTTGTGCCATTGCGCCTGCAGGTACAAGCCCAGATCGGGCCAAGTGAATTCATCGCGACCCCGACTGGACAGGTTTTGCAGACGGACCCGCGTACCGGGTACGGGGACCTGCCCCAGTTGCAGCTCGGGCGCAGCCAGGTTGTGAAAGCGCTGGTTGAAGTCAAGGGGTGGCCGTGGTGCCCGCGAACGCCGCCAAACCTCATCGCAATGACCTGCATGGCGTTGCCGGTGGGTTGCATCACTGGGCCATTGGTTCCAGCCGACGGGTGGGGTCCGATCCCGGGGGGTTCTGATCGGGGCCCTGGGGTCTTCGAGCCAGGGCAAAAGCCTCAGACGGGCCTGCAATGCTGGCGCGGCTTTGGAGGGCAAGGCTGTTTGCGGCCCCCGCTCGGGGTTGAGCTGACCACCAAGCGAGAATGCTGCATGCATGGGGACGGTGCGCACCTCGCCCAAAGGCTCGATGCGCCAGCCCAGCAAGGAAGCAGGGCACCAACGGCGTGGGGCATGAGCATCAATGAACCATTGTTGATCGCCAATCGAGAGACCTGCCTCAAACTGGCGGCAGGCCCGGCCATCAGGGGCATGGCAATGTCCGGCCACCAGCACATCCAGTGCGGGTTTCGGGAGCACGTAGTCGGCGCCGACCCAATCCACCCAGTCGTCCGCCTTGTGTGCGGCAGCGAGCACCTGCTGTTGCAAGGGTTCACGCACCAGATCGCCAAGGCGCATGCGTTGAGCCAGCCGATGCAAGGGCGCCGCCTGGGCGGGTGAGGCCAGGCCCAGGCCCCGAAACAACCAACTGCCTTTGATAACCACCAAATGCACCGCTTGCCCCTGTGCATCGAGCGTTTCGACGGTGTCTGCCAGAAATGGCGTGTAGTTGAGCAGCTCCATGGTGGGGTCGCTCTCAGTGGGGCGCGGTGGATGCGCCGCCAGCGTTGAACTCGGTGACGAGCTCGGCCAGCATGGCCGCGTCATCCTGGTGCCTGGCCACGTCGCTCGCATCGACAGCAAACGGTTGCTGGGTGGCATGGGCGCGTTCAAAGTAAAGCCATTGCCGCAGGGGCTGAGACAGCTCGGGCAGAATGGCCGGAAAGGCCGCCGGTTGACTCGGAGAGCCCTGCGGCCTGCCTTCGCGCAGGCGCAGCTCGGCAGCCCGGCCCGGATCGCTGACCCAGGCCGCCAGCGTCCAGGGCGCTGTGTCGGCACCGTTTTGAAGCGGCACAAAGGCCCGTCGGAGCGCTTGCAGCATGAGCTCGCGCAGGGCCTGCTGCTTGGGCTCGGCCAGGTTGGGCTTTTGGCGCAACGCCGGGGGCACCTGGCCCAGCGTCAGCCACAGAAGATCCGTCTGAAGCTCGGTGACCGGACCGGCCTGCGCGGTGATGCCTTTGCAGGCGCACATCAGGCCTGTCAGATGACCGCCCAGGGCCAACACACGCCACCCGATGGGCTCAGGCACGCGGCCAGCGCCCGCCTTGGCCTGCTCACCGGCGGCCGGGTCAATCCCCCAAGCCAAGGCCGTCTCGACAGCACGCTGGGGCTGATCCAGCGCATGCAGTGCCCAAGCCAGATCTTGCAGGGGTGCATGGGGGGATTGCAGCAGCCCTTGGCCCAATCGGTAGAGCCTGCGTCGGCCCGACATGCCCACCAGTTGCAGTGCCTGTACCTGAAGTGGGGCCGAGCCATGGGTCAAAGCATGGCGCACAAAGGCCTCGCTGCCGTCGTTGAAGATGCCCAGACGCAGCAATGCGAGATGCACTGAGGCGGCCAAGGGGTTGGCCTGCTGAGCCTGGAGCAATGCGGCCCGACGCTCGTGCAGCGTGCGTCGACCGATCAGCTCGACAAACAAGGGAAAGCAGTTCGACGGTTGCCGCTGCATGAAAGGCACGATGTGATCGTTGCGCTCTTGCAGCAAGCTTGACGGGACCGGAAAGAACAACAGAGCGTCTCGTACCTCGTCAGGGTGGGCGACCAGCTCAGCGTCGAACCACTGTGGCAGTTCGGCGTGGCGACACTGGATGGCGAGCGCACAGCGCAAAAAGACCCAGGCCGGCAGCCCCCGTGCGCCTTGGACACGGGCTTCGTCGATGCGCGCCTGCAGCAGACGGTCAGCGCCTGGCTGATCCAGGCTCAGGGCCACGATGCACTGTTCAAGCTGGGTGTCCATGACCCTCAGCGCGTTCAAGGTGGCCCCTTGATCGGCCATCAGGCGACGGCGGCGCTGCCGCGCCCGCATGGCTTTGTCCATGATCTGCTCCAGCAGTCCGGGCTGCGGCGGCAGGCGAAACCGTGACAACGGTGCAGGCAGGGGGTGGACTGCATTCATGGCGGGCCCGTCAGTTGATTTCGACCGAAGCACCTTCGATGCGGTGCGTGCCCAAGGCAGCGCTCAGAATGCGATCGGCCTGGCAACTGAGTTCGCCGTTCAAGTTCAGGTGAATCGAAGCCTCTCCGCAGCGCAACGAGACGGCATCAAGGCCGTTCAGCTCAAGACGGGTGGCCGAGATCTTCAGGGTGTTGCTGGCAGCCTGGTAATCCAGGAGGGGCGCTCGCGAGCCCTTGTCCAGTGGGTAAGCAGCCACAATCAAGGCAGAGACGGGAAAGCCATCGGGTGGGCATTGCAGCACCACCTGCTGCCCCGGCGCCACCCCGGGGACATGGGTGGCCAAAAGAGCGCTCAATGGCCCTGAAGCGGTTTGGACCTGCCAAAGCAGACCATCGCACCCGATGACCTCACCCAGGTGGCTTTGAAACGTCGCTGCGGGGCGGGCCGCAGGGCGGATTGTCTGTGCCGATGGGCGCATGGCCAACGTCCTCCAAAATCACATTCCATGAACCCGATGGATTCTGAATGCCGATTTGAAATTTGATGGACCGCTGCAGGTAAGAGAAAGTCTCAGTTGTGGCGAGCAGATTGAAGGGGCGCCAAACTTGCGCCGTTAAACCCCGCCCTGCCACCGCCAGGCATCGATGCACATGTCAGCCAGGCCCAGCTCCGCCTGCCAACCGAGGTGCTGACGCGCGGCCGTCACATCAGCCATCCAGCAGGCCGCATCGCCCTCACGCCGCGGTGCCCACTGGTGAGGCACGGGGTGGCCGGTGTGCTGCTCAAAGGCTTGCAGCAGTTGCAGCACCGAGAGGCCCTGGCCACGGCCCAGGTTGAGGATGCGGTGACGTTCCTGCGTGGGCGGCCCCTGTTGCAGCACCTGCCGCACGGCGGCCAGGTGGCCCAGGGCCAGGTCCATCACGTGGATGTAGTCGCGCACCCCGGTGCCATCGGGCGTGGGGTAGTCGTTGCCGAAGATGCTCAAGGGTGGGCGCTGGCCGGCGGCGGCCTGGGCCATCACCGTGAGCAGGTTCAGCGTCTGGCCGCGAGGCGCCTCGCCCAGCTGGCCGCTGGGGTGCGCCCCGACCGGGTTGAAGCAGCGCAGGCTGAGCATGCGCCAGTCAGGGTGGCTGGCGGCCACGTCGTGCAGGATCTGCTCGACCATGACCTTGCTGCGGGCCTCGGGGTTCAACGGGGCCAGGGGAGCGGTCTCGGCCAGTTGCTGCGCTGCGGGATTGCCGTAGACCGTGGATGACGAAGAGAACACCAGCCGCCGCACCCCGGCGCGCTCCATGGCCCGGATCAGCGTGACCGTGCCGCCCACGTTGTTGTCATGGTAGAGCGCGGGCTGGGCCAAGCCCTCGCCCACGGCCTTGAGGCTGGCGCCATGCACCACGGCCTGGATGGGGTAGCGCGCCAACAAGGTGTCGAGCAGGGCCGCATCGCGCACATCGCCCTGAACAAACAAGGGGACCTGGCCCGTGATGCGGGCCAGGCCCTGCAGGGTGGACTCCGGGCTGTTGGCCAGGTTGTCGAGCAGCACACAGGGCAGCCCGGCCTGGGCCAGGGCCACCGCGGTGTGGCTGCAGATGAAGCCGGTGCCGCCGGTCAGAAGAATCATGGTGGTGAGAGCTGGGACGCAAGAGGCCCTATTGTGGCGAACGCCAGCCCCATTCAAGCCATGCCCGGGCGCTATCGCTGATAGCGGAAGGTGCCCATGGCCCGCGCGACCAGGCGCTGCGCGCGGTCACGCAGCTCGGCCTCGCAAAAGCACACCGAGCGCCCACCGCCTGTGACCCGGCCGTGGGCCTGCAACGGCGCCTCGGGGGCGGCGCTGAACACCAGGCTCAGGTCGGTGATCGCCAGCAGGCGGGCCCCATCGTCGAGGCGGCTGCGGGCCGCCTGCCGAAGGGCCTGATGCAGTAAAAGGCATTGCGCCAACTCGGCGTCGGCCTGCAGGTCTGCCTGGTTGGCTGCCTCTGCGCCCATCAGCGCGGGCCTCGCGCCGTGGCTTCGGCAGCGGCCGAGAAATCGCGCGGGCCGCTCAAGGACAGCCCCCCGTCCACCGGGATGATGGCCCCGGTGATGAAGCTGCCCCAGTCGCTGGCCAGCCATTGGGCCATGCGGGCGATGTCGCTCACCTGGCCCAGGCGACGCAGGGGCACGCGCTGGGCCATCTGGGTCAGGGTGTCGGCGGTGGGGGCCAGGCGCTTGAGACCCTCAGTGTCGGCAATCGGCCCCGGCACGATGGAATTGACGCGGATGCCCTGCGGCCCCCACTCCATGGCCAGCACCTGGGTCAGCATGTCGACCCCCGCCTTGGCGGCGCAGACATGGGCCTGGTAGGGCGTGGGCGTGAACGCCTGGCTGGCCGAGATCTGGATCACGCAGGCCCCGGGCTGGCGCAAGTGTTCGTGGGCCAGGCGGGCGACGTGAAAGCTGCCCATCAGGTCGATGTCGACCACAGTCTTGAAGGCATTGGGCGACATGTCGAGCACCCGCGCCAGAAAGTTGCCCGCAGCGCCCGACACCAGCACATCGATGGGGCCAAAACGCCCGGCCGCCGCGGCCAGGGCGGCCGCCACCGCCTCGGGCTGGCGCACGTCGGCAGCCTGGCCAAAGGCCTCGGCACCGGTGGCCTGCAAGGCCGCCACGGCGCTGCCGACCTTGTCGGCCGAGCGGCTGATCAGGCTGATGCGGGCACCGGACTCGGCAAAGGCCTGGGCAATGCCGAAGTTGATGCCGGACGAACCGCCGGCCACAAACACGTGGCGGCCTTGAAAATCGAAGGGGTTGTTGCTCATGGGGATCAATCCAGTTTGAAGCCGATCTCGGCCAGCATCTTCTGATCGCGCTCGTACTGGGCGCGGGCGTAATCGGTGTATTCCTGCGGGCTGCTCAGTTGCGCCAGCATGTCGAAGGCGTCCAGCTGCTTCAGGTAGGCCGGGTCGCTGGCGGCCTTGCGGAAGGCAACGTGCAGCCGCTGCAGCACCTCGGGCGGCAGGCGCTTGGGTGCCACCAGGCCCACCGGTGAATCGATCGAGACCGGGTAGCCCAGCTCTTTGAGGGTGGGCACGTCGGGGTAGCTTTTGTGGCGCTGATCCAGAAACACGGCCAGCAGCCGGGCCCGACCGCCTTGCACCTGGGGGCCAAAACCGGGGTCGGCGTACACATCCAGATGGCGCCCGATCAAGGCCTGAAAGGCTTCGGCCCCGCCCTTGAACGACACCATGTTGAACGAGGTGCCCGCACCGCGGGCCATGCGCTCGGCGGTGATGCGGTTGATGCTGATGGCGCCCACATTGCCCCAACTGATCGCGCCCGGCCGGGCCTTGGCGTCGGCCATCAGGTCGTCGAAGGTTTTCCAGGGCGCATCGCGCGCCACGCACACCCCGGTGACCAGGCCGAGAAAGCCCCCGATGTAGGTGAAATCCTTGATCGGATCCCAGTTCACTCGTTGCACCAACGGGGCGCGGATGACCGAGTTGTGCATGACGGCGATCGTGTAGCCATCGCCTTCGGCGATGCGCGCCAAATTGGCCGTGCCCGCCACGCCGCCCGCGCCGGGCTGGTGCATCAGCACCACCGGCTGGCCCAGCTCACGCGAGGCGGCTTCGGCCAGCGAGCGGAACACCGGGTCGAACGAGCCCCCAGGCGGAAAAGGCAGCACCAGTTGGACGGGCTTGCTCGGAAAGCGCTCGCTGGCCCGCCCCGGCGTCGCCGTGCCCGCCAAGCCGAGCGCCGACAGGCCCGCCAGCAGGTTCACCACCCAATGGCGCCGATTGGGCCGCTGAAAATTGAGGTTCATAGATGTCTCCTGATCTTTTGGGGGTCGAACGGAAAACGGCTCAGCGCGACGGCGCCAACTGCCACCAACACCCCGCCGTGCACCGCACCGATGACATTGCCCAGTTCTGCGCGGGCGTCGATGCTCAGCCGGGCCCGCCCGCCCTCCGAAAACTCGCGCCGCATCAGCAGCCAGGCCATGAAGGGCACCTGGCTGAAGACCTGCCGCGGGTCGGTGCCGGCCACCGCCTGGAGCCCGCTCATGCCGCCAGCTGCTGGCGCAGCACGGTCTTCAGCACCTTGCCGGCCGCCGACAAGGGCAGCGCCGGCACATGGCTCAGGCCGCGCGGGCATTTGTAGCCCGCCAGGCGCTCATGGCACCACTCGCGCAAAGCGGGCAGCGGCAGTTGCTCGACACCCGCCCCCTCGACCAGCACCAGCACGGCATGCACCACCTCGCCCCAATGCGGGTCGGGTCGCCCAATGACGGCCGCCTGCGACACCAGCGGGTGGGTGCGCAGCACGCTCTCCACCTCGGCGCAGTAGATGTTCTCGCCCCCGGAAATGATCATGTCTTTGAGGCGGTCCACGATGAACAGGTAGCCCTGCGCATCCATGCGCCCGGCGTCACCCGTGTGCAGCCAACCGTCGCGCAAGGCCTCTGCACTGGTCTCGGGCAGACGCCAGTAGCCGCGGGTGACCATGGGGCCACGCACAACGATCTGCCCCACTTGGCCCGCCGGCAGCTCGCGCCCGCCTTCATCCACGATCTGGATCTCGGCCCCCAGCCCGGCCCGGCCCACCGAATTCAAACGCCCCTGGGCCAGGGCCGCCGGGTTGCGGTGGTTGTCGGGCAGGTTGATGCAGACCGCACCCGCGGTCTCGGTCAGCCCGTAGGCCTGAAAGAACTCAGCATGGGGCCAGGCCTGCAAAGCCCGCTCCAGCAGATCGGGCGGCATGGGGGCGGCGCCAAAGGCAATCCGGTTGAGGCTGCGCACCCGCTCGGGCGCAAAGCCTGGGTCATCGAGCAGCGATTGCAGCATGGTGGGCACCACGATCACATCGCTGATGCCATGGCGCTCAACGGCCTCCAGCACCGCGCCTGGCTTGAAATGCGCCAGGGTCACGCAGGTTCCCCCCACCAGGGTCTGGCCCACCAGGCGCCCCAGCCCGGCCACATGGAACAGCGGTGCCACCAGCAGCGAGACCGACTCGGGGGCGTTGTTCAGCTCAGCGCCCCGGGTCATCGAGGCCGTCCAGAAATTGGCGTGGCTGAGCATCACACCCTTGGATCGGCCCGTGGTGCCCCCGGTGTAAAGAATGGCGGCCAGGGTGTCGCCGCCCGCGCGCACGTCGTGCAGCGCCTGCACGTGTTGGGCCTCATGGGCCAGTTGCTCAAAATCGATCATGGGCAGGGCCAGATCACGCACCCCACCCGCCAAGGCCTCGTCCACCACCAACAGGCTGGCGCCGCTGTCACTGACGGCATAGGCCAGCTCGGGCGCAGTCCAGCGCACGTTCAGGGGGCAGGCCACGGCGCCCAGCCACCAGCAAGCGAACAGCGCCCGCACCAAGCGGTCGTGGTTGGGGGCGAGCAAGGCCACGCGGTCGCCGGGCCCCACGCCACGGGCCTGCAGCGCCGCCGCATGCCGGGCAATGTCGCCCAGCAACTCAGCAAAGGAATGGTCTCGAACATCGCCGTCGCCGACATGGCGCAAAGCGGGCTTGTCGGGGTGTCGCTGCAGTGAACGGTGCAGGCCTTGGGTCAGGTACACGGGGGTCGCTACTCAGGTGAAAGGTCGATCGGAGGGTTCGAGCGCCAAGCGTAGGGCGCCCGGCCCGCCCCCGCCAATGGCTGGATTGACCAATGCACTTGGCGAAAAACGACACGCCCCCCATTTGCTCCTGCGGCTCGTGCGGCCCCTGCAACCCTTGACCCGAGACTGGCGCAGCTAGCGCCCCTGGAGACGCCTCAGCCCGACACCCAGCGCAGCACCACCGGGATCAGCGTGGCGCCAAGAATGCCGTGCAGGCCCATGCCCAGGCTGGCGTAGGTGCCGGCGGCCGGGTGCACGCTGAAGGCCCGTGAGGTACCGATGCCATGGGCGGCCACGCCCAGTGCAAAACCGCGCTGCCACCACGCCGTGACACGGCAGGCATTGAGCACATAGCGCCCAAGCACCGCGCCCAGGATGCCGGTGCTGACCGCAAACACCGCCGTCAAGGTGGGCGAGGCCCCGATGCGCTCGGCCATGCCCATCGCAATCGGGGCGGTGACCGATTTGGCGAACATGGCGCGCACCAGGGTGGCATCGGCATGGAACAGGGTGAGCACGCCTACCGCGACCACGATCGAACACACTCCGCCAGCGGCCAGCGCCAGCAGCAGCACCCCGAAGCGCCCACGCAAGGACGCCCAGCTTTTGTAGATCGGGATCGCCAGCGACACCGTGGCCGTGCCCAGCAGAAAGTGAACAAACTGGGCCCCCTCGAAGTAGCGTGCGTAGGGCATGTCGGCCAGGTACAGGCCCAGGGCCACCACCAGCAGGGCCAGCAGCACCGGATTGGCCAAGGGGTTGCGCCGGCTGCGCTCGTAGCAGAACAACCCCAAGGCATAGGCCCCCAGGGTGAGCAGCAGCGCAAACAGCGGGCTGCCCGCCAGGTACACCCAGATTTCGTGGATGGGGGGCAGATCAGGGCGCATGCTCGTCCTCCGGGCTGGGGCGGGCCGCCCACTTGAGGACCAGCGCCGTCACCGCGATGGTGGCCGACACACTCAAGACCAGGGCCAGGCCCAGGGCCAGCGCGTTGGCCCCCAGCAAGGGCAGGTACATGATCACGCCCACCGAGGCCGGGATGAACAGCAGGCCCAGGTGTTGCAGGATGCCGCTGCCCACCAGGTCGATGCTGGCAGGCACCGTGCCGCGCACCCCCAGGTACGCCAGCAGCAGCACCAGGCCCAGCACCGGCCCGGGAATGAAGGGCAGTGCAAAGCGACTGCACAACTCGCCCAAGGCCTGAAAGGCCAGCAATTGCAGAAAACCATGGATCACGGGGGCTCCTTGTCGGATGGGCTGACAACGCCTTTATAACGCCGCAACCCCGTGGGCCGGCACCCGCACCCCGAGGCTGGTCAAACCCCGACCCGGTGCTTGCGGCCAGGCCCCCTGCCCTGTGCTCAATCCTCCGCCACGGCCACCATCACTGAATAGGCCTTGAACACCGCGGTGGCGGCCTGGCCCACCTCCAGGGCCAGGGCGTCCACCGCGTCGTTGGTGACGCTGGCGGTCAGGTGCATGCCACCGGGCAGGGTCACCACCACCAGCGAGGACACGGCGCCGCGCTCTACCCGCGACAGGGTGCCAGCAAACTGATTGCGGGCCGACAGAGCGTAGCCGCCAAAGTCGGTCACCAGCACCAGGGCCGACGACTTGATCATCACGATAGCGGCCTTGCCCAGCGCCAGCTTGAGGCGCTCGGCCGCCTTGCTGGTCAGGGTGGCCACCACCTCATGGCCGCCAGCGATCTGCACACAGACCTGGGTGGTGACGGGGCCGCTCTCAATGGCCGTGATGCTGCCGGCGAACTGGTTGCGTGCGGTGGTCTTCATGGAAACGCTCCTTAAAAGCCCGGCGAGTGCCGGTTGCTGGGTGAGCCAGGCCTCTTGCTGGCGCAAGAAGGCGGCTTGTTGGGTTTGCAGATGGCGCCAGGCGGCCAGCAGGCCCAGCGAGGCCGGTGTGAGCCGGGTGCCGCCACCGCCGCGCCCGCCCACCACGCGCTCCACCAGGGGTTCGTGCGCCAGCTTGGCCGCACTCTCCAGAATCAGCCAGGCGCCTTTGTAGGTGTAGCCCGCGGCGCGGGCCGCGCGGTTGATCGAGCCGGTGGCGTGCAGGGCCTCAAGCAACTCGAAAAAGCGCCCGTCAAGGCGCCCAGCCAGCCTCAGGTCGCCACTGAGCAGGGTCGAGTCAGCCATGCGCTCTTTCGGTTGCCGCGCAGGCCCAGGGCGCCAGGTGTGGCAAGCAAGCAAGGGCAGCAAGGGTCAGGGGCATGGGGTGGCAGGCAAGGCCCGCGAGGGCGCATTGCAAAATCGGCTGGTGTGGCAAAGCAATCACTGGGCCAGGCCTTGTTGTCGCATTTCCGACATGAACAGGCCCAACGCCGCGCGTGCCTGGGCAGGCTCATGCGCGGCGGGCTTGAGCAGCAACAGATGCGGGCCCAGCAAGGCCTGCAGGCGCTGAACCTGGGCCAGGCAATGGGCCGGGTCACCGATCACGGCATTGGCCAGGATCACCTCGTCAGGCGCATCGGGCTCGAACATGGGCGGGCGCTTGCCCGGCGCAAACTGCACGCCCATCTCCAGCGGATAGGCGCGCACCCCGGCCAGGCCGTGCGCCAGGGCCTGGCCATGGTCGGGCTCACAATGAAAGAAGCGCGCGATCGCAAAACGCAAGCCTCCCTGCCGGGCCCGCTGTGCCTGCACCACCTGGGCCACCTGCGCCAGATCGGACGAAGGCGTGGCCATCAGGCCGTCGCCGTTCGCGGCGGCCAGCGCACACGAGTCGGGGCTGAGGCTGGCCAGCCACACTGGCACCGTGCGCTGCAGCGGTTTGGGCTCGAGCCGCAGGTTGGTGACCTGGTAGAAGCGGCCCGCAAAATCAACGCCCCCATCGCTGTCGCCATCGCCCTGAACCGGGGCCCACAAGCGCCGGATCAGCGCCAGCGCCTCATGCAGATGGGCCCGTGCCTCATCGGCCGAGGCCAGGCCCACCTGGCGGTACTGCTCCGGAAACGGCCCCCCTCGCCCCACGCCGAACTCGATGCGGCCCTGGCTCAGCAAATCCAGCGTGGCCACCTGCTCGGCGATGCGCACCGGGTCGTTCAGGGGCAACAGGGCCGCCCCGGTGCCCAGGCGAATCCGCGTGGTCAGCGCCGCGACGTGGCCCAACAACACCGTGAGAGCGCTGCCAATCGCAAATCCGTTGTGGTGGTGCTCGGCCAGCCACACCGATTCGTAGCCCTGAGCCTCGGCCGCCACGGCCGTGCGCACCAGCTCGAGCAAGGCGCCGGCCGGGTCGTGGTGCGGGTCTTCCACGTTGAGGAACACGCCCAGGCGGGTGAGCCCCGGCGCGGGCGACAAAGACGACATTTGCGACAAAGACGACACAGGCGGGCTTTCTGACAAAGGCCTCGGCACAGCGGGCCCCTGCAGGGCGCGGCGCGAAGAGGAATCAAGACCAGGGTTGAAGGGCGCAGCGCAAGAACCGCGCCGCTCAGCCCCCCCGAGGCGAGGCGTTGAGAAACCAGCTGCGCACCGTGTCGTAGGGGTAGCGGCTGAGGCCTGCGTACCGGGCCTGGGGCGCCAGCAAGTGCACCGACAGGGGCTCGGCCCAATTCCAATAGTCGGCCTGCAGGGCGGGCGCCAGGCCCGCATCGTCCATGGCGTGCCAAAGCTGCACCAGCCACAGCTCGCGGCCCGGTGGGTCCAGCAACAAGGGCAGGCCATAGCCGGCTTGCAGCCGACTGTGGCGCTGGCTGTAATACAGCGGCCCGCCGCAAGACTCGACCACAAAATCGGCCACACGCTGCGCCACGCAATCAAAACAGGGCCCAGCCTGGGCAAACAGCGGGGTGCTGCGCAGGCGCGCCATGTGCAAGGCCACCAGCCTGCGCAGCCCCTCTTCGTTGCACAAGGCCAACAGCCGGTGCGGCGGCTGGGGCAGTTGCGGCAGGCGTTGGTGCAACGAACCGGCCGGCTGGACCGGCTCGCCCTGCCAGCTACCACCACCGCCACCGCCGGCAGTGCCTCCCGCCCCCCGTGGCCAGACCAGGGTCTGGTAGCAGGCCCGTGAGCACGGGATGTAGCGCGCGCTGGGCCCCTCGGCAGCCCTGCCGGGGGCGGCTGGCAGACCGATGCGTTGATGTTGCGTGGGGCCGGGTCGAGGTGCAGTGGTGTTCATGGCGTGTCGGCTTTGTCAGGGTTGGCACAGGGCTTGTCGTGTTTATGTAGCGAACTACATAGGTCGACAGAGCATTGCAAGCTGCGTGCCCGGCTCCAGCGACTGGGGTGCCAACACAGCCTCACGGCGCAACCCCGTGGCCGTCGCCGTGACCTCGATAGGGAGGGCCTGATAGCATGGCCAAAACCTATCAGGAGTGACCTTGAAATGGGCAACCGTTCCAGGCCTGCAGGGCGTGCGGACAGGTGTGGAGCCAGGTTTCAGCGGAGCAACTCAAGAGGCTTTTGGAGCGGAGTGGGAAGTGCCGTGCTGAGTGATCGGAATGGGCTCGCACTTGGGCGGATTGCCTCCCGAAAACCTTGGCGGGGGGGCGGAATCCGGCCAGAAACGAGACTTCGTAATCAGCCGATAAATCTCGGAAGCAGTTATCAATGCCTAGATTTGTTGGCCTGATGACGACACAACGACCGATTTCAGCAAGATCGAGCGGCGGCAGATCAGCCCAGAGCGGGATCTCTGTGTCACTGAATTCAACGCCGGCCAGATGCCGTCAAATCTGAAACGGCGCCAATGCTCGCTTCCCGTTGCCCCCCTCATGCCGTTGACGCGGCAGTAAACACATTGAAACCTTGACGAGAAGCGAGGTCCAATGGCGTATCCACAAAGAGGCCTTTTGCAGCGGTGTCAGCACCGGCATTCAAAGGCGCCTCCAGCGACACCAAGCGATCTTCCGGCTCAGAAGCCAGGTGGAGGGCGGTCTTGATCACAGAAACACCCCAGTCAAATCGACCCAAGCACCCCTGCCCTACTCCGGCCCAAAACAAAGCCCTTGATCCGCACACACCGCACAGCTGGGTGCCCGGCAGATGAACAGCTCGTGGCGCAGGCAGAGCTGCTTGTAGAAGAACTTCTTCCACTTCATGTTCTGGTGGTTGAGCGAGGCCAGGGTGGGGAACCAGGTGGCAATCAAGGCCGAGAGTTCGGCCCGTGAGGGCAATGCCAGGTCTTGCCACAGGTGGTTGTTGCCCAGGCAGGCGCAGGCGATGGCGTGGGCCACGGCCTCGCGTTCGGCCGGGGTGCCGGCGGGCAGGGCCATGTGCTCGCGCAGCAGGTCCAGCAGGTCGTCGACCTCGTCCTGCCGGGGCTCCGGTCGGTGGGCCTGTGCCAAGACGGCCCAATCCAGACCCAGATGCCGGTCGGCGCCCGGGAACCAGCGCTGGAGTGCCAGCCGGGTGGGCTCTGCGCCCAGGCCGCTGAGGGGCAGCCAGGCCAGGCCATGGGCCTGCCAGGCCTGTTCCAGCACGCCGGCCAGGGCCAGGGCGGCGGGCTCCAGCGGGTCGGTATCGGCGAACGACAGCAATAAGGTGCGGTAGGTGTCCATGGGCAGACCCGCCGGGTTCACGCCGGGGCGGCGGCGTGGGTGTAGCACTTCTTGGGGCAGATCTTGGCGCAGGCGGTGCAGCCGATGCACAGCTCCTGATGGGCGATGGTCATGACCTTTTTCTCGTACTCATCGTCTTCGTCGTCGTCATCGCCGGCCAGGTGGATGCGTTCGCCGTCTTCGTCCAGGCCCACCAGCTCCAGCACGCCGCGCGGGCAAACGCGAAAGCAGCGCCCGCAGCCGATGCACTTGGCTTCGTCGAGGCTGGCCACGAAGGTCGGGGTCCATTGCGCGCCGCTGGGCAGCGTGACCTGAAAGTGTTCGCTCATGGTGGGCTCCGGGCAGGGTCAGGAGGTGGCCTGGGCCGCCTCGCGGCGGGCGTCCATCAGGTCGGCGTGGGCGCGGTGGCAGCGCTGGGCCACGTCCAAGATGCGTTCCCAGCCGGTGGGCAGGTCTTCGGACAGATCGTGCAGATCCATCTTGGCCTGGGTGGCCTGGGCGTTGAGCTTCTTGATGCGCGCTTTGAGCTCGTCGGCGCGGGGGTCGGGCGTGGTCATGGTCAAAACGTCTGAAGGGGGGGTTGCGGCGTCAGGCCCCGTACTGGGCCACGGCCGGGTAGGTGCGGATCATGGTGATGGCCTCATCGAGAAACTTGCCGCCGGCCTCGGCCAGCTTGGCCAGCGACGGAAAGCCGAAGCGATGCACATCGCGCAGTTGTTTGTTGACCACCACCAGGCGGCCGGCCAGCAGCACCATGCGGCCAAAGCCCTCGTGGCTCATCTTCATCATGGGCGACACCATCTGGCCGGTCTCGCGTTCGATGGCCACGGCGATCGCGTTGTAGAAGATGTCGAGCCGCCACAGGATTTCGGGGTCGGGGTCGCCCAGGATGGGCAGGGCCCGGCGCTCTTCGGGGGTGAGGATGTAGGGGCGCAGCAGTTGAAGGTCGGTCTTGCCGTCCCAGGCGCCATGGGTGTCCTGGGCGCGCAGCTGCTTGATCAGTTGCTGCACAAAGGGCTGGGCCAGAAAGGCCGTGTCGTCGGCCCCGACGGGCAGTTCAGCGGGCGCAGCAGCGTCAAGGGCGGGGGGGGTGGTAAGAGTGGCTTCAGCCATGTTGGACCTCGTCGAGTTCGTCATCAAAATCGTGGGCGCGAGGCTGATCTTTGGTCATGGCCTTGCGCAGCCAGGGGGGCGGTGTGCCCTTGAGCACGCCTTGCAGCTTGAGCAGGATCTCGTCGATCACCTCGGGCTGGGGCACCTTGATCGGGTGGATCTTCAGGGCCACCACCCGCGCCGCGCCCGAACCACCGATGGCGGCCACGTACAGGATGGCGCAGTCTTTGATGGCTTCAAGCTTGGGGGCCAGCTTGTCTTCGTCACCGTCTTCCTCAAGCTTGCCGTCGAAGTCGAAGGCCTCGACAAAGCGCGAGCCCTCGGGCGTCACGTCGTAGCAGAGAATGCTTTTGGCCCAGCCGAAGTGGGCGTCCACGCGGACCTTGTCCTGGGTGGCGAAGGCGACTTTCATGGGGAACTCCTGTTCTTCAGAGAGGGGCATTGAATGGGGCTCAGAAGCTGCAAGCCTGGGCCGGTGGTGCCGCCTGATGCGCTTCAAGCGCCATCGAGGCAGGGGAAACGGGGCTGGCCGAGGGGCGGCTGGCCGCGCGCTGGGCCTCGGGGCTCAGGGGCCAGTCGCCCGCGTGGTGGTGCGGCAGGTGCTCGATCATGAGGTTGGCGATCTCGAAGATCAGGTTCATGGTGCCGCGGTAGCCCACCATGCGCCGGTGCGAGTTGCCCACCCGATCGAACATCGGAAAGCCCACGCGCCACAGCGGCTTGCCCAGGTGCTCGGCCGCCTGGCGCCCGTGCGAATGGGTGATCAGCACATCGCAATCGACGGCCATGCGCTCCAGGTCTTCCAGGTCGCCCAGCAGCACTTCGGCGGCCGGCAACAGGGCGTGGGCAGGCGATGCGGTGGTGCTGATGCACACGCTCAGCTCGGCGCCCATCTCGTGCAGCAAGGCGCCCACGGCCAGCAGCAGGTCAGGCTCGGCCGCCAGGGCCACCTTGATGCCACCGGTGTAGAAATGCCCGTCGAGCATGGCGTCAAGCAACTGGCTGCGCTGGCGGCGCAGCCGGGCCGGCACGGGCTGGCCCGACACCTGCGACAGGCGCAGCAGCAGGCGGTCGTTGGGCTCCAGCCCGGTCAGGCGCTCGAACACCTCAAAAGGCGTGCCGGCGATGGCCTGCAGGGCCTGGGCCGCCTGCCGGGTTTGCTCGCCCACCCCCAAGGTGAAGGCCGAGGCCCCTGTGGCGCGAATGTCCTCCAAGCTGGTGCCGCCCAGGGTGGTGCCGCGCCAGTCGGGGGCGATGTGGCCGTCCAGCGAGCCCGACAGATCGGGCAGCACCACCGGCTGCAGACCAAAGGCCTCGATGATCTCGCGCAGCTCGTCGATGTCGCCGGGTGAGAGGTGGCTGCCAGGCAACAGCGTCACCTGCCGGGGCCGCACCGGCAAGGGCTTGACCAGTTGCTGCACCAGGCCGGTCAGGGCGAGGCGGTAGCCGTCTTCAAAGGCGCCCACGTAGTCGGGGGTGGAGACGTAGACGATCTCGGTGTCGGCCAGTTCGGGATGGCGCTGGCGGGCGGTGACCAGAAAGCCCTCCACATCGTCGCCCTTGGTCTCGGTCAGGCCGGTGGAGCAGATGGCGATCAGCCGCGGTGCGGCGCGCTTGCGGATGTTGAGCAAGGCCGTGACCAGGTTGTCGTAGCCCCCCATGATGGTGGTCACCTCGTTCATGGCCGTGGTCTGCAGTGGAATGGCCTCTTTGAAGTGGCGCACCAGCAGCACCAGGCCGAACGAGGTGCAGCCCTGCGAGCCATGCATCACCGGCATGCAGTCGGCCAGGCCCAGAAAGGCCAGGCTGGCCCCCAGGGGCTGGCTCATCTTGAGCGGGTTGACGGTGCAGGCTTTCTTCGACTCGACGACCTTGGCCATGGTGGGGCTCTCCGGCTGGGTGGATGGGGTGGGCTGGCGGGCAGAAAAGCAGACAGGCGTGGCAGGGCTCAAACCGGAATCTCTTCGGCGCTGAGGCCCAGAGACTGGGCCGCCACGTCGCTCAGGTACTGGTGCGCTGCCATGGGCATGGGCATGGGCATGGGTTCGGGTGTGGGGCTGGGCAAGGTTGCCGCGCTTGCGGGGGTCGCATCCGGGCCGGCAGCGCTGGCCGGCACCGCGCCCAGGGTTGCGCCGTCGTCACCCCAAGGTGCCGGGATGCGCACCTGCTGCCACACCGGGTTGAACAGGGCCCGGTCGATCTCGTGCACCAGTTCCACCATGCCCTCGTAGCCGCCATAGGGGTGGTGGCGCTCCTGGTTGATGTCGAGCCAGGGCATGCGCGCCTTCAGGGCGACAAACTGCGAGCGCCCGCCCGACAGCATGATGTCGGCCCGCGCCTCGCGCAGCATCTTGTACATCTCGCGCGGGGTCATGTCGTCGATCATGTGGGCGTCGTCGCCCATGATCTCCTTGATCTTTTCCTTGTCTTCGCGGGTGCTCTTCTTGACGCTGGTGCCCACGATCTCAAGCCCTGCTTCTTGCAGGGCCGACACCACCGACCAGGACTTGACGCCGCCGGTGATCAGCAGCACCCGCTTGCCGCTCAGGCGGGCCTTGTAGCTGGCAATGCGCTTCCAGGCCCGGGCCTCTTCCACCTCGATCAGGCGCTCGGTGCGCTCCAGCAGCTCGGCATCGGCGCCCTGGCGCACCAGCAGCGTGGCGATCTGGCGCAGGGTGTCGCTCATGTCGCTGATGCCGTAGAACGAGCCCTCGAAGTACGGAATGCCGTAGCGCTGCTCCATGCGGGTGGCCACATTGATCATCGACTTGGAGCACACCATCATGTTGACCTTGGCGCGGTGTGCGCTGGCGATCTCGTTGTAGCGGCCATCGCCCGAGATGCACGACAGCACCCGGATGCCCAAGGCCTCCAGCAGTGGCCGGGTCTGCCACAGCTCGCCCACCAGGTTGTATTCACCGATGATGTTGATGTCCAGCGGGGTGGTGTACTCGGGCTCCCGGGTGCCGATCACGTAGTCGAGCAAGGCCTCGGCACCCAGCTTGTTGCCCAGGTTCTTGGGGCCGGCAAAGCCCGGCGCGTTGACCGGGATCACCGGTTTGCCAAACTTGGCGCTGGCGCGCTGGCACACGGCCTCGATGTCGTCGCCGATCAGGGCCGTCACACAGGTCTGGTACACAAACACCGCCGGCGGGTCGAACTTCTCGATGATCTCGCGCACACTGCGGAACAGGCGTTTTTCGCCGCCATAGATCACATCGAGCTCATGGATGTCGGTGGTGAAACCGGTGCGGTAGATCTGCGAGCCCGACGAGGCCGAATGCCGGTTGTCCCACGAGTTGCCCTCGCAGGCGATCGGGCCATGCACCAGGTGGGCCACGTCGGCAATCGGCTGCAACGCGATCTTGGCGCCATCAAACGCACAGCCACCGGCGGCGGCACCGGGCGACAGCTGCTTGGTGCATCCTTTCTTGCGCTCTTTCTCAGTCTTGCCCTGGTTCTTGTCGCAACCGGGCTCTTCGAACACTTCGGCAATTTTCGCTTTGAGCGAGACGGACATGGGGCACTCCTGACAGCGGTGGGGTGGGTAAGCCCTCTTTGCAGTTTTGGTGCCAGCGACAAAGCGCACAAAACGGCATTGCCCACCCCCCCGGTACAACGCCCGGTCGCACCTGGCCCACTGCGGCGTGAAGCGTTTGACGCAATTGAAGGGTTTGCGACACAGCGCCCTACCGCCCACCACCACCGCCCTAGAATGGCCGCCTGCAGCAGGCCCGCCCTGCCCTGCCCGCCACCAGGGCCCTGCCCACCCAACCCTCCGACTCAACCAAACCAGACCTCAGCCGTTCATGCCTGCCACCGAACTCACCGTGACCCCCGCCGGCCAAGTGGCCGGCAAACACCTGCTGATCCCCAGCGGCCCCGAGGGCACCTTTTACCCCCACATCCAGGACTGGGTCACCGCCCAGCGCAAGGCCGGCAAAGTAGTGCGCGACGTGAGCTCCGAGGTGCTGGTCAAAGGCATCAAGCAGTGGGCCGCCTACGAGCACAAGGCCGGCGGCAAGATGGTGCGGACGGTGTTCAAGATCACTTGAGGGGGCTCTGGGGCGATTTGTTCGCCCCACTTCACCTCAAAGCGCCGCAGCACGCCTGCCATCAAGGCAGCCGGCAAGGCATGGCCAGCTTTCGTTTAGGATGAAATCAAGACAAACGACCCTGTCAACTGGGGGCCGAAGACCCCAACGGAGGACCTTGATCATGGCAAAGACCCACCTGAAACGTTGCCTGGCCATCGCATGCATGGCGGCCTCACTGGGGCCCTCTGTGTCGCCGGCCTTTCAGGTTCTGCCTCGCATCAGCGACGTTGACCGAAAGCTCTCCAGCCTGGGCAGCAACCAGATCATCGACGGTCTGGGGCAATGGTTGGTTGGCAACGCGCTTCCTTTGATCAAAAGCCCGGTGCATGAAGCCATCACCCTCAACGCCCTTGACTGCACGGTTCAGCCAGGCGCTGAAAAAGACTGCCTGACCACCGAAGCGGTCCGGGCCCACCAGGTGCTTTTGTACGGCGTACGCTGGCCCGACGATCCACCGTTCGCGCTGAACCGCGCGTCGCCGCCGCGCATTGCAGACTGTGACCCCAGTGTCACGCTGCGCTCAACTGCCCAGCCCAAGTGCTGGAAGGGCCTGTTTTCCGATGCCGACAAGACCGCCAAGCAGCGCATGGCCAGCCGGCCCGGCGAACCTGCTTTCGGCCCAGGCGACTACTTGTTGTACCGATCCCATTTTGGTGACCTGCAGTTCTTCCATTCAATGGCCGCGCACGACGGAGAGACTGCCGCCGAGACCCAGCAACGCATGCGCATGTGGGCACAGTTCCTCTGGGGGGTGGCGACCCAGACAATTCCAACCGATCAATTCATCCGAACCCTCGGCATGGCCCCGCTGGCGCTCTATTTTCCTGGCGACATGACGGCCACCAATCTGATGGCAACCGGCATCGTCGAGGTCCGCAAAGACCTCGACCAAGTGGCTCTGGGTGTTCTGCTGCACATGCTCCAGGACAGCTTTTCACAGGCCCACGCCGGACGGGCCCCTGAGAGCGGGGCCGCATGCGAAGGGATGGCGCGGTTTGCACAGCCCGGCAAGATCCGCCAGTTCTACAGTTACGCGGGACAGGTGGGCAGCCTGCACGACCACGAGGACACCTTCAAGGCGCTGGGCCTGCAAACCCTGCAGGTCAGCCCCAGCGTCGTCGATGCCAGCCGAGCCTTGCTGACCTTGTGGAAAGAAAAGGCAGCTTGGCACGAGGCAGAGAAATACTTCGATTGCGCCTTTGCGCTGGAAGCACCCGATGCTCCCGCGGGACCCGGCCCCTTCACGAATTGAGGCCACGTTGCTGGCCTGTGTGAGGTCCTGAAGACCCATGACGGCCACGCGGTCAAGGCTCGACAGAAGTTCAGCGCTGCGAAACGTTGGGCCTGCTTCTGTCTTTCACTTGTCCATCACCCCTCCACCGGCAAAGGCAGACCTGCCTTCTGCAGATCCACCCAGCGCTGCAACTCCAGCACGTGGGCGCTTTCTTCGTCGACAAACTCGCGCGCCAGGGTGCGGATTTCGGGGTCGGTGGTGCCGTCAAGCACCTGCTGGTAGAAGTCACGGCCCGAGGTTTCGGCTTGCAGGGCCACCTGCAGCGCCTGCTCCGGGCCCAGTTGGGGGTCGGCGGCCCAGATGGCGGCGGCCTCGGGGCTTTCGAGGTCGGGCCAGCTGAAATCCTCGGCTTTCAGCGCGGGCAACTGGCGGTAGGCGGCGCGGGCACGGGCGTCTTGCAGGTGCAGCAGCGAGTAGTCGGCCAGGCGCCTGAACAGGCGGGCCACCGCGCGGTTGCCCGCGCTCTGCATGGCGTCGGCCAGTTCGCCAAAGCGGCGGGCGGCCTCGCTCTCCAGCTGGATGGAATGGGCCAGAAAGGTTTCGATGTCGTAGTGCATGGCGATGGTCTGCGTTGGCGGTGATGGTCAGCGATGGTCAGCGATGGTCAGCGATGGTCAGCGATGGGCATGTGGGCGCATCAGCGCCACGGTGGGGGCGGCGATGGCCCGGACGCCTGCCTGAAGGGCACTTGCAACAGGATCTGCCGCAGGCGTGCCAGTTGTGCCTGCCGCCAGGTCAGGTCATGCCTCGGGTCGGCCTGCGCGCCGGGCACCGACACGGCAAGCAGCGCGGCCTGCATGCGCTGCCACCAGCGGGCCTGCACGAAGCCGGGGCGCCCAACAGTGGCCTCGTACTCCAGCTGGCAGAGGTGCAACAAGGTGCCCAGCGTCTGCGGCTGATCCGGGCAACCCAGCTCCAGCAGCAGTTGCAGCACCGCCTCGGGATCGCCATCGGCCAGATGCAGCAGACGATCGCGGTGCCGCATCAATTGGCGGCACAGCACCAGCCTCGCTTCGGGCAGTTGACAGCGTTCGCTCAGGGCGGCCAGCACGGCCAGGGCCGTCTCACCGGGACGGGTCGGCCGCAGCCGGTCCACCGCCCGATCGAGGCACCGGTCGCCTTCCGGCGGCATCCCGCCGATGCGGTGCAACAGCCCGGCCAGGCGGTGCTCCAGTGGGGCACCGCTGGCGGCCAACCGGTCCAGCACCCGCAGTTGGACCTCGGCCGCATGCGGGGCGACCAAGGACGGCGTTGCATCGGACGCAGCCCCCACCGGCAGGGCTTGGGCATAGAGCTGGTCGAGTTCGGGCAAGAAGCGCTTCAGGCCGCCGCAGGCGCGCAGCGCCTCGAAGAAGCCCCTTGGGTACGGCGCCATCAAGGCCCGGCAAAGGCTCTGGCCGCGCTGCTCAGGGCGCAGGCGCTCGATGCGGTCCATCTGTACCAGGCAGCTCATCCAGGCCAGGTCCTGCGCGTCCAGGCCGGCGGCCTGGCTCTGCGCGGCCGCCAGCGAAAGGCGGATCAAGTCTTGGCCGGTGCCGCTCATGGTGTGCTCACAGCTTCATGTCGAACCACACCGGATGACGCTGCCGCAGCTGGTGCAGCATGTCCAGCGTGGCAGGCACCAGGGCCTTCAGGGCGTACCAGACGGCCTCGCGGCGCGCGCTGCCCGGCTGCTCCAGCAGGGTCTGCAACACGCCCCAGCCGTGCCAGTCCAGTTGCGGCAGGTTCAACTGCAGGGCCTCGGGCAGGTGCGACAGGGTCTGGGCCATGATCAGCAGCTGCTGCTCCACCTCGGCCAGGGTGTTGGGGCTGGCAAACAGTTCATCCTCATCCTGCAACTCGCGCAGCAGCAGGGCCAGGGTGCGGCCACCCGACTGCAGGATGGCCAGTTGCATCAGCGCCAGCACGGCCTGCCCCTATTGGTTGTCGGCCAGCACTTCGAGTGCCACCAACTGCTGATACAGGGCGCGCCGGGCGTGCCAGTGCGCAGGCCCCACCAGGGCTGGGTCGGCGCCCTCGAAGGCGTGCAGGGCCTGCTCGTCGCTCCAGTAGACCGTGGTGCGGCCCGGGCGGGCGGCCAGTGCGGCCTCCAACGCCTGGCGCAGGCTCACGGGTTCAGCTTGCAGCATGCCGCGCCCCAGCAGGTGGTCGGCTCGGTACAGCGGGGCGTCATAGCCATGGTGCTGCCCCAGCGCGCACAGGGCCGGAAAGCGCGCCTCGGCCTCAGGGCCGGGGGGCAGATCGGCCAGCAGCTCCAGCCATTCGCGGGCGCTCTGCCGGTCGTAGATCTCCCAGGGCTGCAGGGCATCGGTGGCGGCCACCTTGCGGGCCAGGTCGGCCTCATCGTAGGCAAACCAGGCACGGGGTTCAATGCGAGGTTCGGTGCGAGGTTCAGACCGGGCCTGCACGGGGGTACCCGCCGGGGCCGATGCGGCGGCCAGCGATCCGGTCGACGCGTCGGCGGGGCGTTCCAGGATGTAGATCATGACGGGCTTCACTCCACCCCATCGGCCTCAGCCTTGGCCCACAGGGCCCGCCGGATGCGCTGGTTGATGCCCGAAGGGCTGGCGTCAAACTGGCGCTGCGCCTGCGTCATGGCGCCCTGGGCCGTGGCGGCTTCGCTGAGCGTGAGTGGCAGGCGACCGGCCACATAGGCCGCATCGGGCATGACGCGGGCAATGGCCTGGCGGTTGGGGTGCTCACTCAAGGGCACCAGCACGGTGGTCTCGGGCACACCGTCCAGACACAGCTGCCCGTCGATGACCTCGACGCGGCGCCCGTCCAGGGTGGTCTTCACATGGGTGATGGGGGCATTCATGGCGATGACTCCTCTGCGCGAAGGGACAACGGTCCGGGCTCGGGCAGTGGGCACAGGCCCTGCCCAGCCGGTGCGAGACGGGCCACCTGGCACAAGGTGGCCCGCCGTGCACATCAGCGGATGATGTCGAACGAGTAGTCGGTCTTGGAGGCCACGTTGGTGTTGGCGTCCAGGGTTTCGAAGAACTCGTCGAGCAGGGTCACCAGCACGCGCAGGCCGCCGTCATAGCCCCAGGTGGGGTAGCGGTGGTAGTGGTGGCGGTCAAAGATCGGGAACACCATGCGGACCAGCGGGGTGCCGGTGTCGCGCTCCAGGTACTTGCCGTAGGTGTTGCCGATCAGAAAATCCACCGGCTCCGTGAACAGCAGCGAGCGCAGGTGCCACAGGTCGCGCTTGGGGTAGGCCTTGCAGCCGGCACCGTAGGGCGAGGCGTCGAACAAGGCCTGCACCCGCCTGGCCCATTCTTCGTTGCCGTTGGTGGCCACCACATGGGCCGGCTCGGCGCCCAGCTCCAACAGAAACTGGGTGTAGCCCAGCATCTGGTCAGGGTCGCCGTACAGGGCGTAGCGTTTGCCGTGCAAGTGGGCCTGGCTGTCGGCCATGGCATCGACCAACTGGCCGCGCTCCAGCTCCAGCTCGGCCGGCACCGGCTTGCCCGTGAGGCGCGAGATGGCCAGCAGGAAGGCATCGGTGCCGGCCACGCCCACCGGGGCGTTCAGCACCACCACTTCCTGGCCGTGTTCCTTGATGAACTTGCTGGTCTTCTCGCTGCAGAACTCCTGGAACACGATGGTGGCCTTGGCGTGCAGGGCACGCTCCACCTCTTCCTTGGTGGTGCCGCCTTCGTACATCCGGAACTCACCATCGGTGGGGGTGTTCCAGTTGCCCGAGGGGTCGCACAGCACGTTCACCTGCACGCCGAACAGGCTGAAGATGCGGCGGATCTCTTTCATGTTGCCGACCACAAAGCCGTCAAAGCCACCGATGAAGTTGATGCTCTCATCGGGCACGCGGGTCAGTGGCGCGGTGGTGCCGGCCTTGCCGTCCCAGAAGTGCTTGAGGATGCCCAGCAAGGCATTGTCGTAGCCGGTGATGTGGCTGCCCACAAAGGCCGGTGTGTGGGCAAAAGGCACGTCGTAGGCCTCGGGGACGCTGCCCTTTTGTTTGCTGTTCTTGATGAAGGCGTCCAGGTCATCGCCGATCACTTCGGCCATGCAGGTGGTGGACACCGCAATCATCTCGGGCTTGTACAGGTTGTAGGCGTTGGCCAGGCCGTCGATCATGTTGTTCAGGCCCCCGAAGACGGCGGCGTCTTCGGTCATCGACGAGCTCACGCACGAGGTGGGCTCCTTGAAGTGGCGCGAGAAGTGCGATCGGTAGTAGGCCACGCAGCCCTGGCTGCCGTGCACAAAGCTCAAGGTCTTGTGAAAGCCGTTGGCCACGTACACGGCGCCCAGCGGCTGGCAGGCCTTGGCCGGGTTCACGGTCAGTGAGTCGCGGGCAAAGTTTTTTTGCTTGTAGTCTTCGGTCTTGGTCCACTCGATGACCTGTTTGACGGTGTCGTCGGAGTGGTTGAACTCGAAGTTCTCTTTCTTGGTTCGGAAGATTTCCTGGTACTCGGGCTCACGGAACAGCAATTCGTGGTCGAGGATCTTGTCGGCGGATTGGGGCATGACGGGCTCCGGTAAACGAGAGAGGGTTCAGGGGGCCCCGGGCGCGGGGCACCCGGGGCGCTGGCGAAAGCTGGCGGTGGCTGATGGGATCAGGCGGCCTTTTTCCAGGGCGCCTGGGTCAGGCCCCAGATCGGGCTGGAGATGGCCATGTCCATGTCGCGCGCAAAAATCGCGAAGCCGTCATAGCCGTGGTATGGGCCCGAGTAGTCCCAGCTGTGCATCTGCCGGAAGGGCACGCCCATTTTCTGGAACACGTACTTTTCCTTGATGCCCGAGCCAACCAGGTCGGGCTTGACCTGCTCGACGAACTTCTCGAACTCGTAGCCTGTCACGTCGTCATAGATCAGCGTGCCGTCTTTGACGTAGTGAGTGGTGCGCTGGTAGTCGTCGTTGTGGCCGAACTCGTAGCCCGTGCCCACCACTTCCATGCCCAGGTCCTCGTAGGCGCCGATCACGTGGCGCGGGCGCAGGCCGCCCACGAACAGCATGACCTTCTTGCCTTCCAGGCGGGGCTTGTACTTGGCGATCACCGCGTCCATCAACGGGCGGTAGCGGGCGATCAGTTTTTCGGCATTGGCCTTGATGGTGTCGTCGAAGTGGCTGGCGATCTCGCGCAGGCTCTTCTCGATCATCGAAGGGCCGAAGAAGTTGTACTCCACCCATGGGATACCGTACTTTTCTTCCATGTGCCGGCTGATGTAGTTCATCGAACGGTAGCAGTGCAGCACGTTGAGCTTGGCCTTGGGGGTGTTCTCCAGCTCGGCGATGGTGCCGTCGCCCGACCATTGCGCGATCACGCGAAGGCCCATCTCTTCGAGCAGGATGCGGCTGGCCCAGGCGTCGCCACCGATGTTGTAGTCGCCGATGATGGCCACGTCGTAAGGGGTGGAGACGAAATCGGGGCGCTTGTTGGGGTCGACCTTGTCGAACACCCAGTCCCGGATCGCGTCGTTGGCCAGGTGGTGGCCCAGCGACTGGCTCACGCCGCGAAAGCCTTCGCAACGCACGGGCACGATGGTGTGACCTTCGTACTGCTTGGCCTTCTTCTTGGAGACGGCTTCGATGTCGTCGCCGATCAGGCCGATCGGGCACTCGGACTGGATCGAGATGCCTTTGTTGAGCGGGAACAGTTCCTGGATCTCGTCAATGATCTTGTCGAGCTTCTTGTCACCGCCGAAGACGATGTCTTTTTCCTGGAAGTCCGAGGTGAACTGCATCGTCACAAAGGTGTCGATGCCGGTGGTGCCGATATAGTAGTTGCGACGAGCAGCCCACGAGTACTGGCCGCAGCCCACCGGGCCGTGGCTGATGTGGACCATGTCCTTGATGGGGCCCCACACCACGCCCTTGGAGCCCGCGTAGGCACAACCCCGGATCGTCATGACGCCGGGCAAGGATTTGATGTTGGACTTGACCCCGCAATCGGGCTTGCCGTCCTCGAAGGTGCCCAGGTGCTTGGCGCGCCGCTTGGCCATCTTTTCAGGGTAGGCCTTCAGCACTTCATCGATCAGGGCCTTGTTCGCGGCCTTGCGTTCTTCAACGGTGGCGGTCATGGAGAGCTCCGGTTAGATAGTTGTCAGTGAGAGTCGGGCGCGGGGGCAGGCCCTCGTGTGGTGGGGCCCTGCGCCCCGCGCCCGGGGGCCCTTCAGGCGGCCACGGCCGACTTGCCGACTTGCGACTCGTCGATCTGCTTCATGATCCCGTGCTCCATCAGCAGGTCTTCCAGCTGGTCCATGGTGATGGGGGTGGGGATGGTGCCGTTGCCGGCGTTGTTGTGCACCTTGGTGGCCAGCTGGCGGTACTCTTCGGCCTGCTTGGAGTCCGGGGCGTACTCGATCACGGTCATGCGGCGCAGCTCGGCGTGCTGCACGATGTTGTCGCGCGGCACGAAGTGGATCAGGCGCGAGCCCAGCATCTTGGCCAGCGATTCGGCCAGCTCCAGTTCCTTGTCCGTCTGGCGCTCGTTGCACACCAGGCCACCCAGGCGCACGCCGCCCGAATTGGCGTACTTCAAGATGCCCTTGGAGATGTTGTTGGCCGCGTACATGGCCATCATCTCGCCCGACATGACGATGTAGATCTCTTGCGCCTTGTTTTCGCGGATGGGCATGGCGAAGCCGCCGCACACCACGTCGCCCAGCACGTCGTAAGAGACGTAGTCGACACCGTCGTAGGCGCCGTTTTCTTCAAGGAAGTTGATCGAGGTGATCACGCCGCGGCCGGCGCAGCCCACTCCGGGCTCCGGGCCGCCGGATTCGACGCAACGGATGTCCTTGTAGCCGATCTTCATCACGTCCTCAAGCTCCAGGTCCTCCACCGAGCCGGCTTCGGCGGCCAGCGACAGGATGGTGTCCTGGGCCTTGGCGTGCAGGATCAGGCGGGTCGAGTCGGCCTTGGGATCGCAGCCGACGATGAGGATCTTCTGACCGAGTTCGGTCAGCGCGGCCAGCGTGTTCTGGGAGGTGGTGGATTTGCCGATGCCGCCTTTGCCGTAGAAGGCGATTTGCCGAAGTTTAGCCATTGCAGTACTCCATTCAGGAAGGGTTGAGAACCAAGGTAGCGAACTCGCGACCATGTCAGCCTGGCGTGCCTGTTGGTCTTCTTCTATCGGGTCACGTTGGGCCGGACTTGTGTCCGCGCACTGGTTCTTTGCACCTTCTGTGCCATGCCGAAATCACCGTGTTTCGGCCCGATCAGCGCGCTGTTTGCGACAAAACGACGCCAACATGTCGGCTTGCGACAGCCTTGGCGGGCGCTTTGTCCGGCCGGCTGCAGCGCTTTGTTCCGTTTGCGACAAACCGGTCCCGGCCAGCCCCGCCCCGCGGATGCGGGCGCCCCGCAGGGGCTGTTTTGTCGCGTTTGGTGGCCGCCTGCGTGCGCGCCTGGCCTGGTACGGTCATTGCAGAAAGAGGGGCATGAGCACGCAGCCCCAACCCACGGCCCCCACCGACCTGATGACGGCATCGGTGCCCGTGGCCGCGCCCGTGTCACCCCAGGTGTCGCACTATGAGCAACTGGGTGGCCTGACCCGGGTACAGGCCCTGGTCGAGGCCTTCTATGCGCAGATGGACCAGCGCCCCGAGGCGCAGGCGATTCGCGTCATGCACCCTGCTGACCTGGGCCCGGTGAAGGCCGTGCTGGTGAGCTATCTGTGTGAATGGCTGGGTGGCCCGCGTGACTACAGCGCGCAGCGCGGCCACCCCCGCCTGCGCATGCGCCACCAGCCCTTTGCCATTGGCGACGCCGAGCGCGATGCCTGGCTGCATTGCATGCAGGCCGCCCTGTTCGCCATCGAGGTGCCCCCAGGCCTGCGCCACGCGCTGATGCAGGCCTTTTCAAAGACCGCCGACCACCTGCGCAACCGCGCGGCCGGCCCCCCTGTTTCCTCCACCCTTCCAAGGACTGACCATGACTGAAACCCTGGTGCGCAAACCCATTGAAGACACGGCCCTGGGCCCGCTCGATGCCGATGGCCGACTGCTGAACCCCGTGCTCAAGGCGCCCACGGCCAAGCCCGGTCGGGTCGGCTTCCGGGGCGAGCTGGCGCTGCGCTTTGCCGCCAAGCTGGCCGACGAGGCCCGCCCCCCCGAACTGACCTGCGACCAGGTGATGGCCGTCGCCCAGGTGGGGGAGGCCCACCTGCCTTTCTTCGCCGGCTACCTGCTGAGCTTCGAGCACCTGAAAGACGTGGCCGAGGTGCTGGGCGACAGCCTGAGCGCCGGCGGCAAGTACTTTTTGTTCTGCAACAACATCGACCTGTCGAAAAAGTACCAGGTGCCCTACCGCGGCGCGCTGTTCTATGTGCTGCCCATCGACGAGTCGACCGTCTACAACGAACTGCTCGACCTGCTGTACCTGGAGAAGAGCGAGCTCAAGAAGAAAGACACGGCCGGCAAGCTCGATGCCGTGGCCGATGCGGCGCTCAAGTACGACGTGACCTTTGACACCATCACCTACGCCGAAGGCCTGAGCCTGATGGGGCCGGTGCGCAACCCCAACGAAAACCGCCCGGTCTGAGCGACGGCGCCATGCGCGGCCCCCGCCTCTTCCGCCGGCTCACGCTGGCCGAGCTGGAGCGCTGGTGCGCCAGCCGGCCCCACGCCCTGGTGCTGGATGCACGCGACCCGGGCAGCCATCAGCGCGATGGCTGGGCCGGCTCGGTGCGCCTGGGCCCGCACAACCAGGACGCGCTGCTGCTGCAGACCGATCGCAAGCGCCCCATCCTGATCTACTGCCATCACGGCCACGCCAGCCAGACCTGGGCCCAGATGTTTGCCGACTTCGGCTATGTGGACGTGTGTGACCTGGTGGGCGGCCACGCGGCCTGGGCGCAAGCCCACCCCCTGCCCCCGGAGGAGCCCGCATGAGCCACATCGTCTTCTACGAAAAGCCCGGCTGCGGTGGCAACGCCCGGCAGAAGGCCGCACTGCGCGCTGCGGGCCATACCCTGGAGGTGCGCGACCTGCTGCGCACCGCCTGGACCCCCGACACCTTGCTGCCCTTTCTGCACGGCCAGCCCGTGCCCGACTGGTTCAACCGCGCGGCGCCCCGCATCCGCCAGGGCCTGCTCGACCCCGACACCCTGAACGGCGACGAGGCCCTGGCCTGCCTGCTGGCAGAACCCCTGCTGATACGCCGCCCATTGATGCAGTGCGGCACCCAGCATCACCTGGGCTTTGTGACCGAGGCCGTGCACGCCTGGGTGGGCCTGGGCCCCAGTCTCGCCACGCTGTCTGGCCCCACCGGGCTGGAGGGCTGTGCCCATGCCCATGCGCCTTCTCACACCGATTCGCCCCCACCACCGGGCCTAGAGCCTGGCCGCTGCGCCAGCCCGCCGCCGCTCGCCGCCTGATGCCCCCACCACGCAAGGACCCCTGCCATGCCTCTTTATGACTACCACTGCCCGGCCTGCGGCCACCGCTTTGAAGCCCTGGTGCGTGCCGGCAGCGCCCCCACCTGCCCCCAATGTGGCAGCAGCAGCCTGGAGCGCCAGATCAGCGCCCCGGTGCCACCAGGCCAGAGCAAGGCCATCATCGCCTCGGCACGCCGCCAGGCCGCTCGCGAAGGTCATCTGAGCAACTTCTCGAAGGCCGAGCGCGGCAAGCTGGGCTGAGGTAAGTGTTTGAGACATTGAACGCTCCCTGATTCCGAGGCAGGCCATGCCTGCCGTCGCCCGACGTTGGGTTCCGCCTTCCTTCAAGCCCCGTTCAACAGCGATGGTTCAAGCATCACTCAGCAAAACTTGGTAACGGATAGAGGCCCGGTCAGCTGCAAGAATGGCGCTTGCCAAATCAGGCCTGATACGGCTTCCTCTACTCCACAGAAACGGGCGGCCCAGCCAGACCAGCTCTTCAGAGCCAGGTAGGGATGAGGTCATGACCCAGTTGACCACCTGGCTGGGCCTGCTCCCGGTTCCTCTCACCGAAAGTGCGCCGCCGGTGCTGGTGAAGAGGGATGGTGTGCCGTACTCAGAGAGATTGAGCCGTCAAGGGGTACATCAGGCCATGAAACCAAAAGTACGCAGAAGGAGGCAGCATGCGAACAACAACGGATCCCCACACGAGCGACCCCGAATTTGCTGACGACTACGTGGTGCACCAACCCAGCCAATATTCGGTCACGAGAGGCGTTACCTCAACGGGCGAGGTCCTGTACCTCCTGACCTTCATCGACTCGATGCTTGTGCCTGTGATCTCAGGAGAGCGCCACAGTGCGAGAGAACAGAAGCTGATCCGAACGACTGTTCAGATGTCGAAGAGTTTTTTTGAACACATGGTGAAGACTGTGGAATCCCTGGAACCCAGGGCAGCCACAGCCGTGCCAGCGGGTACCGCGAAGGGCCAGCCCCATGCCGGCAACGGTTGAGGTGACCTTCGACCCCAGCTTTCAGCGGTTTTTGCAGATGGCTACGTCCCATTCGCAGATCAAGCCCACTGAAAAAATTCAGTTTGACTCTGCGTTTGGTGTGGGCCCCGAAGGATCCGTTCATCTGGTCTATTCGTCGGCGACCAGCTTGCCCCCCCATGTCCGGCAACTTGAGCAGGGCTTTGACGAAACAGCGATAGATTTCACTGAAATCCGCATGCCACTGGGTGAAGTACAAAAGCAAGCTGGCCCCTATACTGGTGAGACCATGACATCCCATTCTCGCGAAGAGATTGCCCTTCAGTTCCAAAACGCTCGGCTGCAGGTCGATAAAGACTTGCTGGCTGCCAAGCAGGCGGAAGCCGAATTCCGTGCCGAGATCAAAGTCATGATCGCCCACCAGGGTGAAACCTTTCAGACACTGCGTTCAGACATCAACAAGGCAGTGGGTGAAGCAGGCCTGAATGTGGGGCGCCTGCGCACTGAGATGCACAAAGAGTCATCCGTCAATCTACGCTGGATTGTGTCGACAATGATCGCCATTGGCTTGGCAACAGCTGGCGCCGTCTCATGGGTTGTGAAATCCAGCATCGACGGTCGGTCTGCCACCACCACCGCAGCCTTGGTTTCAGAATCCGTTGGGCAGGGATCGGCCCAAACGGAAAAGGCCGCTCAAGCCCCCTCGCGTCCGACCCAGTAATTGCCCAGCCAACTGTGCCTGTGGTTCTCTTGCAGAGGCTGAGGAAGATTTGGGGACCCAGGCATGGCCCGTCAAAACAAGCACAGGTTCGCGGGTCCCCCTCTGAGTCACCCTCCCACCGAGCGTTGCCCTCACAGCCCGATGCGAAACCACCGCGGCTGTTGTTGGCGGTAAAAGCGCAGCCACAGCAAGGTGGCGGGCACCAGCGACTCGACAGCGAACCACAGCGCCTCGTCCAATTCGGGGCCGGCGGGAGCGCGCAGGCGCGGGGCCAGGGCGGCCCAGCCGGCCCAATCCAACTCGGGCATGACGGCCTGCACCGCGGCATCCAGCTGAGTGGCGGACACGGCCAGTGTGAGCAGGTGCCTGAGCACTTCGGCCCGCGTCAGACGCGAACCCAGCAGTTCATCGCGGGCCAGGCCTTCACACAGCACCAGCACGCCATGGGCAGCCTGCTCGACCAGGCCCAGCAAGGCCCCGGTGGCCCAGGGCGAAGGGCCCGAGAGATCGATCTCGCGCCGGGTGGACGAAGGCTGCGAGGTGGGGCCCGGCTGGGCCGGGCCGGGGGTGCTCACCAGCCGCCTCAGACGAAGCTGAGCAGCTCGACGGTGGCAGGCTCCGTGCCCAGCACCACCTGGCAGGCCAGGCGCGACTTGGAGCTGACGCCCACCAGGGCGTCGAGCTTCTCGTTTTCGAGCTTCTGGATCTTGGACAGGCCCTTGCGCCCCTCCTGGATGAACACATGGCAGGCGCCACATTTGGCCTGCCCATCGCATTTGCTGGCGATCACCTCGCCAACGGCAAGCAGGGCCTGCAGCAGGGTGCTGCCGGCAGTGGCTTCGTAGGTTTTGCCCGAGGGCAGGACGGTCAGTGCGGTCATGGTGGTAGTCAGCTCAAGGCTGGTTCTGGTTGAGGAAATGGGTGACGGGGCAACCGGGGTCGAGGCGCTCAGGCGGTGGCGGTGTCCTGCAGGGCCACCACCAGGCCGGCGGCAAAGCTGGCCAGCGGCTGGGCGATGCGGGTGATGCCCTGCTCCTGCAGAAAGCGCGCCTCCATGCGCGTGGGTTCGTCGGGCAGCACGGCCCAGTGCTGGGCGCTGGAGCGCTTCATGATCTGGCGCGCGAAGCTGCGCGTGAGCTGGTCGTCGAAGCGGCAGCCCAGAAACAGAAAATGCCGCCCGCTGCGCCAGGCCTGCACAGCCGCCGGGATGGGGGTCTGGATGTCGATCTCGGTCAGCACCTCGACATAGTCGCTGTCAGACACCAGGTAGTTGCCAGCCGGCGCATGGGCCCCGATGGGCTTGTAGAGAATGGGCTGCGCGCCGCCCGGGGCCTGGGGCAGGAATTCGCCGTTGGCGGCATAGGCACCGGTCCAGTGGCCGAAATGCTCCGATTGCGACAGGCCCTGCAGCTGCAGCCAGCCGCCCTCAGGCCGCACCTGGGCCAGTGCGGTGGCCAGGGTGTCGTCGTACCAGGCGTCCACCAGCAGGCCCGCATGGCTGCGGGCCAGGGCCAGGTGCAGGGCCGAGGGCTTGGTGGGCGCGGCAAAGGCCTGATTCATCAGGTGCACCACCGATTTGCGGTGCTTGAAGTTTTCGATGAACTGCGCCGCCTGAGTCAGCCGCTTGCGGATCTTGTGCGGCACGCTGACCTGCGAGGTCATCAGCTCGGCCAGGGCCAGCGGCGTGGCCGGCACCGGGGCCTCGGGGCACAGGGCCAGCATGCCCGGGCCGAGATAGGGCACGATCAGGCCTTTGTCAAATTGCTCGGCCAGGGTGGCCATCAAAGGTGTGTTCATGGGCGGCTTTCACAGGTAGATGGCGGCCCCGGCACCGACATTGGTGGCGGTGTCCTTGAGGGTCTTGACGATGTACTGGATGTGCTGCGGCCCCAGGCCGCCATGCAGCGGCAGGGCCAGGGCGCGGTCGCCGATGCGCTCGGTGTCGGGCAGCAAACCGCGCTTGCGGCCGATGGTGTCGCCGGCGTTCATATAGAAGAACTGCTGGTGCAAAGGGTGGCTGTAGGCGGCACTTTCGATGCCGCAGGCCCGCAGGTCGTCGATCATCTGGGTGCGGGCGCTGGCGGTGAAGCGCTTGCCCAGGTGCACCACATAGAGCATCCAGTGCACCTCGTCCACGTCCTCTCCCAGGTAAGGGGGCTTGATGCCTTCAAAGCTTTGCATCTGCTCGTGGTACCAGGCCTCGACCTGCTTGCGTTGCTGCAGGCGCTCGTCCAGCGAGGCCAGTTGGGCCAGGCCCAGGGCGGCGCTCAGTTCGCTGAGGCCGGCCTGCAGGGGCACACGCGAGCCCACCGACACCGAATGCCGGTCGCTCAGGCGGCGCTGGCGCAGGTAGCGCAGCTCGTGGGCCAGTGACTCGTCGTCGGTCACCACCATGCCGCCCTCGCCCGTGCACAGGGCCAACGGGGACGAGAAGTCGAACACCGCCAGATCGCCAAAGCTGCCCACGGTCTGGCCGCCGTAACGCGAGCCCAGCGCCTCGGTGCTGTCTTCGATCAGTGCCAGGCCGTGGGCCTGGGCCAGGGCCCGCAGCGGCCCCCAGGCGGCCGGGTGGCCGTTCGTGTTGCCGGCCAGCAGGGCCCGGGTGCGCGGGCCGATGCGCAGGGCGGCCTTGTCGGCGCTCAGGCAGCCACTCCAGTAGTCGATGTCGGCGAACACCGGGGTGGCACCGCACAGCGTGATGGACTGGGCCACCTGGTGCCAGGTGTGGGCCGCGCACACCACCTCATCGCCGGGCCCGATGCCCAGGGCGCGCAGGGCCATCCAGGTGCCCAGGGTGCCGCTGGCCACGCCCACGGCATGGGCGCGGCCTACCCAGCCGGCAAAGGCCTGCTCAAAGGCCTCCAGCATGGGGCCGTCGCTCCAGCGGCCCGAATCGAGCACGGCCTGGATCAGCGCGCTCTCCTGCGGGCCAGCCTCGGGCTCGAACAGGGCGATGGTGTCGGTCTGCATGCTCAGCCCTCGGTCAGGATCAGCGCCGAGGCCTGGGCCGGCTCCTGCGTGACCTGCCAGCAATGGCCGTCGCTGGCGGCCAGGTAGACGCGGCGTGCGCCCAGGATCAGGGTGGGGGCTTCGTCGCGCATGTCGAAGGCGTCCACCACCAGGGCTCGGATCTCGGGGTGGTGGGCGCGCCACAGCGCGGCGGCATCACGCAGGCTGGAGGCGGCACCCACCAGCTGGCTGGCTTCGTGCAGGTGTTCGGGCATCAGACTCATGGGGGGCTCCTGGGGTGGCAGGGATCAGGACGGATTCGGCGGGTGATCGGCTGAAGATCACTCGGCGACCGCGATGCGACGGGCCTCGACCGTGATGGGCAACGGCGTGTCGGGCGCCATGGCCGGCAAGTCAAGCTGCCAGCCATTGCCCAGGGTGACCAGCCCCCCCCACATGCCGGGCTCGACCATCGAGACGATGGGCTCCTCCAGGTCCTTCTTGGGCACGTAGGCACTGAGCTGGCCTTTGCTGTCTTTTCGGATCATGACTTTCATGGGGAGCCTCTCGTTGGGTTCGGGGTTGGAAAAAAGGGGGCTCAGTCGTGAGCTTCAGTGACAGGCCTGGGCTTCGTGCAGCAGCGGCGCCAGCAGGGGCGGCAGGCCTTGCAGCACGGCGCTCACATCGTCGGCCGTGCTGTCACGGCCCAGCGACAGGCGCACCGCCGCCAGCGCGTGCTCTCGGGGCACGCCCATGGCCGACAACACATGCGAAGGCTGGCTGCCGCCTGAGGAGCAGGCCGCGCCCGATGAGGCCGCCACACCGAGACGCGCCAGGCGCTGCAGCACCGTGTCGGCCGCCAGTTGGCCCACACGCCAATAGCTGGTGCCCGGCAGCCGGGCCTGGCCCTGGCCCCACACCTGCAGCGCGGGCAAGGCCTGGGCCAGGCCCTGCTCCAGTGCATCGCGCAGGGCGGCCTGGCGCCGGGCTTCTGCGTTCACCGCACCCGCGTCGCCCAATGTGCTCAGGGCCGTGGCCAGGCCGACGATGGCGGGCAGGTTCTCAGTCCCCCCGCGGCGACCGCGCTCCTGGCTGCCCGGCACGGGCGAATGAAAGGCCAGGCCCTGGCGCAGCAGCAGGCCACCCACGCCCTTGGGGCCATGGAACTTGTGGGCCGAGAAGCTGACCGCGTCGGCCGCGCAGTCGTCAAACCGGAAGGGCAGCTTGCCCAGCCACTGCGTGGCGTCGGTGTGCAGCAGCGCACCGGCCTGGCGCGTCAGCGCGACCACCTCGGCCAGCGGCATCAGCACGCCGGTCTCGTTGTTGGCGGCCATGAGCGACACCAGGGCGACCTCGGGGTTGATCAGCTCGGCAGCGGCCCGCAGGTCGAGCGCCCCGTCGGGCCGCACCGGCAGCCAGCCCACCGACACCCCCTGCGCCACCAGGCTGCGGGCCAGGGCCAAGTGGGCGCTGTGCTCCACCTGGCTGAACAGCACGCGCCGGCGCCCCAGCGGCGCCCCGGCCAGCAGGCCGCGCACGGCCAGTTGGTTGGACTCGGTCGCACCACTGGTGAACACCAACTCGGCCGGCTTGCAGCCCAGGGCCTGGGCCGACTGCTGGCGCGCCTGGGCCAGGCAGCGGCGGGCCTCCTGCCCTGGCGCGTGTTGCGACGAGGCATTGGCCCAGTGCTGCGCCATGGCCTGCGCCATGGCCTGCAGCACGGCGTGGCTGGGCGCGGTGGTGGCGTTGTGGTCGAGGTAGATCATGGGGGATTCAGACGGGGGTGGCAGGACCGTTCAAGGCCAGAAGACCCGCTGCGGGTCCTGGCACAGCAGCGCCAGCAGGGGTTGCAGCGCCTCGTCTTCGGCCTGTGCAGCCCAGCAGCCGGCTGCGTGGTCGCGGGCAAACAGGGTCCAGCCCCGGCTCCCGCGCGAGGTGCCGGGCTGCAGCAAGGCGATGTCGATCACGCCGCCGCTGCGGTCGATGTTGCGCGAGCAGCAGGGGCTTTCGATGCGCACCCCCTCGCCTTCGCGCAGCACCCGCGGCTTCACGTAGCGGTAGCGGCTGCGCTCGCCCAGCACGCGCTGCACCTGCCGGATCAGCAGGTCCATCACGCGGCTGTCTGCCGAGGTGCCGGGCTGGGCAGCCACGCCCGAGGGCATCTCACGCCGGCGCGCCTGAAGGGCGCGCAGCATCTGGCGCGTCTGCCGCAACGGCCGCAGGGGGCGCACCTGGGCGCCGCCCACGCAACGCCCGTTCATGCCTGCACCTCGTCGGTCTCGGGCAGCAGGCCAGCCGGGGCCGGGGCCAGCTCGACCTCCAGGCAGCCAACCACGGCTTGGGCAAACTGCACCAGGTAGACAGGCTCGTTGAGCTCGACGGCATGGCCGATGTTGACCACCTCGCCCACGCTGCCGCGTGGCGCCAGCAGGGCATCGGGGGCGCACTCGGGGTGGCTGCCATCGTTGACCAGGTCGTCCAGCGCGATCACGCGCTGGCCCCAGGCATACACGGCGGTGCGGGCTTCGATCGGCAGTTGGGGGGCGGTCATGGCAGGTCCTCCTTGGGGGCGGGTGGCAAGCCCAGGTGGTTCAGCGCCTGAGCCTTGTCGCCCAGTTGCTGCAACACCTCGTCGGGCAGGTGGTCCAGGGTGCACAGTTCCTTGGCCCGCATGCCGACCCGATGGCCCGAGTCGACAAAATCGACGGCATAGATGTAGAACTGCTGCAAAAAGGTGTTGATCTGGGTGACGTAGCCGATCTCGCCGCGCTGCACCAGCACGGCGCCGATGTCCAGGCCGTTGTAAGTGCCGTCGTTGCGCACCACCGAACGCGCCACCACCCGCTCGCCAAAGCCGAAGCGCGGGGGCGAGGCGATCTCGATCAGGTCATCGTCACGATTGATGTCAGCCATGGGCATTGCTCCGATGCTTGGAGGGGACAGGCTGGGGGACCGAGGCCAGGGGCAGGCGCTGGCGGGCAGCCGCACGCACCTCGGGGTCGTCGTCTTGCAGCAAGGGGCCCAAGGCGGCGGGGACGGCACGCTGGGCCACCTCCCAGCGCACGCGCCAGTCGGGGTCACCCAGCAACGTGGGCAGCAAGGCGGCGGGCAGGCGCTGGGCCACAGCGCGCCGCACCTCGCCTTCGGGGTCGTCGGCCAGGGCCAGCAGCGCAGGCATCTCGAGCCGCTGCGCCACGCGCAGGCGCACCGCCCTGTCAGGGTCGCTTGCCAGGGTGCTCAGCAGGGGCAGGGGCAGGCGGGCCGCTACGCATTCGCGCACGCCATAGTCGGGATCGCACACCAGCGGGCCCAGCCGCGCCGGGTCGAGTCGCTGGGCCACACGCAGGCGCACCTCGCGGTGCGGGTCCTGTGCCAGCAGGGGCAGGTGGGCCAGCAACTGAGCGATCGGCAGCCTTTGCACCACCTGCATGCGCACGGTTTCGTCGGGGTCGCGCAGCAAGGCCGGCAGGCGGAACACGCTGGCATGGCGCACGGCGATCGCGCGCACCTCGAAATACGGGTGCTGCAACTGGGCATCGGCCAGCCCGGGGTGCCAGCTCAGAAAGCGGCTGATGCGCCGGGCGTAGGCATCGTGCAGGCAGGCGTGGCCGGGCTGGCAGCCCTGGCCCGGAGGCCGCTGCAGCAGAGCGTGCTGCGCGCAGGTGCTGCAGTCCAGTGCAGCACCCGACCAGTGCCGTGCAGGAATGTCGGATTCGGCAGCATCGCGGGCGTGGACATCCGGGCGTGTGCTCATGACCGGGGCCTCCAGCCGCGTACGGGATCACCTTCCTGCCACAGCGGGGTGTCGGGGTCTTCGCCGGCCTCGTGGCGCTCCAGCACCTGCAACAGCAGCGAGCCGCCGACACGGTCTTGCGGGTCCAGCCGGCGCAGCTCGCCCAGCATCAGCCAGGCCTGGGGCCAGTCACCCAGGCGCAGGTTGAGGTAGGCCAGGCCCTTGAGCGTGAACAGGTAGAAACGCACCGCAGCGTCGTGGCGGGTGGCCTCGTCGCTGGGTGGCTCGTCACCGAAATCAGGGCCCAGCGCGTAGCGGGCCAGGGCCAGCGCGTCTTCGCCGGCGGCACGGGCCAGCGCCAGCTCATGCGCATAGAAATGGAAGCGGTACACGGCAATCACCGGCACCGGGTGACGCGGCGCCAGGCACCGGGCCTGTTGCAGACAGCGCAGGGCCGCCTCGGGTTGCTCGCGCAACTGGCCCGCCTGTTCGATCAGGGCCAAGGCCTCGGGCCCCAGGCCGGCGCCCACCACGCTGTCGGCAAAGGCCGCCAGCGCCTGTTCGTCGAAAGCCAGGGGGGCGAAGCTCATGGCGCGGGCCCTGCGTCAGGACAGCAGGCTGGCCGGGCGGCCGCGGCTGATCGAGCCGATCTCGATGCGCGCCACGCCGGGGGGCGCAGCCTCGGCGCTGCTGCTGCAGGCACAGGCCGACTGCTTGGGGTTGACGAAGGTGAGGCCGGACTTGGTCGGGGTGTCGGCAAAGTCCATGGTCACGCCATCGAGCAGCAGGCGGCTTTCGGCCGGCAGGAAGATCTTGAGACCCTGGTGTTCCAGGGTCTGCTCGCCTTCACGCGGGGCGGGCTCGGCGCTGAACTCGGCGTTGTAGCCCGAGCAGCCGCCTTCGCTGACCAACAGCCGAAAGCCAGCGCCCTCGGGCAGGCCCGAGAAGCGGACGATGCGCCGCATGAATTTGTCGGCGGCGGCAGTGATTTGAAGGTTGGGCAGCATGTCAGGCCTTCACGATGCAGCCGTCGACGGGGCACACCGCCACGCACTGGGGCGAGTCAAACTGCCCTTCGCATTCGGTGCACTTCTTGGGGTCGATGACATAGGTGCCGCCTTTTTCGCGGATCGCGACGTTGGGGCATTCAGGCTCGCAGGCCGAGCAGCCGGTGCAGGTGGAACCGATGATCTTCAAAGCCATGATGGCGCTCCTTTGCTGGGGTGAAAGTGGGGTTGAAAAAGAGGGTGCCAGGGTGATGCCAGGGCAAGGCTCGCTGGCTTCAGGCCGCCTGCTGCGCGCCGGTGAAGGCCCCTTGGCGGATCTGCGCATCGCCGCGGTGCTGGTGCAACAGGGCGCCGCTGGCCACGCGGCTGCGGTAGTCGTTGAACCACTCGAGCACGGCCTTCTCGATGAACTCGCCCGCGTAGGCGTCCACCGGCTCGATGCCGGCCACCGACAGCTCATCGCGCGGGCAGGCGCCGATCTTGGACACCAGCACGGCATGGCAGTCGTTGATGGCACGCACCACCGAGGGCAACTGCTCGTCGTCGCCATAGCCGCCCTGGCAGTACAGGTCCACCCGGCGGTGGCCCACAAACAGGGTCTGCTGGGCCGAGACCTCGTAGATCTGGAACTCGGTGACGTGGCCAAAATGCTCGTTCACCCGGCCCCCACCCTGGGTGGCCACCGCCACCAGCAGCTTCAGGTCGTCCACCGGCAACGCGCTGGCGCCGGCCAGGGCCATCTGCTTGGCCTGGTGCTGGGCCTGGCGCTCGATCTCGACCTGCTCCTGATAGCTGCGGCGACGGTCCAGGTCGTACACCACCTCCATCTGGTCGATCTTGTCCTGGGTGAACTCTTCGCTGCGGTCTTCGCCCAGCAGGCCCACCGCATCGGCGCGGCATTGGCGGCAGTGGCGCATCAGGTTGGCACCGCCGGCACAGGCGTCCTGCACGGCCTTGAGCTCTTGCGCGGTGGGGCCGCGCTGACCGGTCAGGCCAAACACCGTGCCGTGCTCGGCCTCGGAGATCAGGGGCATGATGTTGTGCAGAAAGGCGCCGCGCTTCTTGACCTCGCGGTTCACCTCGATCAGGTGCTCGTCGTTCACCCCGGGGATCAGCACCGAGTTGATCTTGGTGAGCACGCCACGTGCAGTCAGCATCTCCAACCCCAGCATCTGGCGTTCGTGCAGGATGCGGGCAGCCTCGATGCCGGTGATGCGGCGGTGGTCCCAGAAGATCCAGGGGTAGATCTTGGCCCCCACCTCGGGGTCGACCATGTTGATGGTGATGGTGACGTGGTCGATGTTGTAGCGGCAGATCTCATCGACCAGGTCCGGCAGCGCCAGGCCGTTGGTGGACAGGCACAGCTTGATGTCGGGGGCCTGCTCCTGCAGCATGCGGAAAGTGTCGAAGGTCTTCTTGGGGTTGGCCAGCGAGTCGCCCGGGCCGGCAATGCCCAGCACGGTCATCTGCGGGATTTCGCTGGCCACGGTGACCACCTTCTTCACGGCCTGCTCGGGCGTGAGCTTCTGGCTGACCACGCCGGGGCGCGACTCGTTGCTGCAGTCGTACTTGCGATTGCAGTAATTGCACTGGATGTTGCAGGCTGGGGCCACCGCCACGTGCATGCGGGCGTAGTGGTGATGCGCCTCTTCGGAGTAGCAGGGGTGGTTCTTGACCTTCTCCCAGATCTCGGGCGGCATGTCGTCGGGGCCGCCGGACGAGCCGCAGCTGGCCTTGCCCTCGCCGCCTTCGGTGCTGCAGCCCCCCGAGGGGGCTGGGATGTCCAGGGGGTCGCCCAGGCGCTTGATCTGTCCAATGCCCACAAAGGCGACGGCGGGTGGGGTGCTGCTGGCGGGGGAAGCGGATTGCATGGAGATCCTTCCTGGCCACCCGGAGTGGCGGCCTCAGGCTTCTTTAGCCAAATCCATGCCACCCAAAAACTTCTTTTAAATCAACAGCTTGTCATCTTTGTAGGGTGTCGGTGTCACGACAGCCCGGACAGGAGAGCGGTGCGCTTGTCAGGCTTGCGACAAAGCGCACACAGGGCCGACAAGGGCGCTACAAAGCCAGAACAAGGAGCCAGGGCCGCCCCGTTCAGAACTTGCGCACTTCAATGCCATGCTTGCGCAAGGCATAGCCCATCTGCCGCGGCGAGATCTTGAGCAGCCGCGCCGCCTTGGCCTGCACCCAGCCGCAGCGCTCCATGGCCCAGATCAGGCGTTCGCGCTCGCCCTCGGGCTTGCCGTCGGCGTTAGCCGGGGCGGGCAGGCCGGCCGCCAGGCTGGGCAGCGCATCGTCTTCGGCGTCCAGCGCATCGTCTTCGGCGGGATCGGGATCGGCGTGGCCGGCGGCATCGGGCATGGCATCCACCGCTGCGGACGGCAACGACGGAGGGGCTGGCAGCGCCGCGCCCGCCTCGGCAGCTTGGCCAGCACGCCCCTGCGGCACCTCATGGATCGGAATCACCCCGTGGCGGCCGGGGCGCACGGCGTCTTCGCGATCGATGTGGTGAAGCACCTGGGTCAGGCAGCGGTTTTCGCGGCACGGAAAGGCCAGGTCAGTGATCACGCCATTGCCGGCCATGGTGGCGGTGCGCTCCACGCAGTTCTCCAGCTCGCGCACATTGCCGGGCCAGTAGCAGCTCGACAGCACGCGCACGGCCGACACATCAAAGCGGGACTGGCGCCCGTTCTCGCGGTTGAAGCGGTCCAGAAAGTGCTGGGCCATGGCCGGGATGTCGCCACGCCGCTCACGCAAAGGCGGCAGCTGGATGCTGATGACGTTGATGCGGTAGTACAGGTCGGCGCGGAACTCGCCGGCCTGCACCATGCGCTCCAGGTTGCGGTTGGTGGCCAGGATCAGGCGCACATCCACCTTCACCTGCGAGGCCCCCCCCACACGCTCGAACACGCGCTCTTGCAGCACACGCAGCAGCTTGGCCTGGAACGAGGCCGAGATGTCCCCGATCTCGTCCAGAAACAAGGTGCCGCCGTGGGCCATCTCGAAGCGCCCCTTGCGCTGGCCCTGGGCGCCCGTGAAGGCGCCCTTCTCATGGCCGAACAGCTCGCTCTCCAGCAGCGACTCGGTCAGGGCGGCGCAGTTGACGCAGACAAAAGCCTCGTTGCGCCGTGGCGACAGGTTGTGGATGGCGCGCGCAATCACCTCCTTGCCGGTGCCGCTCTCGCCACGCAGCAACACGGTGGTGCGGGCGGCGGCCACCTGTTCGACCTGGGCGAACACGGCCAGCATGGGCGGCGAGGAGCCCACCACCTGGTCGCTGAGTTGCACGGGCTTCAAGGCCTTGTGCATGCGCCGCGCCTCGTTTTGCAGCGAATCGTGGGCGGCGCTCACACTGCGATGCAGCAGAAAAGCCTGACCCATCATGGTGGCCACCATCTTGAGCAGGTGCAGGTCTTCGGAAAACACGCGACGCGCCCCGGGGTTGAGGCAGTCGACCGACACCACGCCGATGGTGCGCCGGTCGGCTCGGATGGGCATGACCAGCATGGCCACGCAGCTCTCCAGCGACTGATCGGCGCCGCCGGTGCGGTTCAGGAACAGGGGCTCGTTGCGGATGTCGGGCACCACCGCCGGCACGCCACTGGCATACACCCGCCCCACGATGCCTTCGCCCGACTGAAAATGCAGGCGCTGTTGCTCTTCGCGGGTGAGCCCCACCGAGCACAGGCCCCGCAGGCGGCCCTCGGGTTCGCCCAGCAGCACAAAGGCGCGGCGCCACGAGCAGGCGTGCAGCAGGTAGTTGAGGGCTTCCCGAAAAGTCTTGGCGATGTCGAGCGAGGTCGACAGCGTCTTGCTGACCTCGTAGATCGCGTGCAGCTCTCGCCGGGCTTCAGATTCGTGTGTGCTCACCATAGGGCCTCGTTCTCGTGCGCCATCGCGGGGTTTGCGCTGCCTGCGTCCTTGTGGGACAGCGGCAGCCACCATTTCAGACACCACCTGCACCAGCTTTGGGTGGCGCCCGGGCTTGCAGCGCCACCCGCATGCAGCGATGCAAAAAATATACCTATCGCGAGACTGACACCTGTGTAAAGACCCGGTTGCGCCAGCACTGTCCATGGGGCATGGCGTGCCACGACATTCGTGCGCCCGCAACCACCGCAGCCGCCCGCCCCGTTCAATTGCGACAAACCCGACAAGCCCTGTGGCTGACCAGGGAAGGCGCGCCCACAAATACAACAAAGAGGCAACAAAGAAACGACAAACCACGTCGCAAAAGCACGCTTGCCGACACGAAATCGCGTGGCACCGAAGTTGCAAAACAGGCCTGCCAACCCACTCACACAGCAGGAGCTCCACATGACCGATCCGCGTGCAGACAAAGCCCCGCCCGGCCAAGGCCAGCCGGTCTACCTCGACTACGCCGCCACCACACCCGTGGACCGCAGGGTGCTGAACAGGATGCTGCCTTACCTGACGAATCTGTTCGGCAACCCGGCCAGCCGCTCGCATGCCTACGGCTGGGCCGCCGAAGAGGCGGTGGAGCTGGCCCGTGAGCAGGTCTGCTCGCTGATCAATGCCGATCCGCGCGAGATCGTCTGGACCTCGGGCGCCACCGAATCCAACAACCTGGCCCTCAAGGGCGCCGCACATTTCCACAAGGGACGCGGGCGCCACCTGGTGACACTGGCCACCGAGCACAAGGCCGTGCTCGACAGCCTGCGCGACCTGGAGCGCGAGGGTTATGAAGTGACGGTGCTACCGGTGCTGGACAGCGGGCTGGTCGACCCCGCCGTGTTCGAGGCCGCGCTGCGCCCCGACACGGTGTTGGCCTCGGTGATGTTCGTGAACAACGAGACCGGCGTGATCCAGGACGTGGCCACGCTGGGCGCCATGTGCCGCGCCCGCGGCGTGATCTTCCATGTGGACGCGGCGCAGGCCGCCGGCAAGGTGCCCATCGACCTGGAACAGGTGCCCATCGACCTGATGTCGCTGTCGGCCCACAAGATCTACGGCCCCAAGGGCATTGGCGCCTTGTATGTGCGCCGCAAGCCCCGCATCCGCATCGATGCGCAGATGCATGGCGGCGGCCACGAACGCGGCATGCGTTCAGGCACGCTGCCCACGCACCAGATCGTGGGCATGGGCGAGGCCTTCTGGCTGGCCCGCGAGACCATGGCGGCCGACAACACCCGCATCGAGGCCCTGCGCGAGCGCCTGTGGGCCGGCCTGTCAAAGATGGACTCGGTGGTGCTCAACGGCCACCCGCAACAGCGCGCCCCCCAGTACCTGAACGTGAGCTTCAACTACGTGGAGGGCGAATCGCTGCTGATGGGGGTGAAGAACCTGGCCGTGTCCTCGGGCTCGGCCTGCACCTCGGCCAGCCTGGAGCCCAGTTACGTGCTGCGTGCCATGGGCCGCAGCGACGAGCTGGCCCACAGCTCGGTGCGCTTCTCGCTGGGGCGTTTCACCACCGAGGCCGAGATCGACTTTGCCATCGCCCAGGTCAGCGAAGTGGTCGAGCGCCTGCGCGCCATGAGCCCGCTGTGGGACATGGTGCAGGCCGGCGTCGACCTGTCCAGCATCCAGTGGGCGGCGCACTGAGCCGGTGTCCGGCTGCTGGCGCCCTTCTTCATCCCCCCAACCCGACACGGAGTACCCCATGGCTTACAGCGACAAGGTGATCGACCACTATGAAAACCCCCGCAACGTGGGGGCCTTCAGCGCCGAGGACGAGGGCGTTGGCACCGGCATGGTCGGGGCCCCGGCCTGCGGCGACGTGATGCGGCTGCAGATCCGCGTGAACGCAGCCGGCGTGATCGAAGACGCGCGCTTCAAGACCTATGGCTGCGGCTCGGCGATTGCGTCGAGCTCGCTGGTCACTGAATGGGTGCGCGGGCGCACCCTGGACGAAGCCCTCAACATCAAGAACGCCGAGATCGCCGAAGAGCTGGCCCTGCCGCCCGTGAAGATCCACTGCTCCATCCTGGCCGAAGACGCCATCAAGGCCGCAGTGGCCGACTACCGAGCGCGCCACGCCGGCCAGGCCGCCGTGGTGAGCGAGCAGCCGGTGTGCCGCTCCAGCGCCAGCCAGGGCTGAACGATCCCCCTCCCCCCAACCCAGACCCGCCCCCCCCCAACCACCGACCAAGGAATACCGCCATGGCCCACGCCAGCCCCACCCCTGTAGAGGCCGCCCCGCCCGGCCTGATGCCCTCGCTGCTCGAATTCACCCACCAGGCCGCCGCCAAGGTGGCCGAACTGATCGAGGAAGAAGGCAACCCCGACCTGAAGCTGCGCCTGTATGTGACGGGTGGCGGCTGCTCGGGCTTCCAATATGGCTTTGCCTTTGACGACCAACTGGCCGAAGACGACACCACCATCGTCACCGAAGGCGTGGCCCTGGTGGTCGACGCCATGAGCCAGCAGTACCTGATGGGCGCACGCGTCGATTACGAAGAGGGCCTGGAAGGCTCGCGCTTCGTGATCCACAACCCCAATGCGCAGACCACCTGCGGCTGCGGCAGTTCGTTCTCGGTCTGAAGGAGAAGCCCCCATGATCAGCCTGACCCCGGCGGCCGCCCGCCACATCCAGAAATCGCTTTACAAGCGCGGCTCGGGACTGGGCCTGCGCCTGGCCGTGAAAACCAGCGGCTGCTCGGGCTATGCCTATGCCCTGGAGTTCGTCGACCAGGCCAACCCCGAGGACACCTGCTTCGAGGCCCATGGCGTGAGCGTGATCGTTGACCCCCGCAGCCTGGGCATGCTGGACGGCACCGAGCTGGACTTTGTGCGCGAAGGCCTGAACGAGGGCTTCAAGTTCAACAACCCGAACGCGCGCGCCAACTGCGGCTGCGGCGAAAGCTTCGCCGTCTGAACCGGGAGCCCCAGCGCCATGGCCCTGTTGCAAATCACCGAACCCGGCCAGAGCGCCGCGCCCCATCAGCACGTGCTGGCCGCCGGCATCGACCTGGGCACCACCAACTCGCTGATTGCGACCGTGCAAAGCGCCCTGCCCCGCGCCCTGGCCGATGCCCAGGGCCGCTACCTGTTGCCCTCGGTGGTGCGCTACCAGGCCGAGGCCGCGCCCTGCGTGGGGTACGAGGCCCAGGCCCAGCAGGCCAGCGACCCGCGCAACACGGTGGTGTCGGTCAAGCGCTTCATGGGCCGGGGCCTGGCCGACGTGCGCGAAGCGGCCGACCTGCCCTATGAATTTCTGGACCGCCCCGGCATGGTGAGCCTGGCCACCGCCGCGGGCGAGCGCTCGCCGGTGCAGGTGTCGGCCGACATCCTGGGCGCGCTGCGCGAGCGGGCCGAAGCCACGCTGGGCGGGCCGCTGTCGGGCGTGGTGATCACGGTGCCGGCGTATTTTGACGACGCCCAGCGCCAGGCCACCAAGGATGCAGCGCGCCTGGCCGGCCTGAACGTGCTGCGCCTGCTCAACGAACCCACGGCGGCCGCCATTGCCTACGGCCTGGACCAGCGCGCCGAGGGCACTTTCGCCATCTACGACCTGGGCGGCGGCACCTTCGACATCTCGGTGCTGCGCCTGAGCCAGGGCGTGTTCGAGGTGCTGGCCACGGGAGGCGATTCGGCCCTGGGCGGTGACGACTTCGACGCCGTGATCGCCCGGTGGTTCTGCGCCCAGCACGCGCTGGAGGCCCCCGCCCGCCTGCCCCCTGGGGTTCAGCGTGGCCTGCTGGCTGCGGCCCGGGCCGCCAAGGAGGCCCTGAGCGACGCGCCTGAGGTGCTCATGCGCCTGGCCCTGGAGGGCGCCCCGCCCTTGCAGGCCGAGCTGACGCGGACCGCCTTTGCCACGCTGGGCCAGGCGCTGATCGAGCGCACCCTGCAGGCCTCGCGCCGCGCCCTGCGCGACGCCGGCCTGAAGGCCGACGAACTGGACGGCGTGGTGCTGGTGGGCGGCTCCACGCGCATGCCGCTGGCCCGTGAGGCAGCGCAGGCCTTTTTTGGCCGGGCACCGCTGGCCGACATCGACCCCGACCAGGTGGTGGCCCTGGGGGCGGCCATGCAGGCCGATGTGCTGGCCGGCAATGGCCGCCAGGACCCCTGGCTGCTGCTGGACGTGTGCCCGCTGTCGCTGGGGCTGGAGACCATGGGTGGCCTGGTGGAGAAGATCATTCCGCGCAACTCGACCTTGCCGGTGGCGCGGGCCCAGGAGTTCACCACTTTCAAGGACGGCCAGACCGCCATGGCCCTGCACGTGGTGCAGGGTGAACGCGACAGCGTGGCCGAATGCCGCAGCCTGGCGCGCTTTGAGCTGCGCGGCATCCCGCCGGCCGTGGCCGGGGCGGCGCGCATCCAGGTGACGTTCCAGATCGATGCCGATGGCCTGCTGTCAGTGAGCGCACGCGAGCAGACCAGCGGGGTGCAGGCCCATGTCGAGGTCAAGCCCTCGTACGGACTGCAAGACAGCCAGATCGCGGCCATGCTGCAAGACGCGGTGGGCGCGGCCCGCGCCGACATGCAGCTGCGCGCCCTGCGCGAGGCCCAGGTGGACGCCCGGCGCCTGCTGGACGCCACCGAGGGCGCGCTGGCCCAAGACCACGCCCTGCTGAACGCGGCCGAGCTGGCCCGTGTGCGCCAGGCCCTGTACCAGTTGGCCGAGCAGTTGGAGACCGAGGCCCCGCTGGAGCGCCTGCGCGAGGCCAGCGAGGCCTTGTCGCAAGAGACCGCCGAGTTTGCGGCCCGGCGCATGAACGCGTCGATCCAGCGCGCCCTGTCGGGCCAGCTGATCGACAGCCTGAGCTGAGGGTGGCCCGCCATGCCCCAGATCACGCTGCTGCCCCACCCCGAGCTGTGCCCCGAAGGCCGCACGCTGGACATGCGCCGCGGCGCCATGCTGTGTCGCGGCCTGCTGGAGGCCGGCATTGCCATCGAGCACGCCTGCGAGATGGTGGCGGCCTGCGCCACCTGCCACGTGCATGTGCGCAGCGGTGCCGGCTCGCTGAGCCCGCCCGACGATGAGGAAAACGACCAGCTCGACAACGCCTGGGGGCTGGACGCGCAGTCGCGCCTGGCCTGTTGCGTGAAAGTGCGCGACGCCGACCTGGTGATCGAGCTGCCACGCCACACCCGCAACCACGCCCGCGAGGCCTGAGAGCCTGAGCCTGAGAGAGCGAGAGAGCCTGAACAGGCTCTGAACCCGCAGGGCTTGGGCCGCCCCCGCACCGCTCCCATCCCCCACCCCATCTCCCCCTGTTCACAAGGGCCGGCCATGCCGGCCCTTGCTGCTTTGGCAGGGCCGCTTTTCCGGGCTGTCGCGGCCCTGCCGCGCCACGTGTTGCAAACAGCACATTCCCGACATCGCAGGCCGCAGGGGGTGGGGTTTGCAGGCCGACAACAGGGGCTGCAGCGGCCCATCCGTGTCGGGTTTGCAGGCTGTGGCCCATGGCACGCGCTTTGCGAAGAAGGGGCAGGAAGGACCCCATCCATGACCTCCTCGCTAGTGATCAACGACACCACCCTGCGCGACGGCGAACAGACTGCCGGCGTGGCGTTCACCGATGCCGAGAAATGCGCGATTGCCAGCGCCCTGGCCGAAGCCGGCGTGCCCGAGATGGAGATCGGCATCCCGGCCATGGGCCAGGAAGAACTGGCCAGCATCGAATCCATCGTGGCCCTGGGCCTGCCGGTTCGCCTGATGGTGTGGGGCCGCATGACGCGGGGCGATCTGCACCAGGCGTTGCGCACGGGGGCCGACATCATCCACCTGTCGATCCCGGTGTCGGATATCCACTTGGAACACAAGCTGCGCCAATCGCGTGAGGCGGTGCTGCGCCAGATGACCGAGGTGCTGGAGTTGGCCGTGGCCAGCGGCCGGCACATCTCGGTGGGGGCTGAGGACGCCTCGCGCGCCGACCCCGATTTTCTGGACCTGGTGGCCCGCCGCGCCCAGGCCTGCGGGGCGCGCCGCATCCGCTTTGCCGACACGCTGGGCGTGCTGGACCCGTTTGCCACCCACGAGGCCATTGCCCGCCTGCGCGCCGCGGTGGACCTGGAGATCGAAGTCCACGCCCATGACGACCTGGGCCTGGCCACCGCCAACACCCTGGCCGGCCTGCGGGCCGGGGCCAGCCACGCCAACACCACCGTCAACGGCCTGGGCGAGCGCGCCGGCAACGCCGCCCTCGAAGAGGTGGTGATGGGCCTGCGCCACCTGCACCAGGGGCAGACCGGCATCGACACGCGCGCGCTGCTGGGCATTTCACGCCTGGTGGAGCGGGCCTCGGGGCGCAGCGTGGCCTTCAACAAAAGCATTGTGGGCGAAGCGGTGTTCACCCATGAGTCGGGCATCCACATCGATGGCCTGCTGAAGAACGCCAGCACCTACGAGAGCTTTGACCCCGCCGAGCTGGGCCGCCAGCGCCGCACGGTGCTGGGCAAGCACTCGGGTGCCCATGCAGTGCGCCAGGCCTACAGCGCCCTGGGGGTGGAGGTGGAGGATGGCCCGCTGGCCAGCCACCTGCTGGCCCGCGTGCGCGAGCACGCGGTGCGCGTGAAGCGCGAGCCCAATGCCGCCGACCTGGTGCGCTTTCTCAGCGAGGGCCCGGCGCTGACCGACCTGAAGGCGATGGCAGCATGAACACCCGCCTCATCCCGCCGCTGCCCGAGCCGGCCCCGACCACGGCAACGCCCGGGCAACCCGGCTGGTGGGCCAGCCTGCGCGCCGACGTGGACTGCGTGCTGGCACGCGACCCCGCCGCACGCAACCGGCTGGAGGTGTGGACGATCTACCCCGGCGTGCATGCCGTGGCCTGGCACCGGGTGGCGCACGCCCTGTGGCAGCGGGGCTGGCGCTACCTGCCGCGCTGGATGGCCTTTGTGGCCCGGGCCCTGACGCAGGTGGACATCCACCCCGGGGCGCACATTGGTCAGCGCTTTTTCATCGACCACGGCGCCGGGGTGGTGATCGGCGAGACCGCCGACATCGGCGACGACGTGACCCTGTACCACGGTGTGACCCTGGGCGGCACCACCTGGCGTGCCGGCAAGCGCCACCCCACGCTGGGCCACCGGGTGGTGGTCGGGGCCGGTGCCAAGATCCTGGGCGCCATCGAGGTGGGCGACGACGCCCGCATCGCCGCCAACTCGGTGGTGATCGAGCCGGTGCCTGCGGGTGCCACCGTGGTCGGCATCCCCGGCCGGGTGGTGGCGCGCCGGCGTGATGCGCCGCACGGCTTCGACCTCAACCACCACCTGATCCCCGACCCGCTGGGCAAGGCCGTGTCCTGCCTGCTGGACCGGGTGGCGCGGCTGGAGGCTGCCAGCGCCCCAACGGGCCCTGCCCAGGCCCTGCGCCCCGACATTGAATGCGCCCAGTGCGACGGCGCGCAACTGCCCCACACCCGGCCCTCCGGGGCCGATCCCCGATCCTGTCCCACCGAGGAGTGAACCCATGGAAGACCTGCTCATGCAACTCAAGTCGCTGTCCTCGGCAGAGGACTTTCTTGAATTTTTCGGCGTGCCCTTTGACCAGAAGGTGGTCAACGTGAGCCGCCTGCACATCCTGAAGCGCTTTTTTCAGTACATCCGCCAGCAGTCCGCCGCGCCCACCAGCGACGAAGTGAAGCTGTTCACGGTGTACCGGGACCTGCTCACGCAGGCCTATGCCGACTTCGTGAACTCGACGCCGGCGCAGGAGAAGGTGTTCAAGGTGTTTCAGGACACCCAGGGCACGCAGCATGTCCCGCTGGACCGGCTGCGCGCATCCATGACCCCGCGCACCGCCGCATAAGCCCAAGGAGAGGCAAGCCATGCACATCGTCGTCTGTATCAAGCAGGTTCCGGACTCGGCGCAGATCCGGGTCCACCCGGTGACCAACACCATCATGCGCCAGGGGGTGCCGGCCATCGTCAACCCCTACGACCTGTTCTCGCTCGAGGAGGCGCTGCGCCTCAAGGACAAGCTGGGCGGCAAGGTGACCATGCTCTGCATGGGCCCGCCGCAGGCCGAAGATGCGCTGCGCAAGTGCATCGGCTTCGGGGCCGATGACGCGGTGCTGGTGACCGACCGGGCCTTTGCCGGTGCCGACACCCTGGCCACCTCGTACGCCCTGGCGGCCGGCGTGCGCCAACTGGCCCGCGAGCAGGCGGTGGACATCGTATTCACCGGCAAGCAGACCATCGACGGCGACACCGCCCAGGTGGGGCCGGGCATTGCCAAGCGCCTGGGCCTGCAGCTGCTGACCTATGTGTCGCGCATCATCGAAACCGACCTGGTGAACCGCACCATCACGGTGGAGCGGCGCGCCGAAGGCGGGGTGCAGGTGCTGAAAACCGCCCTGCCCTGCCTGATCACGATGCTCGAAAACACCAACGAGATGCGCTTTGCCAACCTGCCCGCCATGATCCACGCCGCGGCCTACCCGGTGCGCAAATGGAACAAGGAGCAGGCCGGCATCGAAGACCCGGCCAAGATCGGCCTGAAGGGCTCGCCCACGGTGGTGAGCAAGGTGTTCGGCCCCACGCCGCGCAGCGAGAAGGCCGACATGCTGGCGCTGGAGACTTCGAGCCTGCGCGACGTGTCGCTGAACCTGATCCAGAAGATTTTCACCCGCCACCCCACGCTCGAATCCGATCTGCTGATGAAGGAGCTGACATGAGCACGCCCACACCTTCCGCCACGCCCGCCCCGGCCACCGCTGGGGCACGCCCCGCCGGCCGGGGCCGCAACCTGGAACTGCCCGAGCACCTGAAGGCCTACAAGGGCGTGTGGGTGTTCATCGAACACGACCGGGGCCATGTGCACAGCGTGTCCTGGGAACTGCTGGGCGAGGCGCGCAAGCTGGCCGACACCCTGGGCAGCAGCGTGGGCGCGGTGATCCTGGGCGGCAACGACGAAGCCCTGGAAAAGTTCGCTGCCGAGGCCTTCACCATGGGCGCCGACAAAGCCTATGTGATGCATGACCCGGTGCTCAAGGGCTACCGCAACGAGCCCTTCACCAAAGGCCTGACCGACCTGGTCAACAAGCACCAGCCCGAGATCCTGCTGCTGGGCGCCACCTCGATGGGGCGCGATCTGGCAGGCTCGGTGGCCACCACCTTGCTGACCGGGCTGACCGCCGACTGCACCGAGCTGAAGATCGACCCCGTCTCGCGTGCCCTGGCCGCCACCCGGCCGACTTTCGGTGGCTCGCTGCTGTGCACCATCATGACCCTGGCCTACCGGCCGCAGATGGCCACGGTGCGGCCCCGCGTGATGGCCATGCCGGCAATCGACGCCACGCGCAGCGGCGAGATCACACAGGAGAGCCTGGGCATGGTGGAGACCCAGATCGTGACCAAGCTGCTGGACTTCATTGCCGACGCCAACAGCCAGCAGATCAACCTGCCCTATGCCGACGTGATCGTGAGCGGGGGCAAGGGGCTGAAGAACCCCGACAACTTCAAGCTGGTGTTCGAGCTGGCCCGGGTGCTGGGCGGCGAGGTGGGCGCCACCCGCCCCTGCGTGCAGGCGGGCTGGGTGGAGGCCGAGCGCCAGGTGGGCCAGACCGGCAAGACGGTGCGGCCCAAGCTGTACATCGCGGCAGGCATCTCGGGCGCCATCCAGCACCGGGTGGGCATGGAAGCCTCGGACGTGATCGTGGCCATCAACACCGACCCGAATGCGCCGATCTTCGAATTTGCGCACTACGGCATCGTGGGCAACGCCATGCAGGTGCTGCCGGCACTGACGCAGGCCTTTGCCGGCCATTTCGCCAACCACCGGCGCCAGGCTGCCTGAGCGGCGCCACTCACACCAAGGGCAGATCATGAAAAAACCCTCTCAATTCGACGCCATCGTGGTGGGTGCGGGCCCCTCGGGCAACGCCTGCGCCTACACCCTGGCCAAGGCCGGCCTGAAGGTGCTGCAGATCGAGCGCGGTGAATACCCGGGCAGCAAGAACGTGCAGGGTGCGATCCTGTACGCCAAGGCGCTGGAGGAGATCATTCCGGATTTCCGCGATGACGCGCCGCTGGAGCGCCACATCATCGAGCAGCGCATGTGGATGCTGGACGAAAGCTCTTTTGTCGGCACCCACATCCGCAGCGAGGACTACAACAAGCCGCCGTACAACCGCTACACCATCATCCGGGCGCAGTTCGACAAGTGGTTCAGCTCCAAGGTGCGCGAGGCCGGCGCCCTGCTGATCTGCGAGACCACGGTGAACCACCTGATCATGGACGGCGACCAGGTGGTGGGCGTGCAGTGCGACCGCGAACAGGGCGATGTGTATGCCGACGTGGTGATCCTGGCCGACGGCGTGAATTCGACGCTGGCACGCAAGGCGGGCTTCCACGGCGAGATCAAGTCGAGCAACGTGGCCCTGGCCGTGAAAGAGATCCTGTTCATGCCCGAAGAGACGATACGCCAGCGCTTCAACGTAGGCGAGGAGTCGGGGGTGGTGATCGAGATGGTGGGGCGCATCACCGACGGCATGATGGGCACCGGCTTTCTGTACACCAACAAGGAGTCCATCACCATTGGCGTGGGCTGCATGCTGAGCGACTTCACCGGCAACCCGAACCGCACCAGCCCCTATGTGCTGCTGGAGCAGATGAAGCGCCACCCCTCGATTGCGCCGCTGATCGAAGGCGGCGAGATGAAGGAGTACTGCGCCCACCTGATCCCGGAAGGCGGCTTTCACGCCATCCCCAAGGTGTACGGCCACGGCTGGATGATCGTGGGCGACTCGGGCGGCTTTGTGAACGCGGCCCACCGGGAGGGCTCGAACCTGGCCATGACCACGGGGCGCCTCGCCGCCGAGACGGTGATCCAGGCCAAGGCCGCCGGCCAGGGCTTCCGCGAAAGCGCCTTGAAGGGCTACAAGGCGGCGCTCGACGAGAGCTTTGTCATGAAAGACCTGCACAAGTACCGTGACATGCCCGCCGTGTTGCACCAGAACCCGCAGTTCTTCACCACCTACCCCGATCTGCTGGCCCGTGCCGCCCGCACCATGATCACGGTGGATGGCGTGGACAAGAAAACCAAGGAGCGCGAGATCCTCTCCAGCTTCCGCAAGACCCGTTCGCTGACCGGCCTGGTGGGCGACGCATTCAAGATCTGGAGGGCCTTTCGATGAACCCCAACACCCACCCCACCCCGGGCCACATCACGGTGAACGTGGAAGAAAAGCTCTTCCAGAACCGCTACAAGGTGGACGCCGGGCGACCCCACATCCGCATCAAGGATGCCGACATCTGCACCCATGCCTGCGCCAGCAAAAGCTGCACCTTTGTGTGCCCGGCCTCCTGCTACAAGACCGAGGGCAATGGCACCGTGACCCTGATCACCGACGGCTGCCTGGAGTGCGGCAGCTGCCGCATCCTGTGCAGCGAGTTCTCCAACGTCGACTGGGAGTACCCGCGCGGCGGGCACGGCATTCTGTTCAAGTTTGGCTGAGGGCCGCGCCCTGCAGCAGCCAGGCGATGGCCTGGCGGTGCTGAGGGACACCACCAGCCGCCGCAGCAAGGCCCTGGCCGCGCAGACAATCCAGCGCCAGCGCATGCAGGCATTCGCCCAGCACCTGCGGCTGGCAGCCCGCCCGCAGCAGGCCGCGGGCCTCGGCCAGCGCACAGACCTCCACCAGCCGCGCCGAGGCGTCGGCCACCTGGCGCTGCAGCGGCTCCACCAGATCAAGGGGCAGCCCGGCCGCGCTGGCACCGCCGTGCTGCAGGGACAACACCAGGGCCAGCAGGCTGCGCTGGCGGAGGTCGGCCAGGCAACAGTCGATGCGCTGCACCAGGGTTTCGCGCAGCAGGGCCAGGGGGTTGTGGTACTGCAGGTAGGGATGCAGGTCAGGGCCGAGGTCGAGCGGCCACCGAAACCCCTGGAACACCTCGCGCACCAGGCTGGCCCGGTCGGTGAAGTGCCAGTAGACGGCCCCCCGCGTCACGTGGGCCTGTTGGGCCACGTGCTGAAAGCTTGCGCCGCCGACACCATGCTGGACAAAGGCCTGCAGGGCCCCGGCCAGGATGGCTTCGCGGGTGCGCAACGCACCGGCGCGGCTGCGTTTCATGGCGCCCGGCTGCTGTCGGTGGCCGGCAGGGTGGCCACAGGTTGGCCCGTGTTCTCGACCCAGCCGCCCCCGAGCGCCTTGTAGAAAGTGATCAGGTTCGACTGCTGCGACAGGCGCAGCCCGATCAGGTTCTGCTGCGCCGCATAGAGGGTGCGCTGCGAGTCGAGCTCATTGAGGTAGCTGTCCACCCCGCGCTTGAAGCGGGCCTGCGAAAGGCGGTAGGCGTCGTCGGCCGCCTCCACCAGCGAGGTCTGGGCCGACAGTTGCCGCTCGATGCCCGTGCGCAGCGCCAGCGCATCAGAGACCTCCTTGAAGGCGCTCTGGATGGCTTTTTCGTACTGGGCCAGGTAGACATCGCGGTCGGTCTTGGCAATGCTCAGGTTGGCCTCGTTGGCGCCGGCATTGAAGATCGGCAACGAGACCTGGGGCGCGAAGGTCCAGGCCCCCGAGCCCCCCTTGAACAGGCCCGACAGGCTCGCGCTGGAGCTGCCCGCACTGGCCGTGAGGCTGATGCGCGGGTAGAAGGCGGCCCGCGCGGCACCGATGTTGGCATTGGCGGCGCGCAGGTTGCGCTCGGCCTGCAGGATGTCGGGGCGCCGCTGCAGCAGATCGGACGACAGCCCGGGCGGCACCTGGGCCAGTGGGTTGGCGGCCACGGCCACGCTGTCGGGCAGGCCTGTGGGCAGCAGGCGATCAGGCAGCTCGGCCCCCACCAGCAGGGTCAGGGCATGGCGGTCCTGGGCCACCTGGGTGAGGTACTTTTCGACATCCACCCGCGCCGATTCGACGCTGGTCTGTGACTGGCGCAGGGTCAGTGCCGAGCTGACGCCCAGCTCGAAGCTGCGCTGGTTGAGCCGGTAGGTGGCGGTCTGGCTGAACAAGGTGTCTTGCGCCAGCTTCAGGCGCTCCTGGTCGCTGGCCAGGGTGAGGTAGGCGGTGGCCACCTCGGCCACCAGGCTGATCTGGGTGCTGCGCCTGGCCTCGGCCGTGGCCATGAAGGATTCGAGCGCCTGGGTGCTGAGGCTGCGCACCCGGCCGAACAGGTCCAGCTCATAGGCGCTGAAGCCCAGCGAAGCACTGTAGCTCTGGCCTGTGACCGTGCGACCGGTGGCCGACAGATCAGCCGGGGTGCGGCTGGCGGACTCGCCCAGGCTGGCGTTGACCGAGGGCAGCAGCGCGGCGCGCTGCACGCCGTACTGTGCGCGTGCCTTTTCGATGTTCAGCACGGCCACCCGCAGGTCGCGGTTGTTGGCCAGGGCCAGATCGATGAGCTCGCGCAGCGAGGGGTCGGTGCAGACATCGCGCCAACCGATGTCGGCCACTGGCTGCACGGCCGTGCCGGGGTCGCCCGCAAAATGATCGGGTACCGGGGCCTGGGGTCGTTCATAGGCCGGCATGAGGCTGCACCCCGACAGAATGAGCGCCAGGGCTAAGGGTGCCAGAACAGACCGGGGCGACAGACCGGCAAGTGACAGGGGGGAACGGGACGGGTTCATGGTGTTGTCCTCAAAGGGGTGTCAGGGGTGGCTACCCGCCGGGCTGGCGGGGGGCAGGGCGTGCGGTGCGGCCGCCGCCCGCCGGCGCCCGAAAAAGCCCACGACCACGACATAGAACAGGGGCACGAAGAAGATCGCCAGCGCGGTGCCCGACAACATGCCGCCAATCACCGCCCCGCCCAAGGCATGCTGGGCACCGGCCCCCGCACCACTGCCCAGCACCATGGGCAGCACGCCCAGCACAAAGGCCAGCGAGGTCATCAGGATGGGGCGCAGCCGCAGGCGGGCGGCCTCCAGGGCGGCCTCGACCAGGCTCCTGCCGGCGGCATGCTGCTCCTTGGCAAATTCGACGATCAGGATGGCGTTCTTGGAGGCCAGGCCGATGGTGGTCAGCAGGCCCACCTGGAAGTACACATCGTTCATGTGCCAGTTCAGGATGGCGTTGAGCAAGGCGCCAAAGACACCCAACGGCACGACCAGGATCACCGAGAAGGGGATGGCCCAGCTCTCGTACAGCGCGGCCAGGGCCAGGAACACGATCAGGATCGACAAGGTGTACAGGATGGTGGTCTGGCCGCTGGAGGCCTTTTCCTGCCGCGACAGCCCGGTCCATTCGAAACCGATGCCCGCCGGCAGCTTGGCCACGGCGGCCTCGACGATGTCCATCGCCTGCCCGCTGGAGGCCGAGCCAGGCATGGCCATGCCCAGAACCTCCATCGAGGGTACGCCGTTGTAGCGCTCCAGCCGCGGCGAGCCCGAGGCCCAGCTGGCCTTCGAAAAGGCGCTGAAGGGCACCATGTTGCCGTCGGTGTTGCGCACGTACCAGCGGTCGATGTCGCCGGGCAGCATGCGGTAGGGGGCGTCGCCCTGCAGCATCACCTTCTTGACCCGACCCTTGTCGATGAAGTCATTGACGTAGCTGCTGCCCAGGGCGGTGGAGATGGTGTTGTTGATGTCGGTCATGGCCACCCCCAGGGTGCCGGCCTTGTGGGCATCGACCTGCAGGCGGTATTGCGGCGTGTCTTCCAGGCCGTTGGGGCGCACGGCCACCAGGCGCTTGTCGGCCGACAGCTCGCCCAGCAACTGGTTGCGTGCCTGGGTCAGGGCCTCATGGCCCAGGTTGGCCTCGTCCTTGAGCATCAGGTCGAAGCCCGTGGCATTGCCGAGTTCGGACACGGCCGGGGGCGCAAAGGCGAAGATGCGGGCATCGCGCAGGGTGGCAAAGTAGGCACCGGCCTTGGCCGCCACGTCGGTCACGCTCAAGCCGGGGCCGGTGCGCTCGTCCCAGGGCTTGAGCTTGACAAAGGCAAAGCCCATGTTCTGGCCGCTGCCGGCAAAGCTGAAGCCTGAAACCGAGAAGATGCCGGCCACGGCCTGCTTCTGGTCTTCCATGAAGTGGTGCTCGACCTGGCGCAGCACGTCGTCGGTGCGCGACTGGGCTGCACCGGGTGGCAGCTGCACGATGGCGAACAGCGTGCCCTGGTCTTCGTCGGGCAGGAAGCCCACCGGCAGCTTGCTGAAACCGAGCACCACCAGGGCCAGCACGACGGCATAGCCCAGCATGTAGCGCTTGCGCTGGCCCAGCATGCGCCGCACCACGCCCTGGTAGCCGCGGTTGCCACGGTCAAACGTGCGGTTGAACCAGCCAAAGAAGCCGGTGTCGGCCAGCACATGCCCCGCCGCCATGGGCTTGAGCAAGGTGGCGCACAGCGCAGGGGTGAGCACCATGGCCACCAGCACCGACAAGGTCATGGCCGAGACGATGGTGATGGAGAACTGGCGGTAGATCACCCCCGTGGAGCCGCTGAAAAAGGCCATCGGCACGAACACCGCCGCCAGCACCAGGGCCACGCCCACCAGGGCGCCCGAGATCTGCCCCATGGACTTGCGCGTGGCTTCAAGTGGCGACAGGCCCTCTTCGCTCATCACGCGCTCGACGTTCTCGACCACCACGATCGCATCGTCCACCAGCAGGCCGATGGCCAGCACCATGGCGAACATGGTCAGGGTATTGATGGTGAAGCCGCAGGCGGCCAGCACGCCGAAGGTGCCCAGCAGCACCACCGGCACGGCAATGGTGGGGATCAGGGTGGCACGGAAGTTCTGCAGGAACAGGTACATCACCAGGAACACCAGCACCACGGCCTCGATCAGGGTGCGCACAACCTCTTCGATCGAGATGCGCACGAAGGGCGTGGTGTCGTAGGGCTTTTGCACCTTCATGCCCGGCGGAAAGAACTTCTCAAGCTGGGCCACGCGGGCATCGATGGCGCGCACGGTGTCCAGGGCATTGGCGCCGGTGGCCAGCTTGATGGCCAGGCCGGCCGCCGGCTTGCCGTTGTAACGCCCGACGGTGGTGTAAGACTCGCTGCCCAATTCGATGCGGGCCACGTCACGCAGGCGGATCTGCGAGCCGTCGGTGCGCGTGCGCAGCAGGATGTCCTTGAACTCTTCGGCCGTGCGCAAGCGGGTCTGGGCCGTGATGGTGGCATTGATCTGCTGCTCGCCCACCGCGGGCAGGCCGCCCAGCTGGCCTGCGGACACCTGGGCGTTCTGCGCCTGGATGGCGCTCTTGACATCCAGTGGCGTGAGGTTGAAGTTGATCAGCTTGTCGGGGTTGAGCCACACGCGCATGGCGTATTGCGAACCGAACAAGGTGGTGTCGCCCACGCCCTCGACCCGGCTCAGGGCCTCTTGCACGTTGGCGGCCACGTAGTCGGACAGGTCAGCGCCGTCCATGCTGCCGTCTTCAGACGTGAAAGCCAGCACGTTGAGGAAGTTGGTGGCCGACTTGGTGACAGTGATGCCCTGCTGCTGAACCTCTTGCGGCAGCAGTGGCGTGGCCAGGGTGAGCTTGTTCTGCACCTGGACCTGGGCCGTGTCGGGGTTGGTGCCGTTCTCGAAGGTGAGCGTGATGGTGACCTGGCCCGATGACTCGCTGGTCGAGGCCATGTAGCTCAGCCGGTCCAGCCCCTTCATCTTCTGCTCGATGATCTGGGTGACGGTGTCTTCCAGCGTCTTGGCCGAGGCACCGGGGTAGTTGGCCGAGATGGCGATGGCCGGTGGCGCAATGCTGGGGTATTGCGCAATCGGCAGGGTGTAGATGGAGATCGCGCCAGCGAGCATGACCACAATGGCCAGCACCCAGGCGAAGATCGGTCGATCGATGAAGAAACGTGCCATGACAGGATTCCGATCGATCAGTGGGCCGACGCCGTGGTGTCAGCGGCCGGGGTGGCGGGTGTTGCAGCCGCAGGGACAGCGGCAGGCTTGGGCTTCGGGCTCCAGGGCGCCGTCTTCACCTCAATGCCAGGGGCCGCACGCTGCAGGCCGTCGACCACCAGTTGCTCGCCCTCGCTCAGGCCACGGCGCACCAGCCACTGGTCGCCGATGGCGCGGTCGGTCTCGAGCGCACGGCGCTCCAGCTTGTTGTCCTTGCCCACCACATAGGCCAGCGGCTTGCCAGCGCCGTCGCGGGTGACCGCCTGCTGCGGGATCAGCAGGCCCGACTCCTTCACGCCCTCTTGCAGCACCGCCCGCACGTACATGCCCGGCAGCAGATCGGCCTTGGGGTTGGGGAACACGGCGCGCAAGGTGATCGAGCCCGTGCTCTGGTCCACCGTCACATCCGAGAACTCAAGCCGGCCCTCCAGGGGGTAGGCGCTGCCGTCTTCCAGCAGCAGGCGCACCTTGGCGGCGGTAGCACCCGCCTTCTTGAAGTCGCCCCGGGCCAAGGCCTGCTTGAGCTGCAGCAGCGAGGCGTTGGACTGCGTCAGGTCGACATAGATCGGGTCGAGTTGCTGGATGGTGGCCATGGCCGTGGCCTGGCTGGCCGTGACCAGCGCGCCGGGCGTGACCGTGGACTTGCCGATGCGGCCCGAAATGGGCGCATCCACCCGGGCATAGGCCAGGTTGATGCGGCTGCTTTCCACATTGGCCTTGGCGGCCGCCACATCCGACTGCGCCTGGCCCAGGGCCGCGGCGGCGTCGTCATTGTCTTGCTTGCTGACCGCATTGATGCCCACCAGCTCCTGGTAGCGCTCGGCCTTCAGCCGGCTGGATTGCAGGGTGGCCTCGGCTTTGGCCAGGGCCGCCACGCTGCTGTCGTAGGCCGCCTTGTAGGTGGCGGGGTTGATCTCATACAGCGTCTGCCCGGCCTTGACGTCGCTGCCTTCGCGGAAGGCGCGCGTCTTGATGATGCCGTTGACCTGCGGCCGCACATCGGCGATCAGGTAAGGCACGGTGCGGCCTGGCAGCTCGGTACTCAAAGCCACGGCTTGCGCCGTCACGGGGAGCACACCCATGACAGGCGTGCCTTCGGCCGGTGGTGGGCCGCCGGGCGGCTTGCCACATGCGCTCAGCAGGCAGGACAAGGCCAGCACGGTGCTGGTCGAACGCAGGGTCAGAAGAAGGCGCGACGATGAGGGCATGGGTGGGGCTCCATTCAATATAACCAGACTGTACGGTATGTTTAAAAAGGTGGCGCCATGTTAGATTGAGGCCCGAAAGCAGTCAAGCAAAACTGAACACCCTGGTTCAGTAAAAGGATTTAAAGAATGAGAGTCAAAACCGAAGCCAAGCGTGAGGCCATCCTCGATGCGGCTTCCAAGGTGTTTCTGGAGGCGGGTTTTGAAGGCGCATCGATGGCCGAGATCGCCAAGATGGCCGGCGGCTCGAAAGCCACGCTGTACAGCTACTTCAAGTCGAAGGAAGACTTGTTTGTGGACGTGATACACCGCGCCGCCCACCAGCAGCTCGATCCCCTGGTCGAGGCCTTGAACCAGGACAACGACAACCTGCCCAAGGCGATGCAGACCTTCGGCGAGCAACTGCTGGCCTTCATGTGCTCGGCCCCCACCATCCAGTCGCGTCGGGTGGTGATCGCTGAATCCGGCCGCACCGACATCGGTCGGCGCTTTCACGAGCAAGGCCCCAAGCAGGGCATGCAAAAGGTGGCCGACTTTCTGACTCGGCAGATGGACCTGGGCAAGCTGAAGAAATCAGACCCCCTGCTGGCCGCCCTTCAGCTGGCGGCCTTGCTCGAATGCGAAACCGTGTTCCCCCTGCTGCTGGGCATCGAAACCGAGATGCCCCCCGCCCGCATCAAGCAGGCGGTCAAGCGGGCCCTGCAAACCTTCTTTGCCGCGCACGGCACCCAGCCCTGCCCGACAGAGTCGTAAACAGGCCCGCTGCGGAAGTGCGCATGGCGATCCAAGCCGCCAGACAGGTCGGTTCGATCCAATAGCCCTTACGGGCTCAGCGCCCCACGGCCTTGGCTTGAACCGGCGAAGGCGTGACCTTGTCGCCCTGGTCAGCCTCGTCCACCTCTTTGGCCTCTTTGGCATCGAGGCCAAAGCTCATCCAGTCGTCGCCAAACAACTCGGCCGGGTGCTGCGTGCGCTCCGAGCCATTGCCACACATCAGCGAATCGGCTGCGCAATAGCGGTCGCAACCCCAGCAGAGGCGCTCGGGGTGCTGCGGCGAAATCGGAAACTTCTTGGCCACGGGCGGGTCCTGTCGATCGGCGCCAATAAGAAGCACAAACAATGCATCTTTTATGACGGAGTTTAGACAGAGGGGCCGGGTGCGCTCAAGCGAATCCATGCTTTTCCTTGATCTGCGACAGGTTCGAGGTACGACCTAGCGTGAGGCAGGGGCAGAGTCACATGGGCCGGTACGGCGCAAGCACCACCTTGCCCATCGCGACAGGTCACGCAATGGACCGCCACAGGCTGTTGTTTGGTTTAGCCTATACGGGCTGAAACGGGTAAAGCGACCGCAAGCGTGACCTCGACGACGACTGCCGACAGTATCCCAATGCCGACATGGCCCTGCAATAGCTCCGCGAGGCCCAACAGTGCCAATGCCATGCACGCCAAGGCCAAGGCATCAGCGACGGATGTTCGCAATGGCGAAGGTGGGGCACGTCTCATGGCGTAAGTGAGCAACGCAAATCCGAGGAAGAGAGCTGCTGACCTGTGTCCCACGACAATGACAGACTGGGTAGCCTCCACCTGCCACAGCCCAAGCAGTATCTCCGGGGCACACGACCAGAGGGCTGCAAGGGCGAGACAAATCGAGAACGCAAACCAGGAAACGGTTGAGAATCGAGGCAAGGGAATGCTCCTAGGTGATTGATGATGTCCAACAATCTATGCGGCTCCGCACACGACGTCTTGAATGAATCAGACACCCTCCGGACCCGACAGCCTTCGTTCGCGCCCATGACCAACCAGCCAAGGCGCCCGATGCACGAAATTCAAGATACCGACGGCTCGCACGCAGCGCTCTACCTGCCCGACCCGGAACTGTCGAACGTCGTTCGGGCCTTCATATCAAGAAGCGTTGCAACGCACCCAGATTCCACGTCCTTGGACAATTGGAACTATTTCCCGCCGGTTCCAGCCTGTGTGTTCGTCTGGATTCTCGAAGGCCATGACTCTCGGCTGGATGACATCGACTCACCCAGCGACAGTGGCGCCGAGCGTCTCCCGGTTGTGTTCTCAGGGCCGCATGTCCGCCCGTCATTCAGCACGAATTGCGGAGGCACAAGATTCTTCACGATGCTCATGTATCCAGATGCCGTGCGGTCTGTCAGCGGACTGCCGATCGAGCACCACATTGGCCGCTACACCCACCTACAGGACATCTTCGACTCGGACTGGTGCCGCATGGCCAGAGAGGTGCATCACGCGACCGATGACATCCGGCGGATTCAGCTGATCGAATCATTTTTGCGCCGGCGCTGCGAGACCTTGGCGCCGAAGCAGCTGCCGAAAGGCGCCCGCTGGGACCGCATTGACGCATGGTCAAGCTACATCGAACGGAAGGCCAATGATTCGATACTGAGTTCACGCCAGTCAGACCGTCGAATCAGGGCGTGGACCGGAATGACCTCCCGCGAATTGCGCGCCATCGGACGCATTGAGCGAGTGCTGATCGCAGCGCAATCACTGGGAAGCTCGAATCTGAACTGGTCCGCGATCGCTACCGATTGCGGCTTTTCTGACCAGGCGCACTTGTGTCGCGAGTTTCGCAGGCATCTAGATATGCGCCCCACCGAGCTTCCCAGCAACCGTCGCCAAGGTAGCGGCTGGGTTTTGCGCCTTTGGAACTAACCATCGCTCAATGTCGCACGCTCTATTGTTTTGGACAACGCCTCAAGTCCAAAGGGCGCGGTGACGTCTGCTGCGAACCCGATATCAGGAGCGCTCTCCGAATGTGTTGAATTCAGCGATCGTTGGTTGCAGAACTGCCGCTAACGGTCTGCCCACCCCAGCGCCCTCCCCCAGCCTTTGAATCACCCCGCCTGCTCCACCCCGGCAAAACCCGCCTCCGGGTAACGGGCGCCGGCCACGGCGGCGGGGTCGAACAGGCGGTCGAGCCAGGCCATGTCGTCGACTGACAGGCGGACATCGGCGCTGGAGGCGTTGCTCTCCAGATAGGGGATGCGGCGCGTGCCGGGGATGGGGATCACATGCGGGGCCTTGTGCAGCAGCCAGGCCAGCGCAAGCTGGGCGTTGCTGAGGCCACGGGCCTGGGCAAATTCGGCCAGCGCGCTCACCAGTTGCCGGTTGTGGGCTTCGGCTTCGCCGGCAAAGCGGGGGTTGTGCTTGCGAAAATCGTTGTCGGCCAACTGTGCAGTGTCCACCGTGGCCGTCAAAAACGCCCGCCCCAGGGGGCTGTAGGCCACAAACGCGGTGCCCAGCTCGGCACAGGTCTCCAGCACGCCGGTTTCGGGTTCGCGACTCCACAGAGAGTATTCGCTCTGCAGCGCGGCCACCGGGTGCACGGCGTGAGCCCGGCGCAGCGTCTGGGCCGACACCTCGGACAGGCCGATGGCGCCCACCTTGCCGGCGGCCACCAGATCGGCCATGGCGCCCACCACCTCTTCGATGGGCACGGCCGGGTCGCGGCGGTGGCAGTAATACAGGTCGATGCGTTCCAGCCCCAGCTGGCGCAACGAGGCTTCGCAGGCGGCGCGGATGTAGGCGGGTGAGTTGTCGATGCGGCGCTCGTACTGGCCCGCTTGCCGGACGATGCCGAACTTGGTGGCCACCACCACCTGGCGGCGGCGTGCGGCGCCACCCTGCTGGATGAATCGCCCCAGCAAGGCTTCGTTGTGGCCCAGGCCATAGGTGTCGGCGGAGTCGAACAGGGTGATGCCCAGCGCCAGCGCACGGGCCAGCGTGTGCAGCGACTGCTCATCGTCGCTGGGCCCATAGAACTCGCTCATGCCCATGCAGCCCAGGCCCAGGGCCGAAACCAAGGGGCCGTTGGCCCCCAATTGACGTTGTTGCATTCCTCTGCTCCAGTCTTTGAAGGTGGCACCGGGCCACCTGGGTTGATCCATGGCCGCTAGCGTAGGCCGCCAAGACCCATGCAACAATACGCACAATCAAGCATGAGCTGTTGAGCGATATTCAGCAATCAAATCCTTCAAGATGCCCCCTGCGCCCAAACCCGCCAGCCTGAACGACCTGCAGGCCTTTGCCGCGGTGGCCAGAACGCGCAATTTTCGGCAGGCTGCCGCCGAACTGGGCGTTTCGCCCTCGGCGCTGAGCCACACCCTGCGCGGGCTGGAGACTCGCCTGGGGGTGCGCCTTCTGAACCGCACCACGCGCAGTGTGGCCCCCACCGAAGCGGGCCAACAGTTGCTGACCCGTCTGGCCCCGGCGCTGGATCAGATCACTGACGCGCTGACCGCCCTCGACGATCTGCGGGCCTCACCCACCGGTACCTTGCGCATCAATGCCCCGCGGGCCGCCTGCGACTGGGTTCTGGCGCCGATGATCCCGCTGTTTCTGGCCCGGCACCCCGGCATGCGCGTCGAGCTGGTGGGCGATGACCATCGGGTCGACATCGTGGCCCAGGGCTTTGACGCGGGGGTGCGCTTTGGCGAAAGCCTGCAGCAGGACATGGTGGCAGTTCGCCTGGGGCCGCCGCAACGCTTCGTCGTGGTGGCCTCACCCTGGCACCTGGCCCGGCATGGGCGGCCGGCGCATCCGCGCGAGCTGATGGATCACCCCTGCGTTCGGCTGCGTTTTCCGAATGGGGTCTTTTACCGCTGGGAGTTCACCCAGGGTGAAGAACACATCGAGGTGGCGGTCGACGGCCCCGTGGCCCTGGGCGACATGCGCCTGATGGTGCAGGCGGCAGAGCAGGGCCTGGGGCTGGCCTTTGTCTATCAACAGTACGCCCAGCAGGCGCTGGATGCGGGCCGCCTGATCAGCGTGCTGGACGACTGGCGCCCCGCCGAACCCGGTTTTTTTCTGTATTACCCCAGCCAGCGGCTGGTGCCTGCGGGGCTGCGCGCCTTCATTGACCTGGTGCGCGAGCCAGGCGTGCAGCACGTGCAATTTGAGCCATCCCCAGCTGCCTCACCCAACCTGGGCTAAGCCATGGCTCGGCGCTCAAGCCCTGATTGAGGCATAGGCATTGCGCCCCGCCGCCTTGGCCGCATACAGCTGGGTGTCGGCCAGCGTCAGCAGTTCTTTGCCGTCGTCTGCCGTGGTGCCATCGCTGCAGGCCACGCCGACACTCACGGTGACCTGCAGGGCCATCTTGTCCAGGGCCAGCGGGGTCTTGAACTGCTCGACGATCTTGGCGGCCACGCGGTCCGCCTCCAGTGGGCTGGCAAGCTCCTCCAGCAGGATCACGAACTCGTCGCCCGCCAGACGCACGACCCGATCGGTCTCGCGCACCGCCTGCTTCAGCCGCCGGGCGATTTTTTTCAGAACGTCATCGCCGACGGCATGGCCATGGGTGTCGTTGATGGTCTTGAACTTGTCGGCATCCAGAAACAGCAGGCCGATGTGCTTGCCAGAGCGTCTGGCGCGGGCAATGGCCTCGGGCAGGACCTGGTTGAGCCGAAGGCGATTGTCCAGCCCGGTCAAAGCGTCCTGGTACAGCAACTGCGACAACTCTGCCTCGGTGCGTTTGAAGTCGGTGATGTCGAAGCTGAGCAGGTAAACACCCTGCACCACACTGTCGCTGCTCCAGTCTGGGATGTAGATGTTTTGCAGGGTGCGCAGGCCGCTGGTGGTCTCGCTGGTGTCAAGAAACTCAACGCGCTCTCCGTCCAGGGCCCGCTCCACATAGGCCAGCCGTTGTTCACGCAAGGCCGGGCTCCAGTGGGCCGCCAGGGTCTGGCCCACGGGCGGTGGCGCGTCCGGGCCATACCAGTGCTGGTAAGTGTCGTTGACGAAGTTGATGACCTGCCGGCGGTCCACACAGGCAATCAGTGCGGGCACGTTGTTGGTGATGGCCAGCAGTTGGCGTTCGCTGCGCTCGAGCGCGGCACGCTGCGCTTGCAACAGTTGCTCGCGGTCGCGGGCCTGGGTGACATCACGCAAGGTGATGGCCAGGCCATCACCCACCGGCACGATCTGCTGCACCACCCGTCGCACCTGGCCCTGCGCGCCGAGCCAGGTGAACTCGTCTTCGATGGCCACGCGCGTGCTCAGGGCCTCTGCGTACAACGGGTGCAGGTGGGGGCCCAACGACGGCGGGACCAACTGATCCAGCGTTTCGCCGACCGGATCCACGGTCTGTGGGCCCATCCATTGCCGGGCGCGGGGGTTGGCCAGATTGCAGCGAAAGCCGCGCAAGCTGCCGTCGGCCCCCCTGATCGCAGCCAGCATCATGAAAGGATCCAACTGCGCCTGAGCCGCGGCCTGAAACCTTTCTTCGGCCAGGCTGGCCCGCCGCCGCGACTGCTCAAGCCGGACCACCAACAGGGTCAGGCCGGCCGTGACCAGGCAGATGAGCACCGTGGCCACGCTCAAAAACTCGATCAAGCGCTGGCGCCTGATCTGAAAATGGGCAAAGACCTCATCGGAAGCCAATCCGGTATAGACCACCAGCTGGTATTGGGGCAGAACCCGGTAAGAGAGGTAGCGCGACACCCCGTCGATATGGCTCTGCGCCAAAAATTGGCCCTGGGGCGATTTTTCGACCTGCCCTGTCAGCGTGGACTGAACGCCATGGTCACCAAACTGCAGCGCATCGCCGCTGCGCCGGGCCCGCAGCACCTGGTCAAGCCCCGTCACACTGACCAGCCCACGCCGGCCAAATTGGGCCGCGTTGTAGAAATCCACCAGAAACTCGGGATTGACGGTGGCCACCACCACACCGGCAAACGTGCCATCGGCATGAAAGCGCGCCCGGCTGAGGTGCACCACCCAGCTGCGGCTGACCCGGCCGATGGCCGGTTGGCCCACGTACAGGCCCTGGACTCGCTTCTCTTTGTGAACCTGAAAATACAGTCGATCGGCGGCCGAGCCTGCAGCCGTCAACTTGCCCTTGCTCAAGGCCGCGGCCACCACCTCGCCCTGCTCATCGGTCACGTACAGGCTGCCCAGGCTGGGCTGGTGTTGCAAGGCCTGCTGAAGCAAGGTGGTCAGCGATTCATCCGACTTCGTCAACGGGGCGTTGGCGGCCACAAACCCGGCCAACTGATCGATCTGCTGCAACGCCCGCAGGATGTAAGACTCATAGGCCTGCGTAGAGGCCTCCGAGCGCCGGTAGGCCTCCGCCTCGGTCCGCTGCTGGTCCTGTTGCAGATAGGTCCACCCGAGAAGCCACATGGTGGCCATGATCAGGGCCCCAAATGCCGGCTGCCCCCATCGCAACAAGCCCAGAACGGTGGGCCTGGGCATCGCGGCAAAAATTGATATGTGCATGAAAAATCAGAAACGCTCTGCCGTTTTCGGCTGCTTTCCGATTTTCTGAAGCACTTTCCAGGCAAGCCCTCGGCCTGCATCGGCCATCCAGGGCAAGGCAGCCCCTCACGCCTGCAGCCGGGCCACCACCTCCAACAGATCCGATTCAGGTCCGAAGGCCCCCGAGCGGCTGTGGCAGACCACCCCGTCCCATCGCCCCCCCACCAAGCGCGCACAGCCCCAGCCCGAGCGAGCCAGCGGCATGGCGGATTGCAGACCCCGGGCCCCGAGGGCCTGGCACAGCGCCAGCAGGGTGTCGCCGCCCACCACCACCAGGGTGTGCGGCCGGGGCGCCTGAAGCGCGATGTCGGCCGCCTGGCGGGCCAGCAACTGGGCCGCCTGCTCGGCGATCAAGGGCCCTGGCGCGCACAAATCAAGCAGCAAAGCGGGTTCAGAGCCTGCGCCGCGCCAATCGAGGGCCTCAACCCCCGCATGGCAGTGCGGCCCCCAGTGGGATTGACGCAAGGACCGCCACTGGGCACGCGACACGGCATGGTGGCTGGCGCTGACCATCAACAGCGGCCCGGTTTCACCCGCCGTGTTCGCGATGTTGGGCTGATTGGTCAAGACCTGCGGTGCCGGCGCCTGACGCGCCAGGGCCTGCGCCAGACCTGCGCTGCCGCACCACAGCCAGGCTGGGCCGTCGCGGGCCAGTTGCATGGCCAGCGCCGCCACCGGGTCCAGCGCGGCATCGCTGCTCACATCGGGAATCCAGGCCTGCCAGGGGGCTTGAGGCCCCGGCGGCTGTGGGCCGGTGTGCACCACCCAACCACGGGCGCGCAAGCCATCGGCCAGATTGGCGGCCACCGCGGTATCGGGTTGGCCAGCGCGCACCCACCAGGGCTGCCCGCCCAGGGTGACCCGGCCTTGGGAGGGGAAGGCCGGGGCCATGACCAGGCCTCGAAAGCCCCCCTGTCGGGCCAGCCAATCGACCTCGTCCAGGGTGTTGCCGCGCAGCAGGCTGTCCACCTTCTTGAACGCAATGTCCGCACCCTGCAGCCAGGGGACGCAGGGCGCGAGCAGCGCCTGCATCTGCGCCAGGCCCACATCGCGGGTCGCGGTGGCCACGACATCCAGACCGGGAGCTGCGGCCGAAGCGGGCTGACCCAGGTGCACCGGCACCCCGGCACCAAAGGCGGCCGCGCAGTCCAGCGCGCCGGTCAGGTCATCGGCCAGGATGCGCAGCCGGTTCATGCCTGCACCAGGCTGAGCTGCAGCGGCAAGGCACGCAGGCGCTCTTCGTCCGCAGGCGGCAGGCCGGTATCGGTGATGAGCTGATCAACCTCTTGCAGGCGGGCAAACTGCATGAAAGCGCGCGGCCGGAACTTGGACGAATCCACCAGCAGCACGCGGCGGTGCGCCGCCCGCATCAAGGCCTGCTTGGCGGCGGCCACCTCGGCCGAGGTTTCTGAGACCAGGTCTTGCGTGACAGCATGGGCCCCCATCAGCAAGAGATCAGCCTGGAAGGCGCTGGCCTGATGCACCAGGGCCTGACCGATGACCGTGGGGCTGTTGGGCCGCAAGGTGCCCCCCAGCACATGAACCTGGATGTGCGGCGATTGGCCCAGCACCTGGGCAATGGCCAGGTCGTTGGTCACCGCAGTCAGGGGAATGGCGCGCTTGACGGCGGCACGGGCTGCCTCCAGCACGGTGGTGCCGCTGTCAAAGATGACGCTTTGCAAAGGCAGCAGTTGCTGTGCCGCCAGTTGGCCGATGGCCGCCTTCTCGCGCGGCGACAGCTCGGCAGCGGCCGCCGTCTCGGGCTCGAAGGTGCCATAGCTGGCCACATGCTGGCGCAACACAGCACCGCCATGGGTGCGGTCCACCACGCCCTCAGCGGCCAGGGTGTCCAGGTCGCGCCGCAGCGTGGACAGCGATACGCCCAGGGCCTGCTCCAGCTGGGTGATGGTGACGGCGCCGTGCCGCTGCAGAAAGTCAATGATGTGCTGGCGCCGCTGCACGGGCATCAGGGGCGAAGGCGCCGACTCGGTGTTCATGGTGGATTTTGGAAGGTATGACAAGAAATGCCTGCGAATGATGATTGATCGTGACTGATTTCTTCATCAGGGTAAACGACAGTGATTCTTTTTGACGTTTTGTGGCGTAATTTGAAGCATTCAAGGGCCCAAGAGCGCCTGAATTGGCCTTATTTTGCTTTAATAACACCAGAGACAAATCATGATCTACCAAAAAGCTTCACGCCGTTCTCTTCTGGCAGCCAGTGCTGGGGCCTGGATGGTGTCGGCCATGGCAGGCGCTGCCTGGGCGCAGGCCCCGTTCCCCAGCAAAACGCTCACGTTCGTGGTGCCCTACCCGGCAGGGGGCGCCAATGACATGCTGGGTCGCCTGATCGGGCAGAAGATGGCCGACGCCCTGGGTGGCACCGCCATCATCGACAACCGCCCCGGCGCCGCCGCCTTGCTGGGCGCCGGCGTGGTGGCGCGGGCACCGGCCGACGGCCACACCCTGCTGGTGGGCGGCCTGGCCACCCACGCGGCCAGCCCCAATCTGCTCAAGGCCGACTACGACCCGCTGAAGGATTTCGAGCCCGTGGGCCTGATCGGCAGCGCGCCCATCATCGCCATCACCTACCTGGATTCGCCGTTCAAGACCCTCAAGGACGTGGCCGACGCCGCCCAGAAAGACCCCACTGCGGTGATGTATGGCTCGTCGGGCAATGGGTCACCCCTGCACCTGGCGGGCGAGATGTTCATCGACCAGGCCAAGGTCAAGATGACGCACGTGCCTTACAAGGGGGGCAATGCCCACATCCTGGACCTGATCGGCGGCCGGGTGCCGGTGATTTTCGACACGGCCACCAACTGCATGCCCCTGCTCAAGGCCGGCAAGGTGCGGGCCCTGGCCGTGGGGGCCAGCGCGCGCCTGCCGGATCTGCCCCAGGTGCCCACTTTTGCCGAGTCGGGCTACCCGCAATTCGATTTCTCGGCCTGGTACGCGATTTTTGTACCTGCCAAGACCCCCAAACCCGTGGTGTCCAAGCTCTCGACCGCCCTGGCCACCGCCCTCAAGAACCCCGACGTGGTGAGCCGCCTCAACAGCGTGGGCATCACCGTCTCCACGGGCGACAGCGCCGCATTGGCCCGCTTCCTGCCCGGCGAATACGAACGCATCGGCCGCCTGATCAAGGCCGCCAACATCAAACCGGATTGATCCCCCATCTACCCTCGAAGGACTGACACCATGACTGCACCGATACGACTCGCTTTCACGATGGGCGACCCGGCGGGCATCGGCCCCGAGATCACGGCCAAGGCCACGCGCCAGATGGCAGAACTGGTCCGCAACGGCCTGGCCGAATTCATTGTGTTGGGCAGTGCCAAGGCCTTGCACGAAGCCGAGCTGCGCATGGGCCTGGCGCCTGATGACCACGGCCGGCCTTTTTACCGCATGGTCGACGTCGGCCCGGTGAACACGCCCGTGGTCACAGGCCAGATCAGCGCGGTGGGCGGCGAATGGGCCTACCGGGCGGTGGCCAAGGCCGTGGAGCTGGTGCAGGCTGGCGAGGCCGATGCCATCGTCACCGGCCCCTTGTCCAAAGAGGCCTTGCACCTGGCCGGCCACCTGTTCGAGGGCCACACCGAGATGCTGGCCCACCTGACCGGCCAACGCGACGCGGTGATGATGCTGGCCCACGGCGACATGCACGTCACCCACGTGACCACCCATTGCGCCCTGGCCGATGTGCCCAAGCGCATCACACCGCAGCGCCTGCGCCGGGTGTTTGACGTAACCCACCAGGCCCTGCGCACGCTGGGCATCGCCAACCCGCGCATTGCCGTGGCCGGCCTGAACCCCCACTGTGGTGAGGGCGGCATCCTGGGCAAGGAAGATGACGAGATCGTGGCCCCCGTGGTGCGCGACTATGCCGACCGGGGCTTCTCGGGCCCCTGGCCCGGCGACACCGTGTTCATCAAGCTGCGGGCCCGCCAGTTCGACGCCGTGGTGGCCATGTTCCATGACCAGGGCCACATCCCGGTCAAGCTGATGGGCTTTCAGGTGGACCCGGCCACCGGCGCCTGGCAGGCCATCAGCGGGGTCAACATCACCCTGGGCCTGCCGATCCTGCGCACCTCGGTGGACCATGGCACCGCCTTTGACATTGCGGGCAAAGGGGTGGCCAGTGCAGACAGCCTGGTCGAAGCGGCCGAATACGCCTTCAAACTCATCAAAGGCCAACGCGCAGTGAAGGCCGCTGCCGAGGTGACACCATGACCCCGGGTCAACTGAGCCCCCACCCAAGCGACCCGCAACGCCTGGTGGCCGACATCCCGTCGGCCCGGGTGCAGGCCCATGCCGCCAACCTGATGGCGCTGCCCGACGGCACGCTGGCCTGTGTGTGGTTCGGCGGCTCGATGGAAGGCCGCTCGGACATCAGCGTGTTCATGTCGCGCCTGGCACCGGGCAGCACGCAATGGAGCACGCCCGTGCAACTGTCGGACGACCCGGAGCGCTCCGAGCAGAACCCCATCCTGTTCCCGCTGCCGGACGGCACTTTGTGGCTGCTGCACACCGCCCAGCAGGCCGGCAACCAGGACACGGCCCTGGTGCGCCGCCGCATCTCGCATGACAACGGCCTGAACTGGGGCCCCACCGAGACCCTGGCCGCCGCGCCGGCCGGCACCTTTGTGCGCCAACCCATTCAGGTGCAGGCGGATGGCAGCTGGTTGTTGCCCACCTTCCGCTGCCGCCCCTTGCCAGGCCAGGCCTGGGATGGCAGCCTGGACGACAGCGCCGTGTTGCGCTCCACCGATCAAGGCCAGAGCTGGCAGGCGATCGAGGTGCCCGACAGCCTGGGTTGCGTGCACATGAGCATCGTGCCGGCCTCTGGCGGCGCCCCGCGTCTGCTGGCCTTCTTCCGCAGCCGCTGGGCCGACCACGTGTACCGCGCCACCAGCGAGGACGGCGGCCTGAGCTGGAGCGCGCCGCAGCCCACGGCGCTGCCGAACAACAACTCGTCCATTCAGGCTCTGCGCCTGGCCGATGGCCGCCTGGCCATGATCTTCAATGCCAGCAGCGCCCTGGATGCGACGGCCCGGCGTGAATCGCTGTACGACGAACTGGACGAACACCAACCGCCTGCTGCCAGCCCAAGCCCAAGCGCCGCCGAGCCCCCTGCGCGGCGCGCCTTCTGGGGCGCCCCCCGCGCCCCGCTGACGCTGGCCCTGTCGGAGGACGACGGCCTGAGCTGGCCCTGGCAGCGCCCCCTCGAAGAAGGGGACGGCCACTGCCTGAGCAACAACTCGGAGCAGCGCCTGAACCGCGAGTACTCCTACCCCTCGCTGCACCAGACGGCCGATGGTGCGCTGCACCTGGCCTACACGGTGTTCCGCCAGCACATCCGCCATGCCCGGGTGATGCCGGACTGGGTGAAGCAAACGACCTGAAGGACAAGACACCATGAGTTCCACCCCCTACGCCCTGCTCAACCCGGGCCGCGTCATTGCCGGCCCCGGCAGCATCGAACAACTGACCGAATTGGCGCAAGGCTTTTTTCAGGCCCGCCGCGTGCTGATCATCAGCGACAAGGGCGTGGCCGCCGCCGGCCTGGTGGATGCCCCGCGCCAGCAGCTCGAAGCGGCCGGCCTCGCCGTGACCCTGATCGCCAGCACACCGCCTGAACCCGACGTGGCCGATGTGCAGGCCATTGAGGCCACGGCCCGCGCCGCCGGCCCCTTTGACCTGGTGGTGGGCATCGGCGGCGGCAGCGCCATGGATGTGGCCAAGATCATCGCTGTGTTGCTGGCCCACCCACTGGACCTGCGCGAGCTGCTGAGCAAGAAGGCCGACATCGGCGCCCGCGGCCTGCCTACCGTGATGGTGCCCACCACCTCAGGCACCGGCTCGGAGGCCACGCCCAACTCCATCATCCTGGTGCCTGAAGACGAGTTGAAGGTCGGCATCGTCAGCGCCCGCCTGATGCCCGATGCGGTGATCCTGGACGCCCGCCTGACGCTGACCCTGCCGCCCGCCGTCACGGCCTCGACCGGCATGGACGCCCTGACCCACGCCATCGAGTGTTACTGCTCGAAAAAGGCCAACCCCTTCAGCGACCTGTATGCCCTGGAGGCCATCCGGCTGATCGCCCGCAGCATCCGCCGCGCCGTGCACCAGGGCAAGGACCTGGACGCGCGCGCCGACCTGCTGCTGGGGGCCTACTGGGGCGGGGTGTGCATCGCCACCTCCAGCACCACCGCGGTCCACGCCCTGGCCTACCCGCTGGGCGGCAAATACCGCATGCCGCATGGCCTGTCAAACGCCATCCTGCTGCCTTCGATCATGGCCTTCAACCAACTCGGCAGCGAGACGCGCTTTGCCGCCATGGCCCGGGCCATGGCCCTGCCGGTCGAAGGCCTGAGCGACAGCAACGCCGCCAGTGCCTTTGTGCAGGCCCTGCGCGAGCTGAACCACGACCTGGGCGTACCCGACTCGCTGCGCAGCCTGAACATCCAGCCGGCCGAACTGGACGGCCTGGTCGATGGCGCCGCCAAGGTCACCCGCCTGCTGGACAACAACCCGCGCCCCCTGAGCCGTGACGACATGCGGGCCCTTTACGCCGCCCTGATCTGAAAACCAACAAGCCCATCCCGCCCCGCACCACCCTCACCCCCAACACCGCCATGAACCCCAGCTCTCTGCCCACCAACACCTTCAAACAGGCCCTGCAACAGAACCGCCGCCAGGTTGGCCTGTGGATCACTTTTGCCCACCATCCGATTGCCGAGGTGCTGGCCGACTCGGGTTTCGACTGGCTGCTGTTCGACATGGAACACAGCCCCACCGACCTGGTGGATGTGGGCCAGCAATTGCTGGCCGTGCGCGGCCGGCCCGTGGCCCCCATCGTGCGGGTGCCCATTCTGGACATGGGCTGGATCAAGCGGGCGCTGGATGCCGGTGCCCCGAACCTGATGATTCCCAACATCCGCAATGCGGCCGAGGCCCGCGAAGCCGTGTCGTACACCCGCTTTGCGCCCGAGGGACTGCGCGGCGTGGCCGGCAGCACCCGGGCCGGCAACTACACCCGCTACAAGGATTACATGGCACGCGCCAACGACGAAATTGGCCTGGTGCTGCAGATCGAGTCGCGCGAGGCGCTGGATGACCTGGACGCCATCTGCCGCGTGCCGGGGGTGGATGCGGTGTTCATTGGCCCCTCGGACCTCGCGGCCAGCCTGGGGCATCGCGGTCAGGCCAGTCACCCCGACGTGCAAGCCGCCATTGCCCAGGCCTTTCAGACTGCGCGTGCCGCCGGCAAGGCCGCCGGCGTGCTGGCCGCCGATGGCAGGGCCGAGCACTACTTCGAAGGCGGCGCCACGATGGTGGGCGTGGGCACCGATCTGCACCTGCTGATCGCCGGGGCTGATGCCGTGGCAGCCCGGTTCCGCAACACCTGAAGACCTGATTCCGGCCCGGGCCACCGGGTCACGCTGTCCGAATCCAGGCCGCCTGAGCGGCCAGGAGGGGGCGTTGCGCCTGAAACGAGGCGCTTTCTGAAAGGCGGTTTCACATGCAAACAAGCAGACGCATTCTTTTGCAAGGACTGATGGCCGGACTGGCCTGCGCCAGCCCCGGCTTGCGGGCCCAGGACAAGGCCCTGCGTCTGGTGGTGCCCTTTGGTACCGGAGGCGGCTCGGACAACCTGGCCCGCATCCTGCAGCCCAGGCTGGCGGACCTGCTGAAGCAAACCGTCATCGTCGACAACCGCCCGGGGGCCGGCGGCGCTGTCGGAGCGGCCTACGTGGCCAAATCGGCCCCAGACGGACAGACCCTGCTGTTGGCAGATGCCAGTGTGCTCACCATCAGCCCGGCGTTGTTTCCCAAGCTGCCCTACGGCAGCAACGATCTGCAGCCCGTCATCAACCTGGCGCAGTTTCCACTGGTGCTGGTAGCCCCGACCCGCCTGCCCGCCCAATCGCTGGCCGATCTGCTGGCGCTGGACAAGGCCCGGCCCGGCTCGCTGTCGATTGCTTCATCAGGCAACGGCGCCACGCCGCATCTCGCGGCCGAGCTGCTGAAGCTGGCCACGGGCCTGCAACTCAACCACATTCCGTACAAGGGCTCGGGCCCGGCCATCAACGACACCGTGGGCGGCCAAGTGAGCCTGGTGTTCACCGGCTACGCCACCGTGGCCAGTCTGATCAAGGCAGGCAAGCTCAAGCCCCTGGCCGTCACCTCACCCCAGCGCATGGCCGAACTGCCGCAGGTGCCCACCGTGGCCGAGGCTGGCTTTGCCGGCTTCGAGGCCTGGATCTCACAAGGCGTTTTCACGGCCGCGGGCACACCGGCCGACACCCTGCGCCGGATCAACCAGGCCGTGGCAGGCGTTCTGCGCCAGCCCGAGGTGCGCGAGCTGCTGCGCCAGCAAGGCCTGGAGCCACTGGACAACAGCCCTCAGGACTACGCCCTCTGGCTCCAACAGCAAAGCACCCAGTGGGGCCGTGTGATCCGCGAGGCCGGCGTGAAACCCGATGCCTGAGCCCTGCCCCACCCTGCCAGCCTGCATGCCCATTTCCCCCAACCACAACGGAGACCTTTGAAATGAAAAAAACCTTTGTCGCCCTGGCGGCCATGAGCGCCTGCGGCCTCAGCCTGGCCCAGTCCTCGGTCACGCTGTTCGGCGTGCTCGACCTCGCCTACGAAAACGTCAAGACCAACGCCGGCCGCGTCTCCGGCGTCTCCCCCTCCGGCAACAGCGCCAGCCGCCTCGGCTTTCGCGGTGTCGAAGACCTCGGCGGTGGCCTGAGCGCCGGCTTCTGGCTCGAAGGCGCCATCAACCCCGCCAGCGGCATCGGCAGCAGCGGCACCACCTCCAACAACCAAAAATCCGACATCGCCGCCGGCGGCCTCACCTTCAACCGCCGCTCCACCGTCAGCCTCGCCGGATCCTTCGGCGAGCTGCGCATCGGCCGCGACACCACCCCCAGCTGGCAGAACTACCTCAACGCCGACCCCTTCGCCGCCGCCGGCGTCGGCACCCTCATCCTCGACTACACCGGCTCCGCCGCCACCAACACCTTTGTGCGCGCCTCCAACTCGGTGGGCTACTTCCTGCCCGCCAACCTCGGCGGCATCTACGGCCAGGCCATGCTCGCCTTCGGCAACCAGCCCAGCAACGCCACCATCAACACCATCGACACCTCCAGCAACGGCCGCTACGCCGGCGCACGCCTGGGCTACCGCCAAGGCCCGCTCGATGTCGCCGCCGCCTACACCCGCACCACCTTTGCCGGCCTCACCCAGTCCTTGGGCAACAACGGCCTGGCCGGCCCCGGCACCTCGGGCGCAGCGGCCCCCCTGGCCGGTGACATGGCCGACACCAGCATCTACGGCGCCTACGACTTTGGCCCTGCCAAGGTCATGGGCATCGTGGCTCAGCAAAAGCTCTCCAACGTGGCCACCACCGGCAACGACCTCAGCACCAAGGGCTGGAGCCTGGGCGTGAACGCCCCCGTGGGGGCCTTCAACGTGCTGGCCTCCCTTGGCCAGGTCAAGCTCGGCTCGGCCAAGGCCCAGAAGTTCGCCATCGGCGGCATCTACAACCTCTCCAAGCGCACCGCCGCCTACGCCACCCTGGCCCGCGTCAGCAACTCCGGCGGCGCCTCCATGGCCGCCAACTCCTACGGCTCCGGCGCCCTCGGCCCCGTCACCGGCGCCAACAACGTCAATGGCAACTCCACCGGCTTTGACATCGGCCTGCGCCTGGCGTTCTGACCCCTGGCCAGCACCGAGGGTGCTGTTGACCGCCCTTCGAGGGCGGCTGGCAGCTTCATTCATTCCATCCAAGGTTTGAGCCTCGCCGCCGGCGGGGCTCTTTTTTTAGCGTCTTTTCACCCCTCATCTCAGCACATCCCTGGCTGGCTTGAAAGTTCAAATACGGCTAATCTCGGCGAAGCTGCATGCCTCAGCTTCGGGCGAAGATCCGGACTGATCCATGCATCCCGCCAATCAACGCCTTAAGGGAGGTGTTACATGTCGCCCCGATTGCCCCATGTGAATGGCCCTGGACCGGGCCCCGAAGCATGCTGCGTTTGACCATGACCCCTCACCCGGAACTGCAAGGGGGGTTCAATGCCAAGGTATTGCTGGCCTTTGCCGCTGCCGCCCTGGTGGTCACCGCCCTCTTGGGACTGACCTGGAAGTTGGCCCGTGATGCGGCCATTGCCACCCAGAGCGTGCACCACACCCAGGAGGTGCTGAATTCGCTGGCCATCACCCGTGGCGACATGCTGCAGGTCGAGCTGAGCACGCAGAACTTCCGAATGACGGGCGACAACAGCTATCTGCTTGAGAGAGAAAAGGCCTCCCGCTCACGCGAAGCGGCCCTGGGCAGCCTGGCCCAACTCACCACCGACAACCCCGAGCAACAGAACCGCTGGCAGCAACTGCGCGAGGTGGTGGACCAGCGCATCGCCATTGCCCGCCAGGTCGAGTTGCTGCGCAAGACCCAGGGCGTCGAGGCGGCCACGGCCTATGTGGCCCAGGCGCCCTTGCGCGAAACCCGAGACAAGGTCTATGGTCTGCTGGACCAGATGCGCGACGAAGAACTGCGCCTGCTCAGTGCCCGGGACACCGAGCAACTGCGCAGCCGCCAATGGCTGTTGGGCGGGGGCTTGCTGGTATCGGCCCTGCTGTTGGGCTTGCTGGCGGCCACCTACAAATTGATCCAGCGTCAGTTGCAACAGCTGGCGCGCAATCGCGAGGCCCTGGCAGAGCGCGAGGAAGACCTGGCCATCACCCTTCGGTCCATCGGTGACGGTGTTCTGGCCACCGATCTCAAGGGCTGCATCACGCGCCTCAACCCCGTGGCAGAGCGACTGACCGGGTGGAGCGAAGCCGAGGCCCGCGGCCGCCCGGCCGAAGAGGTGTTCGTGATCGTCCACGAGAGCACCCGTGCGTCTGTCGAGGTGCCGATTGTCCGCGTGCTACAGACCGGCCAGCAACAGGATCTGGCCAACCACACCAGCCTGATCGCCCGTGATGGCAGCGAATGCCCCATTGCCGACAGCGCGGCACCGATCCGCGATGCCGCGGGCAAGATGCGCGGCACGGTGCTGGTGTTTCGCGACGTGACCCAACAGTACAAGGCCGAATTGCAGATCGAACGCCAGAACGCCTTGCTGGAACAGCATGTGCGGGAGCGAACCCAGCAATTGCATGAAAGCGAAGAACACCTGCGCAGCGTGATGGCGGCGGTCCCGGCCTTGATCGGCTATGTCGACGCCCAGCAACGCTACGTGTATGTCAACGATCTATACCGGCGCCGGTTCGCACCCGAGCGGGCCGACATCACCGGATGCAGCGTGATCGAGATCCTGGGCCCGGATCGCTATGCCATCGCCGCACCCATGATTCAAAAGGCGCTGCAAGGCCAGGCACAGAGCTTTGACTGGCAGCCTGAACCCGACCTGTGGCACGCGGTGAATTATTTCCCGAAGCGCGACGAGCAGGGCCATGTGCTGGGCTATTACCTGCTGGGCAGCGACATCACCGAGCGCAAACGCAGCGAGGCCGCCATCCAGGACCTGAACGCCGAGTTGGCCCAACGCGTGCAAGAGCTGGAGCACCTGGGCCGGGCACTGCGCACCCTGAGCGCCGTCAACCGGACCATGCTGCGCGCCAATACGGAGGACGAGTTGCTGCAACACATGTGCCAAGCGATCGTCAGCACCGGCGGCTATGGCATGGCCGCCGTGTGGTATCGGCTCGACGACGCAGCCCAGACCTTGAAGCTGATGGCCCAAAGCGGCAACCAGCATGGCCTCGAATTCCTGAGCCGTCTGCCCCTGACCTGGGCCGATACCGAAAATGGGCAGGGGGCCACGGCCCAATCGGTGCGAACCGGCCAGACCACCGTGATCGCCAATGTGCTGGATAGCCCGGGCTACGTGCCCTGGCTGGAGTACCTGGACGGCAACCGATCCGCCCTGGCCTGCCCCTTGCGCGTCGGCCAGAAGGTCATTGGCGCACTGGCGCTCTATGACCGTGAACCCAACACCTTCAACCCCGACGAGGTGAGGTTGCTCAGTGAATCGGCCGACGATCTGGCCTTTGGCATCGCCACGCTGCGCAGCCAGGTCGAGCAGGCGCAGATCGAACAGGCCATGCAGCACCTGACCCGCCACGATGCCCTGACAGGCCTGCCCAACGAGACCCAGTTCACCGAAAGCCTCAGCATGGCGCTGGCGTTGGCGGAGCATCAGGGCCCGTCCAAGTTTGCGGTCTTGCAGATCAACATCGAGCGCATCGGCGAAATCAACGACGCCCTTGGCTTCAGTTTTGGCGATCAGCTGTTGTGCGAATTCGGCCAGAGACTGAGTCAGAGTGTGCCGCCTGACGCCAGTGTGGCCCGCCTGCGCGGCGACGAATTCGCCATCCTGCTGCCCGATGGCAATGCCCAGGCCGCGCGGGCTCAGGTGGAGAGACTGAACGCCGCCCTGACCCGCCCCATGCCCCTGGACGACATCGAGATCGACATTTCGGCCCGCACCGGCATCGCGCTGTACCCCCAACACGGGACGACCCCGCACGATCTGTATCGGCACATGGACATTGCCTTGCAGATGGCGCGCAAGAAAGGGCTGCGGCAGGTGATCTTCGACCCGGCCAAAGGCGCCCGGCAGCCGCATCAGCTCAACCTGGCCGGCCAACTTCGCCGCGCCATCGAGGGCGGCGATCTGCTGCTGCACTTGCAGCCCAAGATCGACATGCGCAGTGGCGCCGTCTGCGGTGCCGAAGGCCTGGTGCGTTGGCAGCACAGCCAGCGCGGCCTGGTGCCCCCCATGGAGTTCATCGGCCTGGCCGAGCAGACCGGCCTGATCACCCCCCTGACCGATTGGGTGATCGAGGCCGCTCTGCGCCTGAACCACCACTGGGCCCTGCAGGGTTGCGCGGTGCCCATCGCCGTCAACCTCTCGGCCCGCAATCTGCGCGATGAGAACCTGCTGACACGGCTGCGCCATCTGCGCAGCACCTGGAACGGTGCGCCCCACCTGCTGGAGATGGAAATCACCGAATCCGCGGTGATGGAAGACGCCGAGTACGCGCTGGGCGTCTTGCAAAGCCTGCGTGCCGAGGGCATTGCCCTGTACATCGATGACTTTGGCACCGGCTATTCAGCGCTCAGTTACCTGCAGAAGCTGCCGGTCGACTACATCAAGATCGACCAGTCTTTTGTGCGCGACATGTGCAACAACAAGGATTCGGCCGCCATCGTGCGCTCGACCATCGATCTGGTGCACGACCTGGGCCGCAAGACCGTGGCCGAGGGCGTCGAAACCCAGGCCCACTGGGACCAACTGGCCAGCCTGGGTTGCGATTTTGCCCAGGGCTACCTCATGGCCCGGCCGATGCCGCCGGAAGCCTTTCAGGCCTGGCGGCAGGCCCATGAAGGCACCCATCAGGCCAAGAACCCACACCCCAAGGATTGAAACGCCACCTCGCCCCCGATCGGGCAGGCGCCCCTCTAGGCAACGATCAGTGCTTTGGATAGGCAGGGTGACGCGGCCCCGGAATCAATGCCCCAGGGCTTTGTGCGGACAGCAGGCGCTGCGTTGTCATTCCGGCAATGGGGAAGCTCTGATCCAGGGCAGTGGCCATCACCTGCTTGACCAGCGCCGTGATCAACATCCCGGCAATGCCGCCACTGCTTTGAGATTGCTCTTCGGAAGATGCCCGCGCCACACCACTCCAAAGCACCTCGCCCGTTCGAAGGTCGACCAAGCGGCCCTCGGCCGCCACCACCGTGTTGCTGCCGATCACATAATATTTGGAGCCATACTCTTTCACATCGATGTACAGAACTGCGTCCGCTCCAAACACCTCTCTCAATTTTCCGATGTCAATTGCGTGAATATCATCAGCAATGGTCAGGCCTTGCGCTTTGAAATGCTCATCGACCAATGAGATTGGCAGCACATAAAAGCCGGCTTCTGCGACCGGCTGAGATGTTTGAGCGTAAACACCATAAGTCGCTTTGACATCAGGACTGCTGTTTTTAGGCGGCAGAATCAAGATCGTCTTGGGATCAGCAGCGCGAAATGCAGAGTAGTCTTTGGCTTGAGGTGCTGCGCACCCTACCAGCACCGTCGACCCAAGCAAAGCGGCATACAAGACATATTTATTTTTTGACATCGGAAGCCCCCACTTTCGATTGACCGATCAGACGATCGATGTAATTTTTTGACTCTGGAAAATTGTCTTTCTCCTTCTGCAAAGCCGACATCTGATCAGCATCACGACCGACCTGGCCATAGAGAACGGCCAGATGCGCCATGTAGCCCGGCGGCAGGGATTTCCCAGAATCCCGCACGATCTGGGCATGCTTCTCCATGACATCAATCTGGGCCTGAGGTGATTCACTTTTGAAATGTGAATACAGCTGAGATTCATAGGGCCCCCACTGGTACAAGGTAGGTGGCCCCGCACAAGCCGCCAACGCCATCGACACAGTGATCACCGAAAATAATGTATAGGACCGCATGGGCATCACCTTGTCGCTGGCATTTGGAATGCACCTGAATCAGCGGCAGCAGCCAACTTATCAACTGCCTGACGGATGGCCAGATCAAGAACTTTCCCGTTCAGGGTAGCGTCATAGCCTGCAGTGCCACCGAAACCGATCACCTCACGATTGGACAAAGAGAATTCACCCGCCCCCTGGGCCGAGTAAATCACCTCAGAGCTTGATGCATCGACCACATTCAAAACAACTTTGGCATATGCGATCTGCTCTTTGGCGCGACCCAAGATGCCAAAAAGCTGATGATCGCCAACCTCTTTGCGCCCAAACTCAGTCACATCGCCCGCGATCAAAAAGTCAGCCCCTTTTATTTTCTGGGCTTGACCTTTTATCTTGGCTTCCTGGCTCGATTCACTCATGTTTTCGCGATCGAGCACAGAAAATCGATTGGACTGCTGCAAGTGGGAAATCAATATTGTTTTGGACTGATTACCCAGACGATCCACACCATCGCTGAAGATCCCACGCTGGAATGGCGATCTATTTTCGAACTTGCCAACCGATATGGGCAACTTCTGGCCCGCAAAGTGACTCGACGCGGCAGCGACAGTCTTGGTCTCAAGCACCCTGGAATTTTCCGTTGCGCAACCTGCCATGCTTGCAAGCACACACGCACCAGCCAACAGAGGAATCCATTTCATATTCAACGCTCCTTGCACATCACGACCAACTTGACTTTCGAATCGTGAATAGAAAATAAATCTCTCTTTCTCGCGATCCAAAAATCGGCAGCTCGTGAGTACAGCATCGGCGCCCACTCTCCAGAACGGGAAATGTAAGAAACCCCGCAGCTCACGCCGGCCATGGACCTGAAGCGGCGCCCCCAAAAACGGATGATGAGCCCGTTCAAAACGCAGAACAGGCCGCTCAATCTGCAAGCCGCAAAATCCTGAAACAAAAATAGTTTCAGCCTGTATTGATCAAAATACTGATATGGCTTTTTGTTGCACTCTATCGGCCGCCAAGATAGCCCTTGGCATTGCCTGCGGCAGCGGCCACGCGCTTGCTCAAGACCATGTGCCAAACCCGCTTGGATGGGGCCTGCTGCGCAGCAAATTGGCCTTGATCGGCAGATCCGCCTGCTCAAGGCCAGACCAAGGCCATGCGCACTTCACTGCAGACGGCAATCACTGGCGCCACTGTTGACGTGGCCCGCCAACGACGTGCGCGCCTTGCTCAAGCGGCTTGCCGAGGTGCCAGCCACGGCATCGATGAACATCGCGGGTTTGGGCACCCGCTGTTCGGCATGCCCCCTTGCAGGGGCTGCCGGGGCGCCGCGCCAAGATCAAGCCGCCAGGCCTGACGCCTGGCCTCAACCCTGCGGCATGCCCCACGCATCCATGATCAGCTTGAGCGACACCAGCAGCAGGCCGACCTGCACCAGGCGGTAGAACCAGGCGTCCGCCAGGCGGCGGGTCAGCCAGGCGCCGGCCACTGTGCCGGCCAGCGCAAAAGGCAGCAGGGCTGCGGCCCCCCACAGCGCCTGGGCCGAGTAGGGGCGTAGAAACTGGTAGGGCACGATCTTGGCCAGATTGATGGCTGCAAACAACAGTGTGGCGGTGCCGGCAAACTGCGCCTTGGGCAGCTTCTGAGGCAACACATAAACCTGGAATGGCGGCGCTCCGGCGTGTGAAATGAAGCTGGTGAAGCCGGTCACCGTGCCCCAGAAGCACCCCTTGAACAGGTGGGCCGGCTGAGGTGGGGCATCGCTTTGCCGACGCAGCCAGGCATACAGGCAAAAACCCAGCCCCATCAAACCGATCAAGAAGGTGACCACCCGGTCTGACACCCAGGCCGCGGTGGCCCAGCCCAGCAAGACGCCGCCCAGCCCGGCCGGCACCAGGATGCGCAGATTGGGCGCGCTGAAGTCGCGCCGGTACAGCCACAGGCCCGCCATGTCAGACACCACATAGATCGGCAACAGCAGCACGGCGGCCTGCACGGGCGACATGGACAAGGCCATCAGGGGCACGGCCAGCATGCCAATGGCCGGCAGCCCCCCTTTGGACAGCCCCACCAGCAGGGCAGCCAAGGCAGCCACCCACGAGAAATGTTGCAGCAGTTCAGACACTCGGTACACCCGCAAAAACAAGTTCAGCCCCAACATCCCGCAGGCGCCACGGCAAGACATTGTGCCCCGGTCACCTACCAGCGCAGGCAGCACGCCCCATGAAACCTGCCCAGGCAAGGACATTGGGGAGTGCACCGGCGCGAAAGCCGCCGGCAAGGCACACTCCGGCCCCGCGATGAACGGAACCTTCCGACCGCCGCCGGGTCAAGCCCTCTGCCCCATGACACATCCGACCGAATCCCACCGCCTGATCCAGCTGCTGGAACGCATCGCCCAGGGCGAGCGCCTGGCCTTGACCGAACTGCACGATGCCACCGCCAACCGCCTGTATGTTCTGGCCTTGATGCTGGTGGCCACGCCGCCCTGGGCCGAGCAGGTGCTGCAAGCCTGTTACGTGCGGGTTTGGCAGCAGGCACGGCAGTACCGCCGCAACACCGGCCCGGCCATTGACTGGATGGCCATGCTGTTGCGCCAGTGCGCCCAGCACCTGCTGCAGGGGCGAGCCGGTGAGCAGGCCCGCCAGGCCCGGGCACTGGACCAGTTGCTGGAAGCCCCCCGCGACCCCGCCCCATCGGCGGCGCCGGCCGCCGCGCGATCGACCACCACGCTGCCCGCCCCGGAAAGCCGCGAGGCCGAGCCCAAAGCCCCCCCGAAACGCCCGCGCCGCCTTCGCCTGAGCCGCCCAGCCTGAGACTGTGCTGCAGCACGCCCCCCCGCAGTGGAAGGGGTTTGGCCTCTTTTGCCTGTTTTTTCACGGCATTCAGTGCATCGATTGCAATGGCTTGCACTCTTTGCACACCTTGCTTGATCCAGGTGCTGCCGCCTGCGGCTGGCCCGGCGCAGACGGGGCTATCATGGCCCTGGCCTGGGTGCCTGCACCCGCCACGGCCTGTGATGGATGCCTTGCCGCCCCCCTACTTTCCCCCGCCCAATTCAGGACCGGTGCCTGACTGGCACCTGATCACCCCGTGCCCAGTCTTGCCGAACTGCTTGTTCTGACCGCCTGCCTGCTGGCCATCGTGGCCCTGGTGCAGGTCGCCTCCGCCCGCATGGGCGCCCCCGAATCCACCTTGCTGTCGCTGGTCGGCATCACCTTGGGGGCCAGCTATGTGGCCATCGACTCGGTGGCCCCTGAGTTTGCTGCCTTCTTTTTTGCCCCCCTGATCAGCCCCGACTTTCCGGCCGAGGCCTATCTGTGGCTGTTTCTGCCGCCGCTGCTGTTTCAGGTGGCGCTGACCGTGGACGTGCGCAACATGCTGCAGGATGCCGCGCCCATCCTCTTGCTGGCCGTGGTGGCCGTGTTTGTGGCCACCGGGGCCATCGGCCTGGGCCTGGCACTGGTCGCGCCGCAAAGCCTGGTGGTGTGCCTGCTGCTGGGCGCCATCGTGGCCACCACCGACCCCTCGGCCGTGGTCGGCATCTTCCGTGACGTGGGCGCGCCCGGACGTCTGATCCGCCTGGTGGAGGGCGAAAGCCTGCTCAACGATGCCGCCGCCATTGCCCTGGCCGCCGTGCTCATGAGCATGCTGACCCGGCACGGGGCCTCGGTCAGTTGGGTAGACGGTCTGGCCAGCCTGGGCTATTCATTTGGCGGCGGGGTGGTGCTGGGCCTGGTGGTGGGCCGGGCCGTGGCCTTTGTGTTGCCGCTGATGAACAACATCGCCTCGGCCGAAACGGCTTTGACCATGGCGGTGCCCTACGCGCTGTACCTGCTGGGGGGCGAATGGCTGGATGTGTCGGGCGTGGTGGCGGTGGTCTGCGCCGGGCTGGTCATCAACGGCCTGGCCAAGACCCGGTTGGCGCCGCGCAATTGGGACCACGTGCAACTGGTGTGGGAACAGATCGCCGTGCTGGCCGGCGCCATCGTCTTTTTGCTGGCCGCGGTGCGGGTGCCCCATCTGTTGCAGGATGTGGCCTGGCACGACGTAGGGTACCTGCTCGCCACCGTGGTTGCCGCGTTTGTGGGGCGGCTGGCCGTGCTGTACCTGATGCTGCCCGCCCTCAGCAGGCTGCACTTGAGCGCCCCTATCTCTTCGGCCTACAAGCTGGCCATGGCCTGGGGTGGGCTTCGGGGCGCCGTCACCCTGGTACTGGCCATGGGCGTGGCCGAAAACACCGCCCTGCCCGCGGCCACCCGGCATTTTGTGTCGGTGATTGCCACCGGCTTTGTGCTGTTCAGCCTGCTGGTCAATGGCAGCTCGCTGCGCTGGGTGATCCGGCAACTGGGGCTGGACCGACTCTCCGCCCAGGATCAGGCCCTGCAGCAGCAGGCTATCAACCTGTCCACCGAAGAGGTCGAGGCCACGGTCAAACGCATCGCCGCCACCTTTCACTTTCAGCCCGAGGCTGCCGCCGAGGTCAACCAGCTGTACCGCAATGGCCTGGCCCTGGGCCAGGCCCCGCTGGCCACCGACCTGACCGAACGCGAGCGCCTCGCCATCGGCCTGACCACCTTGGCCACGCGCGAGCGTGACCTGATCCCCGAGTACGGCAACGGCATTTTGAGTGTGCGCAACCTTGACGCCATGATGAGCAACACCGGCCACATGATCGATGCCGCCCGCAACGAGGGGCGCCTGGGTTACAACCGCGCCGCACGCCGCATCCTGGAGCCACACATCAGCTACCAGTTGGCCCTGTGGCTGCACCGCCACCTGCACCTCGACCGCCCCCTGGCAGCCGCCCTGGCCGACCGCTTCGAGCTGCTGATCTGCCGCCGCGCCGTGCTGGAGCGCCTGCACCGCTACAACCAGAGCCGCCTCAAACCCCTGCTGGGCGAGCGCATGGCCGGCTTGCTCGACACCGTGCTGCTGGCCCGCAGCCAATCAGCCGAACAAGCCATCCAGGCCCTGCGCGACGCCCACCCCGACTTCACCCAGGCCCTGGAACGCCGCCTGCTGCTGCTGTTTGCCCTGCGCCAGGGCCGCACCGCCCTGGAAGCCATGGTGTCAGAAAGCATGATTTCCAAAGAGGTCTACACCTGGGTCGATCAGGAGCTGGGGCGTGCCTGGCAGTTGGGGGTGGCGCGACCGACGTTGAAGAGACGCCATGGGCCAGAAGCCACTCAGACGGGGGCCGAGGGGCCGCAAGGCTGAAGGGGACGTTGATTCGTGGGGGGATTGATTTGGGATGGGCTAGACTTTCCGCAAACGTCAGGCCTCAGCAACAAAGCCCTCACATCCGATCCCCATGCCATGGCCTCCTGAGTACCAGCGCGCCTCCATTGACTTCGAAAAATTCATGGTGACTGCGCGTGATCGCGCTGGTCTTGCGACGACGAACATGGCCTGGAACATGGTCGTAGGCGTACTCCATGCGTTCCGTCGTAGGCTTACGCTTCACCAAGCACTTCGCTTTGCAGATCAGTTACCACCAGCAATTCGTGGCCTCTTCATTGAAGGATGGAACCCTGGCGAGCAACCCGCAACGATTGGCAATCGGGATGACATCCTGAAAGAGGTTCGCTCGCTGCGTCACAAACACAACTTCTCGCCGGATAACGCCATTGAGGCCGTTGGCTTAGCATTGTTCTCGGTTGTTCCATCGGACGCTTTCGCCCGCGCGCTAGACGCCCTGCCACCCGAAATGCGCAAGCTTTGGAGTAGCGTTAGCTCGCACAACTGACCCCTGCCAGTCACTCCAGACGATGCCTCACCCCTTGCTCGGGCCGACTGCTCAGTTTCAATGGAGAACGGCAGTATTGGGGCGTCTGCAGAGGGCAGGTCAACGATAAAGGTCTTTCCCGTTTGATCGGGTACATCCGCGTTGGTGAATCCGCTCATGGCGCGAGCCTTGCCGAGAGGTTGTTGCGTCAATGATTAGCGATACCTGGTGCGGCACGCAAGAACTCCTCGTCGGTCACTTGGTCAACCAGGAACTTCGCAAGATTGCCTCTGGAGAGCTTCATGCTGAGTTTGGTCTTTCCATACCAACCCACATCCAAGCGGCCCTCGGCGGGGCCATCCTTGAGGTTCGGGATGCGGACCAGTGTCCAGTCCAGGTCTGAATTGGCGATCAATTCGCCGGTCGCCTTGATGTCCTCATACCCCTTGCGCGCGACTATCTTGAACAACAGCACGAATGCCTGGGTTTGGAAAGCAAAGCCATCCTTGGGATCACGATAAGCAGCGGTAGAAATCTGGACAAGGCGATGCACGCCCGCATGCTTCATCGCGGCGATGACGTGGCTTAAGCCGTTCATGACCGGTTTATCGCCTTGAACCTTGAGACTATTGGGGCCAAGGGCGCTGACGACCGCATCGGCGCCCAGGACGCATTTCGCAATGGCGCTTTGGTTTTGCAGGTCGCCGACCACAATTTCGATTCTTCCTGCGAACGATGCGAGTTTTTTCTCGTCGCGCGCATAGACCGTCAGGTGGTAACCCTGCTTCAAGGCTTCTTCGATGATGTGCCTTCCGGTCGGCCCCGTCGCACCGAACAGCGCGATTGATTTTTTTCCGGCCATTCGATTACGCGACCTTCGCCAATAAGGCTGTGATGGCCGTCTCGGTGCTGACGATCGCGGCCTTCACTGCCTCGGGGCCGAGAACCGTGCCTTCGACACGCACCACTTCGACGTCGGTCAGGCCGATGAAACCGAGCAGGTGCAGCAAATAGTTGGTCTGAAAGTCGAACGGTGCCCAGGAGCCCTCCGAGAACACGCCTCCCGCAGCGGTCACGAGATAGACCTTCTTGCCGGTGAGCAGCCCTTTCGGTCCGGTGTCGCCATAGCCGAATGTAACGCGTGGCCAGGTGACGTGATCGAACCACGCCTTGAGTTGTGAGGGCAGGCCGAAGTTGATCATGCCCGACCCGAGCACGATCACATCGGCAACTTTCAACTCATCGACCAACTCTTGCGCGACCTTCACAGCCTCGACTTGTTCCGGCGCGCGTTCTTCGGGCGAGGTGATCCGGCCTTGGATATAGGCCGGCGTGATGTGCGGCGGTGGATTCTCGGCGAGGTCGCGCACGGTCAGTGGGCCGCCCGAGCGGGCCCGGATGCCCTCGGCGATTTCGGTGGCAAAGCGAGTGGAAAGGCTGTCAGCCCCGCGCGGGCTGGAAGTGACAAGCAGGGTGTGGCTCATGGCGGCTCCTAGGTATAAATTAATAACTAAGTCATGTATTTATTCTGACTTACCAATTCATACAAAGGATGCTATGGTTTCCGCCGTTTCCTCACAAGAAGGCACACGCGTGTCACTTAGTCACACCGAATTGCTGGCCGATATGCCCGCACCTGACGCTGGCGGCTGTCTTGCTACCCGTGAAATCCTGGATCGCATCGGCGACAAGTGGAGCCTCTACATTGTCGCCATGCTGGCCAATGGCCCGCGGCGATTCAACGAGTTGAAGCGCAGCATCGACGGCATTTCCCAGCGGATGCTGACCCTGACATTGCGCGGGCTTGAACGCGATGGGCTGATCACGCGAACGATGTTTGCGACCATTCCTCCACGCGTTGATTACGAACTCACTGAAATGGGAAGAACGCTGTTGGAGCCTGTTATGGCACTGGTCAACTGGGCCAACAAGAACCAACTCGCCATTGCCGAGGCGCATCAACGTTTTGATGAGGAACCGGAGCCGGATCAGGTCTTGGTTCAGGGCGTTGTCTACCAGCGGCGATAAACGAGCCTGGACCGAAGGCTTGTGCAAACACAGCGGCAACATCCAAATGCCGGCTCGCGTTGGGGCCTCTGTCCCAATTCGGATCTTTCTTGGGGTGTCAAGGCGCAATACATTCACCGATCTATCCAAGCAAGAGTTGGTCACGACTGATCGAAAAAATCGCGTGCACCACACGCCGGTTGCCGGTCGCGGCCCCAGCAGCAGGTGATCGCAACCTGCCGCGGCACCGTCGATGCAGACTTCCACGTCGGCAGCACTTCGCGGATCAGCAGCACGGCGGCGGCTGGAGGAACGAAGGGGCGAACGAAGGGGCGAAAGAAGGGGCGTACGGTGACACGTCACGAGCCCGCAGTGCCCGAAAGCCCAGGCGGACTGCCGTACTTGTCGAGCGGGGCTTTGATCCCGAGGCTCAAGTTGCCGGCCGTCAGGCGTGACGGGGTGCATCCAGGGGTACGAGTCAGTCCCACTTCGGGGCCAGACCTGCCGGATCGACTTCGCGACCGTTGCGCTCCAGCGTGGCGATCCTCGCCATGTCGTCAGCGTCGAGTTGCAGATCACGGGCTCGCAGGTTGGAAGCAAGGTTCTCGCGTTGGGTCGACGACGGGATCACGGCATAGCCCAGCTGCAAGGCCCAGGCCAATGCGACCTGCGCGACGGTGGCGTGATGCTTGGCCGCGATGTCAACCAGCACCGGGTCGTTGAGCACCTTGCCATAAGCCAACGTCATGTATGAAGTCACAGCGATGCCTTGCGCCTCCAGGAAGGCGGTGAGCTTGCGGCTCTGCAAGTAGGGGCTCAGCTCGATCTGGTTGGTGGCGATCACACCGGGGCCCACTGTGGCGACAGCCTGCCGGGTCAGCTCGATGTTGAAATTCGAGATACCGATCTCACGCGTCAAACCCTGCTCCCTGGCCGCCATCAATGCGCCGAGGGTTTCAGCAAGCGGCACGGCGCCACCCGGGGAAGGCCAGTGGATCAAGGTGAGGTCCACGTAGTCCGTGCGCAGCTTGGCAAGGCTCTCATCCAGGCTGGTCAGGAGGCGTTGAGGGCCGAGGTTCTCGGTCCAGATCTTGGTGGTCAGGAACAGCTGCGAGCGCGCAACGCTGGACTCGGCGATCGCCAGGCCAAGCTCGGCCTCGTTGCCGTAGATCTGGGCGGTGTCAATCGCGCGGTAGCCAAGCTCCAGTGCGTTGCGCACCGAATCGATGACAGTCTGGCCGGTGAGGCGGAAGGTGCCAAGTCCGAAGTCGGGGATGCGGGGTTCGTTCATGAGGGTCCTTGGGTTCGAGGTTGTTGGGGGCGGTGCAGGTCAGTGCCCCGCCGGGCGGGCGCCATTGAAGCGCAGAGGCACGCCGCTGCGACGATCCAGCGCGCCGCTCCATGAGGTGAGTGCCAGCGACACCAGCACCACCAGCGCGCCGATCCAGGGCGTATGCATCAGCCCCAGATGGGTGACGATCAGGCCGCCGGCCCAGGCGGCGCCGGCAATGCCGAGGTTGAAGGCCGCGATGTTCAGGCCCGAGGCGACATCGACCGCCTGGGGGGCGACGCGCTCGGCCTGCTGCACCACGTAGACCTGCAGACCCGGCACGTTGCCGAAGGCGACCGCGCCCCACAGCAACACCGTCGTGACGGCCAGCCAGGGGTGCGGCGCGGTAAAGGTCAGCATCAGGAGCACGGCGGCGAGCAGCGCGAAGATGATCTGCAGTGCGGGAATCGCCCCCTTGCGGTCGGCCAGCTTGCCGCCCCACAAATTGCCGACGGCCACCGAGACGCCGTAGACCAGCATCACCCAACCGACCGCGCCCGGCGCGAAGCCTGAGATGTCCTGCAAGATCGGAGCGAGGAAGGTGAAAGGGATGAACGATCCCCCATAGCCGATCGCGGTCTTGGCGTAGACAAGCAGCAGGCGTGGCTCGGCAAGCACACGCGCCTGCTGGAGCAGCGACGCCGGCGGCGCATGGCGCAAGTGGCCGGGCACGAACAGGGCACTGCCGACAAAGGCGATCACGCCCAGCGAGGACACCGCAAGAAAGGTCGCGCGCCAACCGAAATGCTGGCCGATGAAGGTCCCCAGCGGCACCCCGGTGACCAGCGCGACCGTCAGTCCGGTGAACATGATGGCAATGGCGCTAGCGGCCTTCTCCTTGGACACCAGGCTGGTCGCCAGGGTCGAGCCGATAGAGAAGAACACACCGTGTGCCAGGCCGGTCAGCACGCGCGCCACGACCAAGGACTCGTAGCCCGGCGCTTGCCAGGCCATCAGGTTGCCGAGCGTGAACAAGGCCATCAGTGAAAGCAATAGCGCCTTGCGCGGCAGCTTGCCGGTCAGCGCGGTGAGCACCGGCGCGCCAATGGCGACGCCGAGCGCATAGAGGCTGACCAGCAAGCCGGCCGAAGGCAAGCCGACGCCGAGGTCGGCGGCGACGGTGGGAATCAGACCGACGATGACAAACTCAGTCGTTCCGATCGCAAAAGCGCTGAGGGTCAGCGCAAACAGGGCAAGTGGCATGGGGGGCTCCGGACAAAATGTCGAGGTCGCAGTGTCCCAACCTTATTGATTCCCAAAAAGCCGCTATCAGGCAGAATTCTCTTGACTAGGAGTCAAGAATGAAAATCAGCCTCGACGAACTGCTCGCCTTCACCACGGTGATCGACAGCGGCTCGATCACCGCCGCAGCCGAGCAACTCGAACAGACGGTTTCTGGCACCAGCCGCGCCTTGGGCCGGCTGGAGAGCAAGCTCGGCACCACGCTGTTGAGACGCACGACGCGCAAGCTCGAACTGACCGAGGAAGGGGTGGTGTTTCTGACGCATGCGCGCGCCATCCTTGGTGCCGTGGAGATGGCCGAAGACCAGATGGCCACGCGCCACCAGCGCCCGGCAGGGCGGTTGCGCGTCAACGCGGCTTCGCCCTTCATGCTGCACGTCGTCGTGCCGCTGATCGGGGAGTTCTGCGAGCGCTTCCCCGAGATCGAAATCGAACTGCACAGCAGCGACAGCATCATCGATCTGATCGAACAGCGCACCGACGTGGCCCTTCGCATCGGCCACCTGCGCGATTCCACCTTGCATGCTCGCCCGCTCGGCAGTTTCCGATTGCGTGTGCTGGCGACGCCCGCCTACCTCGAAGCGAATGGGCGCCCCAAGCGCGTGGCTGATTTGCGAAAGCACCGCCTGATCGGCTTCACGCAACCAGAGAGCCTCAACCATTGGCCCTTGCGCAGCAAACACGGGCAAGCCTACGAGGTCATGCCGAACATCAAGGCCTCAAGCGGCGAGACAGTGAGGCAGTTGGCGCTGGCCGGTCAGGGCATCGCCTGCCTGGCTGACTTCATGACCCGTGATGACCGCATGCGCGGTGACCTCGTCCAGTTGCTGGCAAAGGACACGGTTGAGGTCCTGCAGCCGGTGCATGCCGTGTATTACCGCAACACGCCACTCACGGCACGGATTCGATGCTTTCTCGACTACCTCGCGACGCGGATGCCCACGCCATCGGCACTCGAACAGGATGCCAGCTCATCGTTGCAGGCGCCGGCTGGCTCTTGCGTCAAGTCGTCATGCGGATGACCCCAACAACAGGGGGCAGCCGCTGATGGCCTCTCAGCGTTGTCGCCGGGTGGCGTCGCCCGCAAAGTGGCCGGCCTGAATGGTCACCCAATCAGCGTGGCAAAGCCCAAGGTCTTTGATGACCTCGGCGGGTAGACTGGGCTGGTCGAGGCGCCGTGGGCGCGGCTTCCAGCGGGCTTTGAGCGCGGCCCACGTGCCAGACCAGCGGGCCAAGGCTTGCGCGATCATGGTGCGGGCCCTGGGGCTTGGCGGGCTGGCAGGCGCTTGGCAAAACGCTGATTCAGTTCAGAATTCGGAATCGCTTGATCCGCATAGCTGAAGCGGCCCTGGTGCTGCATGTCTTCGATGGCGCGGCACATGGCGGCCAGCGCGGTTCGAGCCAGCGAGCCGCCGAGGCTGATGCGCCGCACACCGAGCTCGCTCAGCGCCTGGAGACCAAACTCGGGCGAGGCAAACCCCATCATCACGTTCACCGGTCGGTCGACCGATTGCGTCAAGGTGGCGATGTGCTGAAGTGAACGCATGCCCGGCGCAAACAAGACGTCGGCGCCCGCTTTGTCGTAGGCCTGCAGCCTGCAGAGCGCATCATCGAGGTCTGGGTGGGTACAGCAGACGAAGTTCTCAGCACGTGCCGTGAGTGTGAATGGAAAGCTCAGACTTCGAGCGGCCTCAGCCGCCGCCTGAATGCGCTCCACGGCCAATGACAGTGGGTACAAAGGCGCACCGGGGTGGCCGGTCGAGTCTTCGATCGAGCCCCCCACCACCCCGGCCTCGGCGGCACGGACAATGGTGCGGGCGACCTCCTCGGGCGAATGTCCGAAGCCGTTTTCCAGATCGGCACTGACGGGCAGGTGCGTCGCCGATGTCAGCGCCTTCAGATGTTGCAGCGTTCGCTCCAGGCCCACCTGGTTGTCAGGCAGACCGCATGAGAATGCCAGGCCTGCACCGGTGCTGGCCAGGGCCTGAAAGCCCATCTGCTCCAGCAGGATGGCCGAGCCGGCATCCCAGGGGTTGGGGGTGACAAAGGTCTGAGCTTGGGCATGCAAGGCCTTGAACCTGGCCGCCTTTTGGTATTGAGATGTCATGGCAGATCCTTGAAACGTCATGGGCAAAATGTGCTGAGCGCCGCCAGCTTGCGGGCCAGTTCGGGCACCGACCAGGCCTTGAACACCACAACCAGGGCACAGGCCAGGCCGCAAAGCTGAAGCACGCGGGCGGGCCTCATGCGGGCACCTCAGAAGCACTTGGCAGGGCCCGGTCATCGATCGGAAAGTGCAGGCAGGCCGCCGCCAGACCCAAAGCCATGCTGATCACCCACAGCGGCAGGTACGAGTGGGTGGCTTCGAAAACGTAACCACCCAACCAGACCCCGAAAAACGCACCGAGTTGATGACCGAAAAACACAAAGCCGAACAAGGTGCTGAGGTAGCGCAGGCCAAACACCTGCGAGATCAGCCCCGTGGTCAAAGGCACGGTGCCCAGCCATAAAAAGCCCATCACCGCACAAAACGCATACAGGCTCCAGGTGCTGAGGGGCAGCAGCACAAACAAGGCCATGGCGGCAGACCGGATCAGGTAGAGGCTGCTGAGCAGGTGCTTGCGCCGGCCCTGTCCGCCCAGCCAGCCGCACGCATAGGTACCGGCCACATTGGCCAGGGCAATGATGGCCAGGCCAGTGACGGCCTCCGACGCCCGCAAGCCCTGGTCCATCACATAGGCCGGCAGGTGCGAGGCGATGAAGGCCAGTTGAAAGCCGCAGGCCAGAAACCCGAGGCTGAGCAACCAGAACCCACGGTGCGAAAACGCCTCGGCCAGCGCGGCCTTCAGGCTTTGCTGCCGCTGGCCCCCGGCCTGAGGCCGGTCCTGGATGGGCAGCACACAGGGCAGCAGCATGACGCAGCCGGCTGCCAGGGCCGCCAAAGCCCCGGCCCATCCCAGGCTCTGGATCAAGCCCTGCGACAAGGGCACGAGCACAAACTGCCCCAAGCCGCCGACCGCGCCAGCCACACCCAAACCCCAACTGCGACTTTCCGCGGGCAGCATGCGGCTGAGCGCACCGTACACCACCCCGAAGGCCGTGCCAGACAAGCCCAGCCCCACCCCCAGACCAGCACAGAACAGGAAACCAGAGGGCGTCGCCGCCACCGACATGCCCAGCAAGCCCAGGGCATACAAGAAAAGCCCCCCCACCAGCACAGGGCGCGAACCATGTCGGTCCGCCCACATGCCGGTGAAAGGTTGCGCCAGGCCCCACAGCAGGTTTTGCAAGGCGATGGCCAAACCGAAATCTTCGCGCGACCAGCCCCGGTCCAGGGTGATGGGCAACAGAAAAATGCCTTGCGCGTGGCGCACCCCCAGCGACAAACCCATGATCAAGCCGGCGGACAAGACCAGGGGCCAAAGGCTGGAGGAGCTTGGCGATGAAAGTGGTTGACGAGACTGCATGTGTTTTTACATTCTTTTTGAGAATGTGAAAATGAAAGAACAGCCTCATTAAAATCTTCAAGCTTCTTCTATTCAAACGACTTCTAGTCCCCACTTACATTCATATTGAGAATGTCAAAACCCCTGGTCAGCTTGCCCTCCCTCGACGGTATCAAAGGCTTTGTCGCCGTGGGCCGGCGCATGAGCATCACCTTGGCGGCCCAAGACCTTTGTTTGACGCAATCTGCCGTCAGTCGCCAGATCCAGACGCTGGAAGAGGCCCTGGGCATGAAACTTCTGGAGCGCGGCCATCGCCGCATCGCCTTCACCCCGGAGGGTGAACGGCTGTTCCGCAGCGCCGATACGGCGGTGCAGCAGATTCAGGACGTGGTGGAAGCCCTTCAGCCAAGCCGAGGTGCCAAGCTGGTCACACTGACCACCACCGTGGGCTTTGCCGGGCTGTGGTTGCTGCCTCGGCTGGGCCGGTTCATCGAGGCCCATCCCGACATCGATGTGCGCATGTCGGCGGGCAATCGCCTGGCCGATCTGCAGGCCGAGGGGGTGGACCTGGCCATCCGCTACGGCAACCACCACTCGGTGCCGGCCGGTGCCCATCGCCTGTTCAGCGAGACGGTGGTGCCGGTTGCGCACCCCTCGCTGAGCGCGGGTGCGCTGATCAAGCCCGAGCAATTGGCCCAACAGGTGCTGCTGGAGTTCGACGGCCCCTACCGCCCCTGGCTGCAGTGGGGCGAGTGGCTGGCCGCACGAGGCTGGGCAGGAGTTCGGCCCAGAGGCATGCTGCGATTCAACCAATACGACCAGATCATCCATGCCACCGTGGCCGGGCAAGGCATTGCACTCGGTCGCCAACCGCTGGTGAATGACATGCTGGCCGATGGCCGTCTGGTGGAACTGCCCTGCCGCCCCCCCCTGACCGGGTCGGAGCCCCTGCAGGACGATGGCCACGCGTTCTGGTTGATCCAGGCCGACGCCCTGCCCCGCCCTGAAGTCAGGAAGGTGATCGATTGGGTACTGGCCCAGTCTGCAGGGCTGGCGAGCTAGCTCGCTACATTTGGCCAGGCTCGCCCCTGGCGTGTCTGCTCGCCCTTCAGGCCGGGGTGCAGTCGAGCGTGGCCCAACCAATCCAGGGCCAAGGGCCAGAGGCTGTGCTCAAAACGTTGGTGAAAGAACGCGAAATGCCCCACCCCCGCGGCACCCGCCTCGCCCAGGGCCCGGGGGTCAAGGTGCAGATGAACCCGCTCGCAACCCGAAAAATAGGCCAACAGGCGATCGATGGCGGCCACGGTTCCAAATTCGTCGTCGCTCAGGCTCAGTGCCAGCAGATCGGCCTGCAGGGCTGCAAACCGGCTGACCAGCGCTTGCCGCTCCGCCACACTCAGTGCCGCCTCGCCGCGGCGCCAAAGGTCTTCAAACCGCGGGGCTGGCGAGGTCCAGTCACGCACCACGCCCTTGGGCGTGTCTTCCAGCCAGCCAAGGCGCTTGCCTGGAAAGTAGCCGAACACCGCCGTCAATGCCGGCATCACCACATGCCATTTGAGCCACATGCGCCAGCGCTTGTCGCGGGCATAGTCCCGCCAGTGCGCGTACTGGGCCCCCACGGTGAACGCGCGCGAAACCAGCGCGCTGGAGGGCGCCAACCCGATCAGAAAGCCCCCCACGCTGTGACCCACCACCTGGATCGGCTGGCCCGCAAACCGGTGCCTTGCCCACTGCAGCACGGCCTCGAAATCCAGCCGCCCCCAGTCGATCCACCCGGCCCGAAAGCCGCGCAGACTGGGGGGACGCGACTCGCCAATGCCCCGGTAGTCGTAGGTCAGCACATCCCATCCGTGTTGATGCAGATACGCCGCAAACCGCGCGTAATACCGGCAACACACGGAGGTTGCAGGGTTGATCACCACCACAGGCCGCGGTGTGGTGCCGCAGGCGCTGCCGCCATGGCGCCAGCATTGGCCCTTCAGCCGATAGCCATCGCTTGCCGTGATCTCGATGGCCTGAGGCAAAGCGGTGCGTCTGGGGTGGTTCATCGTTCGATCCGGGACGGGTTCAGTGAAAAAGAGTCCATGGGTCGAATCTAGCGATGCAGAAAACGGCTTCAAGCGAAAAAATGGACGCCCACGCATGAGGCGCATGCATGGGTGACAGTGGCGCCTGGGCCTTGGGGACTGCAATGCCGACGCGACGTCGATGAAGGGGCTCAAAAGCCATCCAAACTCAGCCCAGGCGATCGCGCCCCGCCAATCCGGCCCATTTCAAAGACCCAGACCCGAGCGGATGCCCTGCGGCACTGCCGGTACTGGCTGCGGTGCGGCCAAGAGGCCGTGCCCTGGCAAGGCAGGCCTTCAAAGCCCCGTCAACGCGTCGCCCCAATCAAGCACCAGGGCCTCGATCTGGACCCGGTCCAGCCCAGGCTCCAGTTCGGCCGCCGTCGCAGGCTCGCCGGTCGGTACGGCACGGAGCCCGTGTGCCGTGTCGGCCCAGGCAAAGCGCGCCGTGCAGGCCGGACAACCCAAGTGGTCGCCCGCGCGCGCACTGCGTGTGCGGACAAGGGTGGGCCCACAGACCGGACAATGCTGCAACGGCATGGCCTCGTCGCTGTGGCCCACGATGGCGTCGAAAGCGCCGCGACGGCCCATCTGCACGAACGTGCTGCCCAGCGCCAGATCAAACTGCTGGCCGAGCTCGGATTCGATGATGTCCAGGGCTTTGGCGATGGACATGCCGGTGCGGTAGGGCCGAGTGCTGGTCATGGCATCGAAGGCATCGCAGATCCCCACCAGGCGGGCGTCGTGCGGGATCTCCGTATCGACCAGCCCCATGGGGTAGCCCCGGCCGTTGGGCATTTCGTGGTGGTGGTGAATCACCTCGACGACCAGCGCCGCCAGGGGATGGCCAGCCAACATGCGAGCTCCGACCCTGGGGTGCGTCTTGATCGTGGCGAACTCTTCATCGCTGAGTCGGCCCGGCTTGCGCAGGATGGCATCTGGAATGCCCACTTTGCCCAGGTCGTGCAAAAACCCGGCCACGGCGACGCGACTGGCCTCACGCGGCGTGCTGCCCGACGCCAGCGCCAGTGCATGGGCCATGCGAGCCACCCGCCAGAGGTGACCACCGGTATAAGGGTCACGCGCCTCGACCATCCAGGCAGAGACCAGGAGGCTGGCCAGCAAAGCCTGGCGCAGCGCCCCTGCTTCATGATTCGGTGCTTGCATTTCGGAATTTCTCATGTCTCGTCTGCGGGGGCGCCATGGCGCGAGCCAAAGCCATGGGCCGCCCCCTTCCCCGCTGCACGGGTCTTCAGCGCTGGGGATGTCGTGCCGCCCGGTCGCGGGGCGCCCGACGCCAAGAAGGTGCTTCGGGTCGCGATGGCGGGGTGCAAGGTGCCAGCGTGTGAGCCAGAAGCTCAGGCCGCCTGCCGGGCGCTGACCCGCGGAAAGTCAATGTCGGTCTGCGCCACGTTGTTGACGTAGTTGGTCAACACGTTGAGCGCGACGTTCAAGACAATCTCCAGCACAGCGGCTTCGTCGAAGCCGGCGGCACGCAGCGTGGCCAGGTCAGCGTCAGACACCTGGCCCCGCGTTTCGGCCACCCGGCGGGCAAAATGCAACGCGGCGGCGGCGCGCGCATCCTCAGAGCGGCCATCGCGGGCCGCGTCGATTTCGCCGGCACTGAGCTTGGCGACGTTCGTGCTCAGGTAGCTGTGCACCGACAGGCAGTAGTCGCAGCCATTGAACTCGGCGATGGCCAAGGCAATGCGCTCGCGCAGCGGATGGCTCAAATGGCCCTTGTTCAGGGCACCGTTGAGCGCCAGATAGCCCTCCAGCGCGGCAGGGCTGTGGCCCACCAGTTTCATCAGGTTGGGCACCACACCCAGTTGCTTTTCGACGGCGGCCAGCAGCGGCTTGCTGGCGGCGAGGGATTGGTCAACGGTAGGGATGCTGAGTCGGGACATGTTCAATCTCCAAAGTGGATCAAAGGGGTTTCAGGTTTCGCATCCGCTGCGTATTCAGCGAATGGATGAACTGTCGTTGAATCGGCAGACGATTAGAATCACATAAAAACCCAATTCACCATTACGAATGGAGGAACAATTGGATCGACTGCATCTCATCAATGTCTTTGTGGCGGTGGTTGATGTGGGTGGCTTTGCCGGGGCAGCCCGCAAGCTGGGCATTTCCCCTCCAGCCGTGACCCGGGCCATCGGCGAGCTGGAAACCCACTTGGGGGCCCGGCTGCTGACGCGCACGACGCGGGTTGTGCGGGTGACCGAGGCCGGGGCCCGTTATGTGGAGGACTGCAGGCGCATCCTGGCGGAACTGGCCGAGGCCGACGAGTCGGTCAGCGGCCTGCACGGGGCGCCCCGGGGGCGCCTGACGGTCACTGCGCCCATGTTGTTTGGCGCGCTGCATGTGACGCCCGTGGTGACTGAGTTTTTACAGCGCTACCCCGAGGTCACGGCCTCGTGCTGGTTTCTGGACCGGGTGGTGAACCTGACGGACGAAGGCGTGGATGTGGCCGTGCGCATTGGCGAACTGCCGGATTCCTCGCTGCAGGCGGTTCGGGTGGGCAGCGTGCGCCGCGTGATCTGTGGCGCCCCCAGCTACCTGGCAGAGCACGGTGAGCCGCAGCGGCCCGAAGACCTGCTTGGCCACACGCTGATTTCGGCAAATGCGGTCACGCCGGCACCCGAGTGGCGCTTCAAGGTGGCCGACGGGATCAGCGCAGTCAAGGTCACGCCACGCCTGCTGACCACCACCAACGATGCGGCCGTTGCAGCCACCGTGGGCGGGTTTGGCTTGACCCGATTGATGTCCTACCAGGTTGACGAGTTGGTACGCAAGGGACAACTGCGGCGGGTGCTGGAGCCATTTGAATTGGCGCCGCTTCCGGTGCACCTGGTGCACCGGGAGGGCCGCCATGCCTCACTCAAGGCACGGGCCTTCCTCGACCTGGCGCTGGAGAGGCTGCGCGAGCGCCTGGGCGCCCTCGCCTGAAGCGATGGCGGCAGGGCTCTCAGGCCGTCTTGCTGACGATCAGGTTGCAGACCTGCTCGTGAAGGTCTTGCAGATCTTGGGGTGCCTGCGAGAAGTTCATCTTCTGGTCCATGCGCATGCGCGCATCGGCCAGCGCGGCCTTGCTCGGGCGATCCCATTGGGGCCCGAGCAAGCCTTTCATGACGACGGTGGCATGGTGCTCGGCCTGCTCATCGCTGAGGGGCCTGCCCAGCAAGGCCGCGCCGCGCTTGAGTGTCTCGCCATGGATGGTGACAAAACAACCGAGCATCGCGTCGCGCGCTTCGACCGGGGTGATGGCGGCGTCAGAACGGGCCTTGCTGAGCATTTGCTTGATGTGCATGAGAGAACTCCTTGGGTTGAGGCGGGATGGGCAGGCCAGCCCCGGTGGCCTCGCACCGGGACTGAGGTAACAAAGGCGCGACGGCTCAGGTCTGGAGCGACGGAGCGGCCTGCAAGCTGGCCCGAAGGCGGGCCACTTCGCCTCGCAGTTGTTCGAGTTCGGTGCGCAAGGGCTGCACGGCCTGCTCGACCTCGGCCTCAGTGAAGCGCGGCGTGATGTGCTGCGGGCAGTTCCAGTCGAAGGCCTCGACAGCGATGACGACTGCCCGTTCGACCTGGGCGCGGTAAGACGGCAGCCTGAGCTGCGCCAGTACTGCGGGGGCTTCGGCCTCACTCAGCAAGCGCACGCGGCCAAGGATCTTCAGGCGCTGCCGGCTCGCGTAGTCCATCAGCATCAGCGAGACGCGCTCGTTGCCGCCCAGATTGCCCACGCTGATGTACTGCCGATTGCCGCGAAAGTCGCCATAGGCCAGGGTCTTGGCATCCAGCACCTTGAGAAAGCCAGCCGGGCCCCCTCTGAACTGCACGTAGGGCCAGCCAGTTTCGCTGACAGTGGCCTGGTAGAAGCCGTCACGCTCACGGATGAAGTCAGCCTCCAACTCGGTCAGCACGTCGCGCCTGTCGTCAGTGCGGTCCAGTTGGGCGTAAGCCGATCGGCTGCCCATGCGGGTCTGCATGGCACGCACCGCAGGCGTGAAGGCAAGATCAGAGTAGGCGCGGCTCATGGTTCGGTCCCTCAGGGTTGACGCCGTCGCGATGGGTGCAACAGGCGATGCAACTATCGTCGGGCCCCGCCAAAAACAGAACGCCTACCGGCCCGAATGCAGTGTTCCGCCGAGCGGAATGACGGCATCCGGGGTCCGGCCTACAGCCGCCACAACAGGCTGGCGGTCCAGCGGCTGAGGCGCCGGTACTGGCCCCAGAAGGTGTCCGGTTGCCCAGCAATGGCCACAGCCCCCAAGGTCAGCTCCAGCTGGTTGTTGAGGCGCCGCTGCGCCTCCAGCCGGATGAAGCGCTGGCGCTCACCCGGCTTCCAGCTGCCTTCCAGGCTCAGGCGCCAGGCCTCGGGGTCATCGGTCTGTTGCTGCGCACGGGCCAGCATCTGGTGGTTGAACAGCCGCCTGAAGTCCCACCACCCTTCGGGGATCTCGGGGGAGCGGCGCACGGCGTATTCGCCCTGCCACTGCAGAACCAGGTGCCAGTCCTCATTGCCCGGGCCATTCAGCGTCTGTTCAATGCCCGCCACCCATTGACTGAAGCTGTCGCTGCGCCGGGCCTGGTGCAGCCCCCACTCCAGACGCAGCAGAGACTGTGACCCCAACTCACGGACATGCCCCAGCGCCACGGCATTGAGCCGGTCTTGCAGCGGCTGCAAGGCGGGCAGACCAGCGTCGGTCTGCGCCCAGACCGCGGTGGGCGCATGGCTGTGGCCGTGGTAAAGAACCAGGCTGGTGTCGCCACCCAGCGCCTGCCCGGTCCAGCGCAAACCGAGCTGGGCCTGTTGCGCTGGGTGTTGCACCGGCAACAGGCTGATGCCCACGGGCAACGCGGGCGCCCAGACGCCGTCGGGCAGGCGCGAGGCCGTGGCCCCAGGGCTGAAGACCAGCTCCAACTGATGGCCAGCCTGGGCATGGCGCAGGCTCAACGAGGGCAGCGCGATCTTGCGCGAGCGGGTCGGGTCACGCCAGTCGCGGGGGTTCAGCAGGTCGCTGGGCGAAACCGTGTCGGTGACGCCCCAGTCGTGGACCTGTCGGCCCAAGGTCCATTGCCAGTGCCCCTGTCGATGCCGGTAAAAGGCCTGCCCCAGGCGAGCCTCCTGCACACCCCGGGCACGCCACAGGCCCTCCAGCTCCAGGTGCCATTGCTGCTCGTCGGCCTGCTTCCAGTTCAGGTGCTGTTGCCAGCGTGTCTCGGCTTCATCGCTTTCATGGCCCTGCCAGCCCAGACCGAGCCGGGTTTCACTGCGGGCATCGCTCGACCTTTGCCACGGCCCTGGGTCGGCGACAGCCGCAGCACCTGATGCGCCGGCCCAGACCCCCAGGGCCAGCCACCACACCGCTTGCTTGCTGAGGTTCATGTCAGTCGTTGCTCAGGTCGTCTGGGTTGAAGCGGTTGGCGATGGTACCGGGGTCAAATTGACGCTGGGTGATCTCGATCACCGTGCGGCGGTCCTCCTGCAGGTTGTCGATCACCACCTGCAGGGGGCGCCAGCGGCCCGATCCCTCCAGTTGCAGCTGCGGGTGGCGCTGCACCTTCAAGAGCCGGCCCTGGGTGTCGTGGTAGTCGATGCGCTCCACCGCCAAAGCGGGCGTCAGCTGGATGATCCGTTTGCCGTACGCGCTGAGCACGCCCGGCTTGGGACGGGCTTCGATGCGCCAGCCGGTAGGGTCGGCGGCCAGCAACTGGTAGTCAAAATCGGCCACCGCCTCACCCAGCAACTGGCGGTTGTCCTCGAACGTGAGGTCGGTACCGCCAAAGTAGCGGCTCTCGCGATCACCACTCAGGCGCCGGGCCTGGGTCCAGCTGGGCATGCGCAGCCACATCTGGGTGCCGTTGCCGGCGGCCTGGGCCTGCCTGACCACCAACAGGCCCAGGCCTTTGTCCAGCGCAGGTTCAGTGAATTGCACCCGAACCTTGTCGCCCTCGCTGGAGAACCGGGTCCACCGGACCAGGGATTTCAGTTCAGGCTGGCGCTGGGGCCGCTCCACACGCACCCGGATCTGCTCCAGCTCGGTCTGGACACCGCTGCGGTACAGACTCCAGCTGCGGGCGATCAACTGCGCGGGATCGGGGGGCGCCCCCCAGGCGCTCCAGGCCCCGCAGGCCAGCCCGGCGAGGCAAAAAAGGCTGAGAGCCCGCCGCCCGATGCAGCGCGGTGCTGGGTTGTGCATCATGTCAGGGCCTCCGGGGCCAGGGTGGTGTCTGCCTCCACGCAACTGCGCAGCACACCGGTCATGAGAAACAGCGCACCAAAGGCGCAGGCAAACAGAAGCACCATCATCATCAGGCCCAGTCGCTGGATGGGCAGGAAGGGCGAGCACAGCAAAAAGCTGAAACACACCGCGTTGAGTTGGGCATCGATCAGCGTGACCCGCCCGCGGTCATGCAAGGCGTAATGCAGGGCCGCATCCGGCGAATCACCCTGGCCCAGCCGGCTGGCAAAGTCATCCACCACATAGATGTCAAAGTCGATGGCGGCATTGATGCCCAGCGCCGTGGCACACGCGGTGGCCTGGTCCAAGGGGATCTGGCAAAGCGCCATCATCATCACCACCAGCGAATAGGCAAACACGAAGGGCAGGCTGATGGCCAGGGCGCTGCGCAACGGGGCCAGCGTCCGGGCGCCCACCGCGCGGCTTTTGCGCTGGGCGACCTGCCGCCAACCCAGCCAGATCAGGCACACGCCCAGCACCAGCGGGAACGACGTCAGGACGTTCAGAGGCTTGCCCTGGCTGATGTACTGGTCGGTCTGATGGTAGGTGTGCAAGCGGCCAAAGGGCAGCACCTGCAGGCCCGGAAAATCGTGTTCGGCCAGCGCCATCGTCGCATCGGCGAAATCACGCAAATCGCGCGAGTTGTCTGCCGCGTGGGCGGCATACAGCACCAGGCCCTGGTCCGACCAGAAGTAGCCGGCCAGCTTGTCGTCATCCAGATCCCAGCGGATCATCTGCAGCAGCTCGTGGGCCTGGGCCCGGTCGTGTGGCAAGGCCGCGTGCACGTCGGGGCTGCGCTCGGCCAGCTGGCCCAGCTTGTCGAGCACCGAGCGCACCGGCATCGCCCCCGGCAGGGCCGCCACCCGCTTCTGAAATTCAAAGGCCTGGGCCAGAAAGGCAGGGTCTTCGATGGCGGCCTGCCCGGCCTGGGCGTGGCGCGGCAGCACCAGGTAGGACAGGCGCGCGAAGCCCGCGCCACCGGGCCGGTTGAGCATGGCACGCGCACGGTCGACAATGGTGTGGGGCAGGTAGTCGATCGGCCGTTCCTGCACCTTGACCCAGGCGTTGGCGGGGTGCCCGACATCGTGCAACACGATGCCCAGTGCGCCGCCCAGGGCCAGCCCGGTCAGGACCAGCGAGGCCAACAGACTCTGCTGTGGTCGCAGGGCGGCGATCAAGCGCCAGGCGGCCCGGGGCGGCCCATCGATCACCTGCAGGTATCGCGCATGCAGGCGGCTCAGCCGACCCGACCGATGTGGTCCCAGCTCGTCGGGCAGCCCACCCACGCACAGATGCAAGGCCGGCAGCACATGGCCTGCCAGCAGGCGCTGCAAGGCAATGCCCAGAGCAGACAGCACGCCCACCTCCATGATGCCGCGAATGCCAATCTGGGGCAGCGTGGCAAAGTTCAGGAAGGCGATCAGGGCCACCACATTGAACTTGCCGCGCAAGCCTGCGCCCACCTGGCGCCACCGCTCGGCCGGCGGGGTGGCCGGGTGCTCGCGCCAGGCGTCGTTGTAGGCCTCGAAGGCGCGCACATTGAAAGAGATGCCCGACACGATCAAGGCTGACAACACCAACAGAAAATACACCCGCTCATGCACCGGCAGGCCCTGAAAGCGAAGCCCCAGCCAGTCCATCACCGGGATGGCGGCGCGCACCAGCACGAAGGACATGAGGATCAAGGCGCTGACCTGCAAGGCCTGGCGCCACGACCCGAGCGAGAACACCGCCGCCAGGGTTGCAATGAGCAGGCCCAGGGTCGAGTAGAACAGCACATCCGAGATCAGCGCGTAATGCATCAGGCCCCGGGCCACGGCCCACCCGCCCAGGCTGACGTTGGCATAGGCGGGGGCTGGCCGGATGTCCCCTTTGAACAGCATCCACTGCCAGGTGGGGGTGTCGCGCTGCTCAAGGTAGCGCGCGCAGCGCTCAAGAATGCCTTGCTCGCTGTAGTCGGGCGGCAAAAAGACCACGATCTGGGCGTGATCAAAGCCAGGGCCGATCAGCACCGGATACACCGAGCGGTCCTGCTGCACCTGCTGCTTCCAGGCGGCCAGGTCGAAATCGGCCGCAACATGGCCATGGAGGTCCAGCAGAGCCTGGGACAGGTGGGGGCGACTCTCCAGGGTGGCCCTGCCCTGCTGCGCATCGACCCGGTAGTCGGCGCTGTTGCTGGCCAGGCTCCAGACCACCCCCTCAGGAAACTGCGCGCGAAGCTCCTGGCTCATGCGGATGATCTGGCCCAGACCCTCAGCGCCGATGCCCTGCGGAAAATCCAGGACAAAGGACAGCGTGTCGCCCTGCGTGAGGTCGGGGTGGGCGGCCGCCTCGCGCTGCCAGCGCTCGTAGCGGTTGTCGCCATCCAGCAGCGCGTCCTGAACAATGCCAGCGCTTTGCACATGCAGGTTGAGCCAGGCCCCTGCCAGGGTGATCAGCAGCGCAAACGCAACCAGCCACCGCGCTCTTGTCGGGTTGAGCATCAGGTTCATGATCGGCGCCGGATTCAGGTGGAAGATGCCGCACCCAGGCCCGCGTCGCTCATGCACGCGCCGCCTGCGGGCATCTGCTCCAGCCCGAAGTCGGTCACCAGGCGACCGAAGCAATGGGGCGCTGGCAGACCCAGATCCAGGGACTGGAAGGCCTCGCGCACCAGGGCCATGTTGCCGTCTGTGACCTCGAACCAGTCACGGGTGAGCGCGCTGGGGTTGTGCTCCCGGTACACCGCGTGGAACAAGGACATGGCCTCGGCGAAGCAGCCAAAGACCGTGCCTTGCGACAGGTGAAGCTTGTTCCAGCTGAGTGGGCCCAGCACGTATTTCAGGTGGGGCGAGTGGCCATTGCCGGCGTCCTGGCGCACCACCTTGCCTGCACAACGGGCCAGTGTTTCCGCGTCCAGGTTGGCCGGTTCGGCCACATCCACCACCAGCAGACGCCGGTGGGGCCGGCGCAGGTGATCGACGGCGGCGGGGTCCAGCTTCGATTCTTCGCTGTGGGTGCAGGCCACCACCACATCGAAATGGCCGGCATGCTCAAGGTCACTGGTCACCTGGATACCCGTCTCGGCCCAGAACCGGGACAAAAGGCCGGCGTTGACCCCATAGCCCACCACATCGTGGCGTTGGCGCTGCAGCTCGCGCGAGACCGCCGAACCCAGGATGCCATAAGCCCCGATCACCAGAATGCGGGGCCGCAGCAGACCCGCCCGGCGAATCGCGCGGGCCACGTCGTGGCAAAGCAGGTGGGCCGTGCCGTTGTCGCCGATGGTGAAAAGCAGCTCCGGAAAGCGCTCGCGCAGCTCGGCACCGTCGCGACCGAACAGGCGCTTGGTCGAGGCGGCCAGCAGCACCACCCGGGCGCCCTGGTCTTGCGACCAGGCCACGGCATCGATGAAGACCTTCTTGGCGCGTTTGCGCTCCTCGCGGTCGACCATCTGCGCCGCGGTGAACGGGATTCCCCGCACCTGACCCGCCACATCCCCCAGGTAGATGCGGGGCCCGCTGGCATGGCGGTGCGCCGGCGAGCCGGCCGGAAAAAAGCGCCGTCGCTCGGCTTCGTCGCGGATGTTGGTGATGAAGGCCACATCGAGGCCGGGGCGGTCGGTCAACAGGCGCATGGCCTTGCGGTGGTCTGCGGCGGCAAGCGCTGCGCGCCAGAGTGTGCTGAGCATGGGCGGGGTTCCTCCGGGCCCGTCGATTCCCGTTGGGAATGTGTCGGCTGACCCATGGCGTCCATGCTAGAAAAGGCCCGAGGGCCTTCCCATACGGTACTGACCGTAGTTTTCAGCGCGGCCCGGGCAGCGGGCGCACGGGTGCGTCGGGCACCAGGATGCCAAAACAGCTGCCCTGCCTGAGGCGGGAGCTGACCCGCAGCACATAGCCGCTTCGCTCACACAGCGATCGCACGATGAACAACCCCAGGCCATGGCCTTCGGGGGCCGCATGGTGGCCCTGACGAAACGGCGCCTGCAGCCCCTGGATATCGGCGGGCAGCAGGCCCGGCCCCGTGTCGAGGACCTGGATCTCGAAGCCCCCCTGCCGGCGTCGCACCCCCAGCATCACGCGCCCCTTGGGCGGCGTGTAACGCAAGGCGTTGCTGATCAGATTGCCGAGAATGCGGCGCAGCACCGTGCGTGACGCATCGATGTCGACGCGATTGTCGACATAGCTCAGCTGCAGATCGCGCGCCCGGGCCTGATCGCGGTGGTCGCGCACCAGCTCGGCCAGCAGGGTGCCCAGTTCGATGCGCTCAGGCGGTTCGGGCAGGCCGTCACGGGTTTCCTCGATGATGCCGCGCAGCAGTGACTCGGCATAGTCCAGGCTGCGATGCAGGTGCTGTGCAATGCCTTCGGCCTGGCCTTGGTTTTGCAGGGCGCCGATGGCCAGGCGCAAAGCCCCCAGGGGCTGTGAAATATCGTGGCTGGCACTGGCCAGTTGCAGGCCCTGGCGCTGGGCGTGCTGCAGAGCGGTGCGGCGCTCAGTCTCGGCATGCAGCAGTTCATCGGCCTCGGCCATGCGACGCACCCGGGCTTCGGCCTGGTGCCGTTGGGCCAACCGCACCTGGTTGACCAGGGCGACCGAAAAGAACGTGCATTCCAGCAGCAGCCCCAACTTGGGGTAGTGGAAAAAGTTCACGCCGGGCAAGGGGTTGAGGCCCAGGATGCCCATGAGAAACAGCGCAAAGCCAAACAGGACCAGGCAGGCCGACCCGAGCAGGTACAGGCGCGCCCCAGGCAGGCGGTCGCGCAATGCCAGGGTCGCAGTGATCAAGGCCAGCACCCCATAGGCGCTGGCCCAGGCCATCAGCATGGGTTCGATCTGAGGGCGGTTGATCCAGGGCAGTGTGCAGGCCATCAGGATCAGCCCGCCCAGATGCACGATGTACAGGCGGGGGTAGCGTTCGCGCACCCTCAGAAAGTGCATGGCAAACAAAGCATGGCTGGCCAGGCAGAACAGCGCGAACAACGAGGGCGCCGCATTGTTCCAGCGGGGCGATTCTGGCCACAGGTAGGCAAAACCATAGCCGCTGGTTTGCGAGACCAGGCACATCTCGCTGAACACCAGTGCGGCGTAGGCCAGATAGGCCCGCGGCCCACCCACAAAGCGGTAGACAAACACCACGGCGAGCAGGGTCAGCATGATGCCCAGCACCATGCCGTGCAGCAGGTGCTCCAGGGTGTTCTGGCGCTGGGCTGTGGCCGGGTCCATCAGCTGCAGCTGCAGGCGTCCGTTGACGTGAAGCCTGTAATCCAGTTCGATGACCTGGTGCCCGGGCGCCAGCGTCAGCGGCAGCTGCCATTGGGGCTGCAGCAACGGGCGGTCGGCAAACCCCGCCGCCGGGCCCTGGTTCACCAAGGTTTGCTGGGTGGCGGCATCGCGCTGCGTGACCCGCAAGGCCAACACATCCGGCACCCCCAGATGCAGCACCGCGCTTTGCGGCTGGCTCTGATCGTTGTACAGCCACACCCGCTCGTGACGCAGGCCGTCTGTGGTGGGCAAGTCCTGCAGGCAGCCGGTCAGCATCAGCACCTGCGCGCCGATGGCTGGGCGGCATGCCGTCTGCGCGGGGCTGATCAGCCCCGAGGGGGCGACCTGGGCCCCGGTGGCCGACTTGTAGAATCCAGCACATCCCAAGATCAGCGCCGCGCTCAAGGCGAGCCAAGTCATTTGAATCCAACGTCGTGCCATGTCTGCAACCGTTCCCAAGACACTCCTGCTCGCCGATGACCACACCTTGTTCCGCGAGGGTTTGAAATTGTTGCTGGGCACCATGCCCGGCGTGCGCATTGTCGCGGAGACGGGCACGCTGACCGAGCTCAAGGCGCTGGTACAGCAACATCAGCCTGATCTTTTGCTGTTGGATTACCACATGCCCGGCGGCGACACCACCGCGCTGGCCATGTACTTGCGCCAGCGCCATCCTGCCATGCGCCTCGTGATGCTGACGGGCGCCGCCAGCCCCTGGGTGCTGGGGCAACTGGTGGATCTGGGCGCCGATGCCGTGCTGCTCAAAGAACTGGACGCCCGGACCCTGCAGCACTGCCTGGCCGAAGTTCTGGCCGGCCGACAGGTGTTGCCGCCCGAGGTCAAGGCCTTGATCGGGCAGCATGACGTCGACCTGACCCGGCGCGAAATGCAGATCCTGAAACTGGTTTACGACGGCTTGTCCAACGCGGCAATCGCCGATCTGCTGTCACTCTCGCCCAAGACGGTGGACAAACATCGAGAGAACCTGATGCGAAAAATGGGCGTCAGCAGCGCCGCGCAGCTGATTCGGAAAGTGCATGAGATGCAGCTGTTTGAATTGCAAGCTCAGCCGGCACCACTGGCTGGCAGCGGCGCGTGAGCTGGGGTGCGGGCCTGGACGATGTCCAAGGGATCTCGCCCATGATCAGGCCTGATCTCCTCCCACCCCACGCACTTCACTCACTTCACCCACTTCTCCCAACTGCACCGCCAGCGCCAGTGCCCCCCCGCAGCCGGCTCAGCCAGAAGGGAACTGCGCTGAAAGCCAGGCCAGCAAGGTTTCGTAGAGCAGTGGGGGATCCACGGGCTTGGCAATGAAGTCGCTCATGCCAGCGTCCAGGCAGCGGGCCTTGTCCTCTGCGAAGGCATTGGCGGTCATGGCCACGATGGGCGTGTGCTGGTAGCCAGGAATCTGCCTGATCTGGCGGGTGGCCTGCAGACCGTCCAGAACGGGCATCTGCATGTCCATCAAAATCAGGTCATAGGCCTTGGCCTGGGCCATTCGCACGGCGATCTCACCGTTTTCGGCCTGATCAGCCCGCAGGCCCACGTCACTGAGCAGCATGTCCGCAATATCGCGGTTGATGGGTTCGTCCTCCACCAGCAGGACGCTCTTGTGCGCGTGCTCATTCTTCACCAGTGTCTCGACCTCGCCGCTGGGCCGCGCATGCGCCTGGTACACCGCCTGCTCGTCCTTGCGCAAACGTGCCGTGAACCAGAAGGTGCTGCCCTGCCCCGGCACACTGCTGACGCCTGCCGAGCCTCCCATCAATTCAGCGATCTTCTTGGTGATGGCCAGGCCCAGACCTGTGCCGCCATACTTGCGGGACATCGAGCTGTCGGCCTGCTCAAAGGCGCCGAACAACTTGGGCGTGACCTCAGGCGTGATGCCAATGCCCGAGTCCTCGACCTCAAAGCGCAGGAGCACGGTAGCCGCATCCTCATGCACTGACCGGGCGCGAAACGTCACCCGGCCGCGCTCGGTGAATTTGATGGCATTCGACGCGTAGTTGAGCAAGGCCTGCTGCAAGCGGGTGGCGTCACCACGCAGCCTCTGCGACAGCCAGGTGTTGTCGATGCGCAGGTCCAGCCCCTTTTCCTTGGCCTTCTCACCCAGCATCGAGGCCACATTGCCAAGCAGGCTCTGCACATGGACAGCGCCATCCTCCAGGGTGAGCTTGCCCGCCTCGATCTTGGACAGGTCCAGCACATCGTTGATGACTTCCAGCAGGTGTTTGCCGGAGGCGTCAATGACCGCCAGTTTGGCGTCCTGCTCGGCGCTCACGCCCGTTCGGCGCAGCAAATAGACCATGCCGCAAATGGCATTCATCGGGGTGCGGATCTCATGGCTCATGTTGGCCAGGAAGGCACTCTTGGCCACATTGGCCGTTTCAGCGGCCTCTTTGGCCAGCATCAGATCGGCAGTCTGTTGATCGACAAGCTTTTGCAGATGGCCGCGATGCTGCTCCAGTTCGTTCTCGACATGGCGCCGCGCGGTGATGTCGTGCCCGATGCCCAACACACCGATCAATTGCCCCCCGACATCGCGCATGGGCACCTTGGTGGTTTCCAACAATTCACGATGGCCATCCGAGGCAAACGTGACCTCTTCTTCATTGACCGAGGCGCTGTTCCTCTCCATCGCGTTCTTGTCGTTGGCACGGAAGAAATTGGCCAACTCGGCGGGCACGAAATCGAAGTCGGTCTTGCCGAGAATGGCTTCTTCGCTGGCGCCGAAAAACGCCTCGAAACGGCGGTTGCAACGCAGGTAGACGCCCGCGGCGTCCTTCAGCCAAATCATGTCGGGCAGGGTGTCGATCAAGGTGCGGTACATGGCCCGCTCACGCTCCAGTGCCGCCTCGATGCGTTTGCGTTGCGTGATGTCTCGGGCGATCTTGGAGATACCGATCACCCGACCTTCGCTGTCATGAATCGGTGAAATGGTGACCGAAACATCAATCAGCGCGCCGTTCTGATGCAGCCGCACCGTTTCATGGTGATTGAACGAGTGATCCATGGCCAGCCGCTCCAGGATGTCGCGCTCTTCGTCGACCCGGTCGGGCGGAAAGATCCGCAAAAGCGATTGACCAATCATCTCGGCCGCGCTGTAACCAAAAATGGCCTCGGCCCCCGGGTTCCAACTCGTGACCTGCCCCTTCAGAGTCTTGCTGATGATGGCATCGTCGGAGGACTGGACGATCTGGCCAAAATGCTGCAAAGCAAGCTCTGACTTCTTGATCGCGGTGATATCGACGAAGGTCTCCAGGAACAGCGCCGAAGTGCTGGAGGGCAGGGGTGAGCCCGCCAGCAGGACGGTCATCGTCTCGCCCATTCGGGTGTGGACTTCCGCTTCAATGGGCTCAAACCGGCCGGCTCCGGCCTGCGAAGCCGCCAGGTGCGATTGCCAACGCGCCTGCACCCGGCGGCGGTACTCGGGGTCAGGAAAGGCGTTCTCCAGCCAGTGCTGGACCGTGGGGATGTCTGCACAGTCGTAACCAAAGGTCTGAACAAACGACTGGTTCAGGTAGGTGATCTGATGCTGGGCATCAATCAAGGCCATGGGAATGGGCGCGGCATCAATCACGCCCTTGAACTGAGCGCCTGACTCACGCAACTCATTTTGCAGTCGAACATGGTCGGTGATGTCTTGCACGGTGCCGCGCAAGGCCACGATGCGGCCTTGGCCGTCCACGTCGGCCTCACCTCTCACCGTCACCCACAACGGACTGCCACTGTCGTTGTGGATGCGGGCATCGCAGGCAAAGGCCAATCCATCACGGCGACAGGCTTCGATGGACCTGGCCAGGGGCTCCCAGTCGTCTGCGGCAAAGAGGCCCTGGATGTCCGGAAACGAGATCGGTGCTCCCCCGGGCTGCAGCCCATAGAACCGATACACATCGGCCGACCATTCATAGCGGTCGTTCACCAGATCCCAGCGCCAGTGGCCCAGTTTGGCCAAATGGCTGGCCGCCCGCAGAGAGGCCTCACTGGTACGCAAGCGGGCCTGGGCTGCTTGGCGCTCGCTGATGTCACGGCAGGCCATGTACAACAGATCCGTCCCGTCGGACACCATGGGTTTGATGCTGACTTCAGCGCTGAACTCGCTGCCATCCTTGCGCCGGTATCGAGCTTCAAACTGGTCTGGCTGGCCTGTGGCCAGCGCCGCCTGCACCGCACGGCGGATGGGGCCCTGCCCGGTCCCGGCCTCCCATTGGTCGAGCCCCATGCCCAGCAGGTCCTGCCGGGTGTAGCCCAACAGCGCACAGAAGGCATCACTGACCTCGATCAGGGTGCCATCGCGGTCCAGGATATGAACCCCATCGCTCGCGTTCTTGAGCAGGGCCAGCGCGTGGTTGCCTTCGCGACGCAAACCCGCCAGCATTTTCAACAGCACCCAGCTCATCGCCAGCGTGGTGACCAGGAACACCCCGTTCCCGATCACGGTCTGTTGCACCCGGCTTTGCCAGGGCTGCAGATAATCAGCGTGCGCCAAGCCGACAATCAGGTGGAAGGGCATCGACTTCAGGCGCTGGTAGGTGATCAGGCGCGGGTAACCATCGGGCGTCGTCTGAGTGTGGTACGAAAAGCTGCCCTGGCCGGCGGCGATGCCGGCGATCAGCGTCTTGTTGTATATCGGGGCACCCAACTGGCCTTCGGGCTGCTGGAGCGCAGGATGGCGGGTGATCAGCTTGAGGTCGGCATCTCGCAAGATGACGTTGCCATGAGCGCCATACTCGAGTCTGGCCAATTGCTCATGCAGGTATGACACCGGGAGCGCCATCGAAACCACCCCCGCAAAGGCGCCCCCCGCATCGCGATAGCGACGGGAAACGGGAATGACGGGCACTTTGGCGATCTGCCCCAGCACAGGGTCGCTGATCAAGGTTGCGGCATCGGGCTTGTCCCTCAGGACGGAAAAGAAGCCACGCTCAGCCCAGGAAGCCTGACCCGCGATCACCCCTTGGCCCAACACCAACTGGCCGTGCGCATCGGATACCCGGATTCGCGCTCCGGGAACCAGGCGGCCCTCCTGACGCTCCAGAAAAGAGGCCAAGCTCGCCAAATCCAATGGCCGGTGGCGCGCGGCCTCTTCTTCGAGTCGGTCAACCACCGCGGCCAGCGTGATGTCCACCTTGCCCATGCTGACCGCCAGATTTTCGTCCAGTGCGCGGGCCAGACTACGCCCCTGCATCTCAGCCCGCTGATGGTAGAGATCGCGCTGCTCAGACAGCGTGTAGGCATTGAACAGGATGGCTAACGCGTTGACCAATGCGACCAGCGCCAGCAAGGTGCGCCGAAACACCTTTTCTTGACCGACCGACAGCGGATTGAAGGCAGCGCGCATACCGAAAGTCCTGAGGTTGGCGGTACATGGGAGCATGCAACGCCTTTGACTGTATCCCAGAGGCCGCTCCCATGTGTTGACTCAACACGGGCCGGGTGCAAATGAATGTGCTGGTGAACTTTCACCCTCCCAGCCGTACCAACCTGAAGTTGGTGAAATCCCTCAACCAACCGGAGAATGACGGATATAGAGAGGAACAGATTCAGCGAGGAACAGACCATCGGGCTGCTTCAGCAGGCACCGACTTGCCAATCGATCACCTCGCAAGAATCGCTCAGAGTGACCGCTGCAGAATTCGATGCAATCGCGCAAGGGCGATGCCGAGCAGATGAGTCGCGACGAGAACGATTCCTTGCCGACAAAGGCAAGCGATGGAGCTTGCGCAAATAACGATATGGTGTTGCGCCAACGCTGCCCTGATGTCGTGTCGTGCCATAGAACGGAAAACACGCCACAAGACAGTCTTGGGATACCTTTCGTTCGCAATGATGACTCTGGTGTCGATAACCCCAACAATCGTAGAGACTGGATATTTGCCGACAGGGAGGTACGTACCAGGGTATTCGCTCTGCGCACGAATCAGGCGGTTGGACCCATCCACCTGAACCCCGGTGGGGTCCAAGACGGATCGATCATCCAGAAGAAGCGCCCAATGCTGCCTGTACTTGGCATCGCCTCGCACATCCCAGCACAGAAAGCGAACCCTGTCAGCCAATCCCAATTGGCTGGCATAGCGCGCCAACACAATCGCTTCATGAAAGCACAGGCCCTCGCAGGCCTCGGCACTGACGTGCTTCTTGGCTTCTGCAAAACGGATCAAGGTACACCATGCGGACGCGGGTTCAACTGACCGCACATGACCGGGCAGTTCGCTCACCAGCGCACGATGGAGAGGCTCGTCAGTGCTTGCGCTCTCGGGTATACCCTTGTGGTTTTGCATTTGTGCAAATATAGAATCAACCCTGCCCTTTGAGACAGGGTTCTTCAAATCTGGACAGTTTTTCAATGCCCCTCCGGGGGCATCTTTTCTTGGGCGGGCCGCAACGGCTGAGGCAGGCGCAACAGCTGCAGCTCGGCGAGAGCCGCATAGAGTGGTGCACTGATGAGCCTGGAAACGCCGCTGGCAACCAGCGCGCTGGCCATCAAGCTCAGCACCAATCCGTGTCCGTCAACCATCTCCATCACGATGATGAAAGAGGTCAGGGGCGCTTGAGTCACGGCGGCCAGAAACCCAGCCATGCCCAGTGCTATCAATGTGGAGGCTTGACTCGCATCCATCAATGAGGCGAGGTCGTTGCCAATGGACGCCCCAATGGCCAATGAAGGCGCAAAAATTCCGCCGGGGACGCCGGACCAACTCGTGATCCATGTGGCCATGAACTTCAACAGGACATACAACTGCCGCTGTTCACCGCTTCCCTCCAACATATGACGGGTGTAAAGGTAGCCACTGCCAAATGTCGCGCCCTCCGTGACCACGCCGAAAACAGCCACGATCAGCCCACACCCAGCGGCAAAGCGGACCGGGTGCGATGCGCGGACCCGCGTAAACCAATCGTTTGAACGGCCTGCCAGCGACGCCACCATCAAACGTGAGAACAGCCCCCCGGCGGCCCCTGACACCAAAGCAACCAAGAGCGCGGGAAGGAACAAAGCCGTGTTGACCGCACCGGCCTTGATCACCCCGAAATAGGTGGAGTTGCCATAGATCGAAACGGCCATCAGTCCAGAAACCACAATGGCCGCCATGATCAAGCCGTTGCTGCGTTGCTCAGGTTTACGGGACAACTCTTCAATGGCAAACATGATGCCGCCAAGGGGCGTGTTGAAGGCCGCAGCAATTCCCGCAGCGCCCCCTGCAATCAAGAGTCCGTGCTCAGAAACAGGTCCCGACTTGTGCAAAAAGCGCTTCGCGCTGTGCATGATGCCCGCCGCAATTTGGACAGAGGGGCCTTCCCGCCCCAAGGAGAGCCCGCAAAGCAGACCACCTGCCGTCAAAACCATTTTCGCGGCGCTTAGCTTCAAGGACACAAACCACGAACTTGCCGACTGCTCCAGGCCTGGGGTCAATGCCGCCATCACCTGGGGTATCCCAGAACCAGCACTTCCAGCAGCCAAACGGCGAGTCAGCCACACAATGGCGCCGGTTCCGATGGGGGTCCAAATCAAGGGCATCCACCACGCGCCTCGAACCATCATCTGAAACAGGGACAGCGCTTGCTCGGTCATCCAGGTGAACAGCACCACAGTCAATCCAGACAAGACCGCGAAGGCAATGACGACGAATCGCGTTGACCATAGTCGCCAATCAGAAAGTTCTCGCTGAACGGCGTGGGCGAAGTGAGGGTGGCGTTTCATGCAGGAAATTGAAGGACCAAGGGCGAAAGCGAAGCGAACCAATCATCGATTCAACGGCAGGCCTTACAAATTTAAATTTGTACAAATGTAAACCAACACGAAGACCAAAACACATCAACGCGTTGTCACACAAAGTGCGACGCTGGATCCGACCACGCCGCTATCATCATGCGCATGGTCAGCTCTCCACGTACCGGTGCCCAGAAAAGGGGTGCTTCTTCTTTGCACCACGTCAAAGCCACATTGGTGCTTCGCCGCTTTCGAGTGGTCTTCAATGCTGTGAGAACTCATTTTCAACAGGTGGAAGCCATCGCGGGTGTCGGAGGTGCGCAGGTGTGGGCGCTGAGCGTCATTCGCTCCAACCCGGGACTCGGCGTGACTGATTTGGCTACTGCGATGGATGTTCATCAGTCAACTGCCAGTAACTTGGTCAAATCGATGATCACTCGTGGGCTGATTGCGACCAGCAAAGGACTGCAAGACAAGCGCAGCGTTGCTTTGGCCATCTTGCCCGCCGGCGAAGATGTCTTGAGGCAGGCCCCAGGGCCATTTGAGGGTGTTTTGCCGGGGGCATTGATGCGTTTAGATCCCGAGCAACTGGATCGCCTCGACTTGGATCTGGCCGCGTTGATCAACCTACTGCAAGCTGACGAGACCGCTGAGCAAAAACCACTTGCACAGCTTTGATGAACAAATTTTCTCAGTTTCATGCTTGGTCGCACCGACGCTGTTTCGCTGCGATTTGACGGGCTTGAAGCGCCTGCAGGCGGATCGATTGGAGTCTGGATTCCAACTCGGTTGGAAATGCCAGCAGAGAGTCATTGAGGTGGGTAATCACCCTCTCTATCCAGTCTTCCTCATGGCTCGTGAGCCCGTGCTCAATCAAAGGGTCCAACTTCGGGGCCTCAGGGCGCTTCATGCAGATGGAATGTCGTGGGCGCACAAACATCCTCCTACTGGTGACGGCTTCGGGCAGGTGTAAGCCTTTAACCTGACTGCTGGATAGCACTGGTCGGACGCAACACGCTTGTGCATCGCGGCGTTCGCCACGCCGGCCTTTCCCGGGAAAACGTCCGAGACATCCGCACTGGCAACCACGCCAAAACTGACGCCCGACATCCGTTTCCCATACATGAGTGCTCGCATCGTGCTGCGCTGCCTTTGGCGCTCAATTTCGACTCAACATTTGTACAAATGTAACTTACGGCTTGGCATCCTTTCGCGACGAAGTCGCAAAAGATCTTAGGGATTGCCCGCGGAACCGTTGCCGAGTAGCCCGTACAGGTGCTCTATGCATTTGTGCAAATGCTAGTATCTCGCAGCCACAAGGCTGCGTTTGGCCAACTGAGAATCCCGAGCATCTTCACTTCAACAACTATCCAGATTTCAATGAAGACCTATCAACACCTCGCATGCATCGGTGCAGTTGCGCTGCTTTTGTCTGCTTGCGGCAGTTCCCCAAAGTCCAAAGCTGAAATCGCACCGACCCCGACGGCAAGCAGTCCGGCACCACCTCAACCCCCGCCTGCGGTTGCCCAATCGACGGTCGCCAAGGTGGTCGTACCGGACTACCTGGACCCCAACAACCCCATCTCCAAGGACCGAAGCGTCTTCTTCGGCTTTGATCAATACAGTGTGGACAAAAGTGCCCTGGGGATGATCGAGCGTCATGGCAAGTACCTCAGTAAAAATGCGAGCCTGAAGGTCCATGTCGAAGGCAACACCGACGAGCGCGGTGGCGCAGAATACAACTTGGCGCTAGGACAAAAGCGTGCTGAAGCCGTCGTCAAAGCGCTTCGTGTGTACGGAGTCAAGGACGAACAGATGGAAGCTGTGAGTTGGGGTAGAGAAAAGCCCCGCGCAGCAGGTCATGACGAAGCCTCCTGGTCACAAAACCGCCGTGTGGATCTGACCTACCCGAACAAATAAGGCATCAGCGCCCAGCGCTTGAGCAAGTGGTCGGCCCATCAGTTGGAGATGTGCGTGAAAAAGTTGATGTCACTTTGCACGGTCTTTTGCTTGCTCAACGCGCTGCCTGTTGTCGGCTTTGCCCAAATAGCACAGCCGATGCGGATCATTGATCAGACCGGGATTGAATTCGTTCACATACCGGCGGGCAATTTTGAGATGGGGACATCAGAACCGATTGAAGTTCTGATGCTAAATTACCCGAAGTTGGAGGGGCTCAGAGCTAGGCAACTTCTCGATGAAACACCCTCTCATGAAGTTCGCATCAGCAAGGATTTCTATTTGGGAAAATATGAAATCACCGTCGATCAATTCACTAAATTCGTAAAAGAATCTGGATACATTCCTGAATCGATTGATGATAAGACAGGTGGATATGGTTTCAACCCGGCATATGATCGCACTCGACCTGAATCAGCAGATGCCTTTGAAGGTCGCAATCCCAAATACAGTTGGATGAATCCAGGCTTTCCGCAGCAACCCAACAGTCCTGTGACGAACGTAACTTGGAATGATGCGGTGGCCATGGCCAAATGGCTCAGCAGAAAAGAAGGCGTACCTTACCGACTGCCCACAGAAGCTGAATGGGAGTACGCCTGCAAGGCAGGACGCGATACCCGGTACCCCAATGGCAACTCGCCTGAAGGTCTTATTCAGATTGCCAACACATTCGATCAAGATGCCCTCCCATACTGGATGCGCTGGCATGACATGGCGCTCAAAGGATCTGATGGCTTTGCATTCACAGCACCTGTAGGAAAATTCCCTCCAAACCAGTTTGGATTGCATGACATGCTCGGTAACGTTTGGGAGTGGGTCTCTGATTGGTACGATGAAGCAACCTATGCCAAATCAGAGAGAAAAAATCCAATGGGGCCAGAAACAGGCACCGAACACGTGCGTCGTGGTGGTTCTTGGCACACTTGGTCACTTTATGCGCGCTGCGGATTTCGCAACTGGAATACGCCCTCAAGCCGTTATCCTCTATTAGGATTCAGGTTACTCAGAGAACGATGAAATCGCCATTCAACAAATAGATCCTCACATTTTATATTAATATATCAAACTCGAACATCCACATCCAGGACGTGTCAAATTGGCCATTCCACAAATCGTCATAGACGAAGCCAGATGTCAAAAATGATGATGGAAATTCTTCCGGTCAAATTTCACACCGCCTTTGTTACAACGAGTCAGAAACATCGACGAGGCATTATAAACTGAACCATTGACATGGATGGATCTTATTTTTTACCAAGAACTCTTGAAAATCTCATCCGGAATATTAAAAAAATCCCTAAAGATACCCAGAAAATTCCCTCATGAGTAATGAGGCCTCAAGCAAGCACCCTCAGGCCAAGTCAAAGGCCCATGCCTCGGTGTGATCAAAAAGCCATCAGAGACACCCACTGATTAAAAATGATGTCCAGCAAAAAAAGCCAAATGATCAGTTGGGCCCTCGTCTTGCTCTCCACGGCAGGCGCGACGTTTTGGGGGGTATCGTTGATTTCAACCAATGCACAAGAGACTGACTGGACCCATCTTTCCTGCGTCATCAAACCAGGGAAGATAATAAATTATAGTTACAGCAGAAATCTAAATGCTGTTGACATTGACGGGGAACTCGTCAGAGATGCTGTTTTTCAAAATCGTCAAATTATTTTTGACGCGCAACTCCAAGACGGGGTGATATATCACCACATCTTGAATTTAGAAGATCGGACTTTGCGCATACAAACAAAAAATCGCCACCGCACCATGCCATTGATCAAGTGTAATCTGGCGACAACGGCTGATCCCCCATCCAAAATTCACCGTCATGCCCCAAGAGATTGAATCAAGCAGATTTGATGCATAGATCGATCTATGATTTCTCAACGATCGACCCTCTGCCTATTCAATTTACGGAGCAGCCGTGCTTCAAAATGGCAAGCTCAAATATCAGCCACCAAGCCTTCCCTCACCCGTTTCATGATCAGGTCATCGAAGCTATAAAATCCATTATCGCAGTGCTTCAATACCTCAAGTGCAAAAGCAGCACCAGTTCCAAAAGCTTCCCGTCGAATTGAATCATGTATCAAGCGCACAGTTTGATGCGGGAACCCAAAGACAACTTCATGATGTCCAACAATACCGCCAATCCTTAGAGAAGTAATGCTGTCGTGATTCACTCCGAGTTGCTCGGCAATGATTTTTGCCGTCCCTGATATTTCGGGTTTTTCGCGAAAATGCTGCTCAATTATTTCAACATCTGCGAAAGGCGCAATATTTCTTAAAAGTCTCGCGGCAATCAGTAGAAAGTTGATCCCCAAAGTAATATTAGGTGAACTCATGACTCGCGCATGATCAGCCATGGCACGCAAATATTGCAGGTGACTTTCTGTGTAGCTTGATATGGCACTGACCAGAGTCAACCCTCGGGCCTTGATTTCCTCACCATAAAGGTACACGGTATCTGCTTGTGAAAAGTCAACTACAGCATCAACAGGGTGTTCCTCGAACCAGGCGGAGATATCCAAGCGTGACAACCCCATGATAGGAACTTCTCGATGACCTTCAATGTGATCCCCCTCAGACGAGGACCTGCGAAGCACCCAACATAACTCGAATCGAGAGTCGCTCATAAGGGCGTCAGCAACAGCCTTGCCGGCCCGGCCATACCCAACAAGCCCAACCTTCTGAGTGTGGTTCTTTGGCTGAAGTTCAAATTTTGTCGAATCATCAATTTGCATTTGTACAAATGTAGATGAAAATTCACATTCATGCAAAAGATGACCACACCAAGCGACACAGCAATGCCCACACACGCCCAAGTCAAGTACAGGTTCTCTGACGGACGATCTGAAATCGACCTCGGAAAGCTCGTACAGCCCAACACCACCAACGCTTGGTTTGGCTTGCCGTCAGATTCAGACCAGGCGCAGGCTCGCCATCGCAATGCGCGACCACCGATTGATGATCGCGCTCCGTCTTTTCACCAGTGAAACGACCATGACCAGCCGGCTATTGATGATTGATGACGACGTTCGACTCGTCCAAATGATCGGCAAATTCCTGGGTCAATCCGGCTTTTCATTGGTCCATGCGGCCACTGGCCGCGCCGGGATGGATTGTCTAGCCATGGAGAGCACCCGCTACGATCTGGTTCTTCTGGAGTTGGTGCTGCCCGACATCGACGGCCTGGAGGTTTGTCGCACCCTGCGCTCGTCGCCGAAGGGATCTCGCGCAGAAACTCCGATTCTCATGCTGACTGCCAAGGCTGAGCCCATGGATCGCATCATTGGCCTGGAATCAGGCGCAGATGATTACTTGACCAAACCGTTTAATCCTCACGAATTACTTGCTCGGATTCGAGCGATCCTACGTCGCGTGGGGCCCGTTCCTGACGAGCCCTCACCAAAAATGCGATTCGGTTCATTGGCAATTGACCAAGTCATGCGCACAGTCAGCGTGGATGACCGGCTCTGTAAGCTGACTCAAAGCCAATTTGACCTGCTGCTGACTCTCGCTCATCAGGCAGGCAAAGTGTTGACTCGCGGCTATCTCATGAAGTCTTCGAAGCATCGACCCTCGCTGCTTTCAGTCCGGGCGATCGACGTTCAAATATGGCGGATCCGCCAAGCCATCGAGTCAGATGCCAAGATGCCCAAACGCATCATCACGGTCAGTGGAGCAGGTTACTTGTTTGCCAAACAACAAGATTGACGATGTCTCCAATCCAAGACAACACCGGTTGGGCCACCCCATTTGCAAGCGCATTGCAGTTCAACCAGATCCGCCGTTTATACGTCCGGATTTGGTTGGCAGTTTTATGCACAACGGCGAGGTGCTCAATGTGCACCTGCCGCGCCCGTCGCGCAATTTTTGGAGCCGCCCGCCTTTCGGCTTTTTCTGGACCCTGGGCCTGGCTGCGGTGGCGGTGGCCCTGGCCACCTACCCCATCATCCGCAAGCTGACCCGGCGCCTGGAGCAATTGCTGCGCGGCGTGGGCCTGGGGCTGGTCAAGTCGATTGCCGAGCGCCACGGCGGCACCGTGCACTGCGAAGACCGCGAGGGAAGTGGGGCTCGCTTCATATGGCGAATACCGACCTGGTATGGCGCCTAACGACCAGACTCTGTCGTTGTTCGTGTTTGCCTACTGAGGTCCTTGGGCTGGACCTTGCCTAGCCCGTTCAGGCCGCCAATGCGCCTTCAGGCCTTGGGCGCGCGAGCCAGCACGGGCGCCCGAAAAACCACATCTGGGTAATTTTCAAACATCGATTTGATCAGTTCGCGAAGCCAGACGATAGCCGGGTCTTTGTGAAACCGCGGGTGCCAGTGCTGATGAAGGGCAAACGGGGGCAATGAAAAGGGTACCTCGATCGTGCGCAGGAACCCGTACTCCTCAAAGGCATGGGCCAGTTCTTGGGGCACGGTGGCCACCAATTCCGGGTTGTGCTTGATCAAGAAGGGCACCGTCAGGAAATGCGGTGTGGTGACAGCGATCTTGCGTTGCAGGCCTTGCTGCTCGACCACGTTATCGTAAGCCTCGGCGGTATGGCCCGTCAGGGAGACGGCGATCTGCGGCAAGGCTTCGAAGGCTTGCGGGCTTAGCCTGGGGCCGGGCACCGGGTTGTCGCGGTGCAACACGGTCACAAAGGAATGCAAAAACAGGCGCTGCTGAAACAGGCCCTCCGGCACGGTGCGGATCGAGCCGATGGCCAGATCAGCCTCGCCCGAACCCAGCAAAGATTCGATCTGCTCGACGGGCACTTGCAAGGTTCGAACAGAACAGTCTGGCGCCAATGTTCTGAGTTGCTTGAGCAACGGCGGCAGAAAGACCAGTTCGCCCATGTCAGTCATGCACAGGGTGAACACCCGCCGGGCGGCCATCGGGTCGAATCGGGCCGCCGCCAGGATGTCCTGGCGCACGGTGGCCATCACGTCCAGGACCGAGGCCCGCAATGACTCAGCCTTGCGGGTAGGGCTCATGCCCTCCTTGGTCTTGACGAACAGGGGGTCGTCAAAAAAGGCACGCAGGCGGTTCACCGCATGGCTGGTCGCACTCTGGGTCATACCCAAGGCTTGGGCCGCCCTGGTCACGCTGCGCTCATGGAACAGTGCGTCGAACACCGCCAGCAGATTCAGGTCCAGCTCTTCCATATGAATTTGGTGCATTCCTTGAATTATTGACATGCGGTTTACGCATTTTCAGGTCGATTCTAGGATTGATGAACATCAAGTCGAGAGGCGCTTGATCAACAACGGAGACAAGCAATGTTCATCAAAAATCTTTGGTATGTGGCCGCCTGGGACCATGAAGTCACCCAGGAAGGCCTGTTCAGCCGCACCATCATTGGAGTTCCAGTCCTGATGTATCGCACACAGGCGGGTCAGGTGGTGGCCATGGAAGACCGCTGCTGCCACCGCGGCGCGCCCCTGTCGGTGGGCCGGCGCGAGGGCGACTGTGTGCGCTGCATGTACCACGGCATCAAGTTTGATGCGGCCGGGCAATGCGTGGAGGCACCGGCTCAATCCCGCATCCCGCCTCAGGCCAAGGTGCGCACGCTGCCGGTGGTACAGCGGCATCGCTGGGTTTGGGTCTGGATGGGCGCCCCGGATCGGGCCGACCCCGACCTGATCCCCGACACCCAATGGCTGGACCACCCGGATTGGCGCAGCCAGGACGGCTACATCCACTACGACGTCAACTACCTGCTGATCTGCGACAACCTGCTGGATTTTTCACACCTGCCTTTTGTGCATCCGTCAACGCTCGGGGGCAGCCCGGATTACGCCTCTGCCCCGGCCAAGGTCGAGCGTCTGGACACCGGCGTGCGCATCACCCGCTGGGCCATCGACACCGAGCCCCCTCCTTTTGCGGCCGCGGTCAAGGAATGGGGCGGCAAGGTCGATCGCTGGAACATCTACAACTTCACTCTGCCGGCCACCTTGCTGATGGATTCGGGCATGGCGCCCACAGGTACGGGCGCTCCGGAGGGGCAGCGCGTGGGGGCGATCGAATTCAGGGGCTGCCAAGCCATCACGCCCGAGACCGAGAACTCGACCCACTACTTCTTTGCCCACCCGCACAACTTCTTGCTCGACCAGCCTGAGGTGACCCGCTCGATTCACGAGGCCGTGGTGACCGCCTTCGACGAAGATCGCGACATCATCACAGCACAGCAGCGCAGCCTGGCGCTGGCGCCTGACTTCAAGATGGTGCCCTTTGGCATCGATGCAGCGCTCAACCAGTTCCGTTGGGTGGTGGCACGCCGGCTGGAAGAAGAAACCCGTGAACGGGCGGCCGGCCAGTCAATCGCCATGGCGAAGGACTGAGGCGGCCATGCAACTGATCGTCAGCCAAATCACCCATGAAGCCCAGGACGTGCTGGGGTTGGAACTCAGGGATCCTTCGGGTGGGCCCCTGCCTGCTTTCACGGCGGGCGCCCATGTCGACGTGCACCTGCCCCATGGGCTGTGCCGGCAGTACTCCGTCGCCAACGGCCCGGCGGAACGGCATCGCTACGTGTTGGGGGTGGGGCTGGCCCCCGACAGCCGTGGCGGGTCGGCCTTCATCCACCACCAACTCAGGGTGGGGCAGTTGCTGGAGGTGGGGGCACCTCGGTCCTTGTTTGGCTTGTCAGACGCGGCCCACCAACATCTGTTGGTGGCGGGCGGCATTGGCATCACGCCGATCCTCAGCATGATGGAGGCCTGCCAGGCACGGGGGCAAGCCTGGCGCCTGCTGTACTGCGTGCGCTCCAGGGCTCGCGCCGCCTATGCCTGGCCGCTGGGGCGCTTCGGCAGCCAGCGAGTCACCTTGCACGTGGACGAGGAAGCCGGTGGACAGCCCCCGGACCTGCGCAGCTTCCTGGGCCAACCCGACCCAGGTGTGCATGTGTACTGCTGTGGCCCAGCGGGCTTGATGAGGGCAGTTGAACAATGCGCTCTCGGGGCCGAATTCCAGGCCGAGCAGATTCATTTCGAACGTTTCCACGCCGAGACCACGGCGGCCGGTGCGATGCATGCCCGCCAGGCCTTCACCGCGGTGCTGCATCGTTCGGGCCTGCGTGTGCCCGTGCCCCATAACGTGAGCCTGCTCGACGCGCTGGAGCAGCACGGGGTGTGCATCCCCAACGCCTGTCGCGAAGGCTTGTGCCGCAGTTGCGAGGTGGGGCTGGTCAGTGGCCAGGCCCAGCACCTGGACCACGTTCTGAGCGAACCCGAGCGCCAGGCCCAGCGCAGCCTGCTGCCCTGTGTTTCCCGATCCCTTGGCCCCGAATTGGTCTTGGACCTTTGAGGCCGCCCCAAAAACAGACATCCCAAATGGAGACAAACCCATGACCCACCAGAAAAACCTGAAGGCCCCGAAAGCCTTCTGCCTCATCGGCAGCATCACCGCGCTGCTGTCATCCCTGGCAGCCCCCGCGCTGGCCCAGGACAGCTATCCTTCTCGGCCGATTCGCATCGTGGTGCCCTACGCGGCCGGTGGTGCCACCGACTTCGTGGCGCGCAAGGTGGGTGACGGGCTCGCCAAATCGATGGGACAGCCGGTGGTGGTCGACAACAAAAGCGGGGCGGGCGGTGCCATTGGCGCCGCCGAGGTGGCGCGCGCCAGGGCCGACGGCTACACCTTGCTCATGACCATCACCGACTCGCAGGTCAACAACACGGCGCTGTTCAAGAACCTGAGCTACGACCCGTTGAAAGACTTCATCCCCATCACCCAACTGGTGCGCAGCCCGACCCTGCTCTCGACCCATCCCGGCTCGGGCATCAAGAGCCTGGCTGATTTGAAGACCAAGGTGAACAATGGAGGCCTGTCACTGAGCTATGCGTCGTGGGGAATCGGCGGCCTGGGCCATTTGCAGGGCGAAACGCTGAACCGCAGCCTCAAGGCGGGCATGGTGCATGTGGCTCAACGGGGCGAGGCACCTGTGATCTCGGACCTGCTCGCTGGCACGGTGGAACTGGGCTACTCATCGGTGGGCAGTGCTATGCAGCATGTCCCGACCGGCAAGCTGATCCCGCTGGCCGTGATGGGGCATCAACGATCCACCTCGCTGCCTCAGGTGCCCAGCCTGCGCGAACTGGGCATGGCCGACCCGATCTACGACACCAGCATCTGGATCGGTCTGCTGAGCCCGGCCAAGACACCGGCCCCCATCGTTGACCGCCTGGCGCGCGAGGTGCGGGCCATCGTCGGCGCCCCCGAGATGAGCCAGTTGCTCAATGGCCGAGGCTTTGAAGTCATGAACTCGACGCCCGAGCAGTTTGCAGATGATTTCAAGCCTGAGTTCGAAGTGGTGACCCGCAAGATCCGGGAGCTGGGCATTCAGCCCCAGTGAGGCTATGGCAGGGCCCAAGGGCTGAAACTCAAAACCAGCCCTTGACCAGCCACCCACCCAGTTCGGACACCGCCTGTTGGGAAGCTCAGCTTGAGACCGGAATGCATGCCAACCGCCGGGCGATCCGAACTGGGTTCAGCCCAGAAGCCAGTAGAGGTCGTCTGTGAGGCGTGCACTGAAATCAAAGGGTCAATGGCGTTCACAGTTCGTGCTGTCTGAACGAAAGACCAGGCTTGCGCGCCCATTGACAGTGACGGCGGCAGCTCTGGTCAATGTCAATCGCATCCCTTCGTTCAGATTTCCTTCATGTCATCTTGAAACAATCCCCCAATCGTCCGGAGTTGCCCTAGGCTCTAATTTCATCAAGACGGCTACTTGCGGGAAAAGGGCTTCCTTGAATTGATGATGATCAATGATATCGCCCATGAACTCTCTCAATAAGCAGATTGCCATTCGAATCGGACTGGTCAGTTTGCTACTGGCCTCCATCACGAGTCCGATCGCATGGATCGTTGCTCGCGAGTACGCAGAAGACAGCATTGTTTCTCTCGCCTACGAAGAAACCGGTCGACTGATCAATCACCTGGAGTTATCTCAGCTCAATGGATCCGGGGCAGCAGAGCAGGCCGCAGATGCAGCCAACTCCATCATTGGAGGCATGTTCGATATTGCCGAGATTTATGATGATAGAAGTAATAAAATTGCTGAAGCGCTCACCTCCCAGGGCAAGGCGGTTGAGCAACTCCTGGCCAAACACGATAGACCAGGTTCTGTGACGGCGGTTTACGAAACATTGGAAACCACGACCAAACACTGGGTGTTGCGCGTCTTTGTCCCACTCAGGTCGAATGCGCTTGACACAAAATCGCCAATCACCGGCTATTTTGAAGGTGTCAGGGTCGTACCACAATGGCAGCAGGATCAAGTATTCAGGGCATCATGGATTTCAGTGTTGATGGTGTGTTTGGCATCCTTGGCATGTGGGGCCATGCTTTACCCCGTGATGGTTCACTTATCGACTGACAATGTTCGCAAGGCCCGCGAAGTGCTTGACTCACACATTGCCATGATGGAGGCGCTGGGGCGTGCCATCGCCAGGCGTGATTCCGACACAGGTGCCCACAATTATCGCGTGGCATGGCTTGCAGCGAGGGTCGGCACGCAAATGGGCCTGTCCAAGACCGTCATGCAGGAATTGATTGTAGGTAGCTTCCTGCACGATGTAGGCAAAATAGGCATTCCTGACAAAATATTGCTGAAGCCCGGCAAACTGGACCCAGAAGAAATCGAGATCATGCGCACCCACGTGCATCATGGCGAAAACATATTGCACGGCATTGGCTGGCTTGGCGGTGCCAGCGAAGTCGTTGCAGCGCATCACGAAAAATGGAATGGCACGGGTTACCCCAGAGGCCTGGCAGGTGCCATCATTCCATTGCCTGCCCGCATCTTTGCAGTCGTTGATGTTTTTGATGCCTTGTGCTCCAAAAGACCTTACAAAGAAGCCATGGGGTTTGAAAATTCCATGAAAATCCTTGAAAAAGACACAGGATCACATTTCGACCCAGAAGTCATGGCGGCTTTTTCTCCCATCGCCAACGGGCTTTATGAGAGGCTGGAGAATACGAGTGAGGATGAGGTCCGAGTTCTGATGGAAGAGCAGGTGAGAAACTATTTCGGCGAAGAAACCAACTGACTCACGAAGCATTGACAACCAAGACGCACATGGCCTGCCGATCGGCTGCTGCTGATAAATCAAGCGGAAGCGAGGCGTCGATGAATACCACGTTTCTTTCACCCGAATAAGCGATGAAATACTCTGGCAATGGCCAAACTGCCCAGAGCGATCAGCACGCCAATCAACAAGACCCCCAGCCAACCAATCCTGGATGATTTTTCAGGTGTATTTTCATGACGCTTGGCCTCTTCATCCGAGAACAACTTGGATGGAATCGTATCTGGTTGCAATGGGTCGTCTCGCCTGTATCAATTCAACGCCCGCGACAGCTCGCACTCTTGAAATGATGTTGTCGGCGCATTGATGCAAAACTCCCTGATCACATCGTGCCGGGCCAATATGAAGCGGACATGAATTGAAACCGCGACGCGCGCCATCCCTGTGAGCCCACCCGCCAGAAGGGAATGCCGTGCTCGTCAGTTCGCGATGCGCCCTCCAACCATCAAGAAATGACCGTCCCGATCCTGGGTTGATCGAATTTTGGAGCGAAACGAAGCTGAAACACCTCGCCGCGGCAAAGCCAATGAAGCCGCCCCAGGTGGACCAATGACGCAGAGCCCCAAGCCGTCGTGCTGACGCCCAAAGGAGGCGACATCGGTGCCCGGCCCCTGGCTCATCATCGGGCTGCTGCCGATGGATCGCTCAAAAGGGCCGTGGAGGCTTCTTTCGGCCTCCCGGGCGTGGCCTCCCCGGCGCGATCCTCCCAGTCCTCCCACGCCACAGACTCAGCCACGAGATAGCGCTTCACAGCTTCTCCGAGCGTCGAAAAAAAGCGTTGCTCGCCGAGTCTGGAAAACAGCCCAAAGCGCTTGAGCTTGTCTTTGACGGGGCCCTTCATTTCTGCAAAGCACAGCTCAATGCCCGCCTGGTGCAGCGTCTGGTCGAGTTCGTCAAGCACATCGGCTGAGGTCACGTCCACACTGGTCATCGGCTCGGCACCGACAACCACCCAACGAACCGGCGTGGGGGAGTTGGCGACCACCTCCAGCACGCGGTCTCGAAACAACTCGGCGTTGGCGAAGAACAGCGGCGCATCCCACCGGAACAGCACCAGCCCTGGCACCACCCGGGCCTCTGGGTGGCGAATGATGTCGTGATACCCCTTGACGCCGTCTACCCTGCCCAGCACGGCTGAGTAGGGGCGCCAGCCATCCCACAGGAATTCGATGACCGCAGCGACAATCGCCAAACCAATGCCCGGTATGGCTCCCAGCAGTGCCACGCCGAGCAGGCAGCCAATGGACAACCAGAACTCCCAGCGCTGGATTCGCCAGATGCGGCGCAGGTCACTGATTTCGATGAGTCCGATGGCAGAGGCGATCACCACGGCAGACAGCGCAGCGACCGGCACGTTGCGCACCAGACCGGGTGCCAGCAACAACAGGGCACCCACAGCACAGGCCCCGACCACACCGGCCAGTTGCGTTCTCGCCCCCGCGGCCTCGGCCACCGGTGTGCGAGAGGCACTGGCACTGATCGGAAAGCCCTGGAACAGCCCCGCAGCCAGATTGGCGGCCCCCAGGCCAACCATCTCCTGATTGGGATCGACATGGGTGCCCGAACGACCGGCATAGGTTCGCGACAACACGCTGGTGTCGGCGAACGAGATCAGCGCCACCGCCAGCCCACCCAGCAGCACCGGCGCGACGTCGTTGGAGCCGATCCATGGCAGCGAGAAGTGGGGGAGTCCCTGGGGCAATGCGCCGAGTACAGGCACACCTGCCTGGCCGCCGGTCAACGCCAAGTCCTGCAGGGTGACAACCAGAGTGGCCCCCAGTACGCCGATCAAGACACCTGGCGCGCGTGGATACCGCCTGAGCAGAAGAAGCGCCAGCAAGGTACCCGCACCAATGACCAGCGCTCTGGGGTTCGACTGGCCGGCCGCCAGGGCCCATCCGAATTGCCAGGCCTCGCCCAACAGCCCGCGGGCATCGACACTGAAGCCGAACAGTCCCGGCAACTGACTGACGATCACGGTCAGTGCGATACCGTTCATGTAACCGTACCGGATCGGCTTGGACAACAGCTCGGTGACAAAGCCCAATCGCAGGGCGCCGGCACCGATGCACAGCGCGCCCGACACCAGCGCCATCATGCTGGCCAGCGCGACCGCCCGTTGGGGATCGCCCGCCGCAAGCGGCAACACCACGGCCAGGATCAGGGCGGCCAGCGAGGAATCCGGGCCCAACACCAGGATGCGACTCGGCCCGAACAAGGCATACGCCAGCAGGCCAGCCAGAGTGGCATACAAGCCGCAGATGCCGGGCAGCCCAGAGGCGACCGCGTAAGCAATGCCCACCGGAACCAACACCGCGGTCAGCGCCAGACCGGCCACGAGGTCATGCCCCAGCCATCCGATCTGGTAGTGGCGGACCTTCTGAAGGCACGGAAGCCAGCGCGCCCAGCCCGCAGCAGGCCGCACGGACCTTGGGCCAGGCACTCGCTGCGCTGGCAGCGTTTTGGTCTGAGTTGGTTGCTGATTCACCCTGGCAATTTACCCCGAACTCAGGTGGCTCAAATCGACCTGATGTGCACCCCACCCTCGCGTCAGCCGCGCCACGCAGGGCTTACCCCAGAAGCTCGGGGGCCAAGGAAGCTGCGCCGCACTTGAGGCCTTGTTCGCCGCAGGGTCTTCAAAAATCGGTCGACAGAAACGGCAAGCCACATATGATTCACAAAAAATACATTTTACAGAGAAGCCTTGTTGACTCCCCACTGGCAAAGGTCTCGAACCTGCTCCGAGGTCCAGGCATCCAAGCCTGCACCTCAGCCAGCAGACCGGACGCCTGCGCCAGTGACTGAACCGCGTGTTTCGCCATGTCACACCGACCTGACCGCCCCTTGCACGAACCGCCTGAGGCCCTGCCGGCGCAAGCGGGCCCGAGCGTGTACCTGTGCCACATCCTGTTTGCCCAGGCCCCCGGGCAGGATGCCCATGCCCTGCGCCTGCAGGCCGAACGGGTCTTGCTGGCCCTCACCAGCGCCCAGGCCGAGCCAGACCAGTTCGCCCGCCTGGCACGCCAATGGTCCGCCTGCCCATCGGCGCACAGAGGCGGTGAATTGGGCTGGGTGCGCCCGCAGGACTGCGCCCCCGAGATGCTCAATGAGTTGTTCGAAATGCGCGAACCTGCCTGGGGCATGGGCGTGCATCCCCGCCTGGTTCATACGGATCAAGGCGTCCACATCGTCCAGGTGCTGGGCCGCCGTCGCACAGACCGCCGCCCTTCACGGACCGAGCTTCCGCTTTCGTTGTAAAGGAGTGCCCATGGCACCGTCAGTCTCTTCCACCCCGACCTTCGAGTCCGGGATTTCTTCGCTGCCCGAGGGCGACTGCCCCAGTCAGTCAATGCAGGCCTTGTGCCATCAAAACAATTTGCGGCCCTGGTCACTCAAGGGGCGCAGCCTGCTGCCCGTGGTACAGGGGGGCATGGGCGTGGGGGTGTCGGCCGGGGGCCTCGCGGGGGCCGTGGCCCGCTTGGGCGCAATGGGCACGATTTCATCGGTCGATCTGCGGCGCAAACATGCCGATCTGTTTGAGCAGACCCGGCATCTTGAACACGAACCCGATGCCAAGCAACGCATCGATGCCGCCAACCTGGAGGCGCTGGCGCGCGAAATCCGCCGGGCCCGCGAAGTGGCCGGGGGTCAGGGCGTGATTGCCGTCAATGTCATGAAGGCCCTCAGCGAATACGAGGCCTACGTCCGCCAGGCGCTGGCCTGCGGGGTGGATGCCCTGGTGGTGGGCGCCGGGCTGCCGCTCGACCTGCCCGACCTGGCGCGCGAGCACCCGCAGACCGCCCTGATCCCCATCCTGTCGGACGCCCGGGGCGTGCAGTTGCTGGTGCGCAAATGGGACAAAAAGGGCCGCCTGCCTGACGCCATCATCATCGAGCACCCCCGGCTGGCCGGCGGGCACCTGGGCGCGGCCCGAGTGGCCGACCTGCAAGACGCCCGCTTTGACTTCGACGTGGTGCTGCCCCAGGTGCAGGCCTTTTTCCAGAGTGCCGGCCTGGAGCGCGACATTCCCCTGATCGTGGCCGGGGGCATCGGCAGTCAGGAGGAACTGCGTCGCTGGCAATCCATGGGCGCCGCCGCAGTGCAAATGGGCACCGCCTTTGCCGTGACCGAAGAGTGCGATGCGGATCTCGCGTTCAAGCACATCCTGGCTCAGGCCCGGCCCGAAGACCTGGTGGAGTTCACCAGCGTGGCCGGCCTGCCCGCCCGCGCCGTGCGCACGCCCTGGCTCGACAAGTACCTGCGCCTCGAACCCCGCCTGAAGGCGGCGGCCCATCCCAAGCCACGCTGCACCCTGGCCTTTGACTGCCTGGCCCACTGTGGCCTGCGCGACGGCGACGCCAACGTGGGCCAGTTCTGCATCGACCGGGCCCTGGGTCATGCCTTGCGCGGGGACCCGGGCAAGGGCTTGTTTTTCAGAGGTGCCGGACGCCTGCCGTTTGGCTCGCACATCCGCCCGGTGCAGGATCTGATGCGTTGGATGTTGGGCGCCCTTCGCCCCGCCAACCTGGTGGCGTGATACCCCAGGCCCCGGGGCGCAGTGGTCCAGACCATCCTCCTTCCGGGTAATGGCGCGCAGCCCCCGTCATGCCTACAGTCAAGCACCATGTCTGATCCCCTCCTGCCGGCCCTGGTCGATACCTTCGGGCGGCGCATCGATTATTTGCGCGTCTCCATCACCGACCGGTGCGATCTGCGCTGCACCTATTGCCTGCCCAAAGGCTTCAATGGCTACGAAGAGCCGGCCCACTGGCTGCGCCCGCCCGAGCTGCTGCGCCTGCTGGGCCTGTTTGTGCGCAGCGGCGTGTCCAAGGTGCGACTCACCGGCGGTGAGCCGCTGCTGCGGGGCGGCCTGACCGGGCTGGTGCGCGGCATCGCGGCCTTGCCGGGCCTGCGCGATCTGTCCTTGTCCAGCAACGGCACCCAACTGGCCCGGCTGGCCCGCGAATTGCGCGAAGCCGGCCTGCAGCGCCTCAACATCAGCCTGGACACCCTGGACCGGGGCTGTTTTGCCCGCATCACCGGACGTGACGCGCTGGGCAGCGTGCTGGAGGGCCTGCAGGCGGCCCAGGCCGCAGGCTTCAGCCCCATCAAACTCAACATGGTGGTGCAACCGGGCGTGAACCTCGACGAGGTGGAGAGCGTGCTGGCCTTCGCCATGGCCCATGGCCATGTGTTGCGGCTGATCGAGCCCATGCCCATGGGCACCACCGGCCAGGCTGTGGCGCCGCCCGACCTCAGTGCCCTGGGCCAAAGCCTGGCGCAACAGCACGGCCTGCTGCCTTGCGTGATGGGCCAGGGCGGGGGCCCCGCACGCTACTGGGCCAGCCCGGACGGTCGCGCCAGCCTGGGCGTGATCACGCCCCTGTCGCAGCACTTCTGCGCCACCTGCAACCGCGTGCGCCTGGGGGTGGACGGCACCCTTTACCTTTGCCTGGGGCAGAACGACCGGGTGCCGCTGGGCCCGATGCTGCGGGCCGGTGCCAGCGACGCCGAGTTGTTGAAGGCGCTTCATGCGGGCATCGCGGCAAAGCCCGAGCGCCATGTGTTTCAAGAGCAACCCCAGCATGTGATGCGATTCATGGCGCAAACCGGCGGATGAAGGACATCACCAAATCACCCAAGCGCACAATTCATGCTGCAAACGATTGGAGAATGGATTGAGCCTGCCGCCGGAGCCCTTGGAGCCAGAACCGATGCCAGCCTCAGACCCGGCACGGGTCCGGCTGCGCGCCCGCCTCTCGGGCCTGGGCCTGGCTTCCAAGCTGATGGGCATCGGCGGGCTGTGCCTGGTGCTGGCGCTGGCCTCGGTCGGGCTCACGCTGTGGGTGACCTGGCAATTGGAGGGCGGTGCCGCCGCCGTCAACGAAGCCGGGCGCATGCGCATGCAAAGCTACCGGCTGGCCCTGCGCCTGCAGACCCCGGTGCCCGACACGGGCCGGGCCGAGCTGAATCAGCAGGTGCAAGGCCAACTGCAGGACTTTGACGCCAGCCTGAGCCTGCTGCGCGACGGTGACCCCGCCCGCCCCCTGGCCGTGCCCTGGGACCAGGACACAAGGGCCCATTTCGAGCTGGTGCAGCGGCGCTGGCAACCCCTGCGCGAGCTGGCCGGTGAACTGGCCGTCCAGCGACCTGGCCCCGGGCTGAGCCTGCAGGTGGACGACTTTGTGCATGAGGTGGACAGCTTTGTCTCGGCCATCGAGCTGCACCTGGCGCAATGGACCACCCTGCTGCGCACGCTGCAGCTGGTGATGATGTCGCTGGCCCTGCTCAGTGCCCTGGTGCTGTTGTACGTGGGCCATGTGCTGGTGCTGGACCCGGTGCGCCGACTGCAGCGCAGCCTGGGCCGCATCGAGCAGGGCGACTTCGGCACCCGCGTCCAGGTGGCCAGCCACGACGAACTGGGCGCCCTGGCCGAAGGCTTCAACCGCATGGCTGAGCGCCTGCAAGACCTTTACAGCGGGCTGGAAGGCAAGGTACGAGAGAAGACGGCCCGCCTGCAACTGGAGCAGCAACGCCTGCGCACCCTGTACGAGACCGCCACCTTTGTGGCCCAGGCGGACACCTTGCAAGCCCTGGCCCAGGGGTTTTCACGCCAGTTGCGCAGCATTGCGGAGGCCGACGCGGTGGCCATTCGCTGGTCAGACGAGGCCAACCAGCGCTATGTGCTGCTGGCCAGCGATTGCCTGCCCAAGGTGATGGTGGAAGAAGAGCACTGCGTGCTCACCGGGGACTGCCTGTGTGGCGCATCGTCCGAACGCGCAATGGCCCAGCCACTGAAGGTGATCCCCATCCTGGATGCGGCGCGGCTGACCCCACCCGACGGTGCCAGCCAGCGGGTGCAGCAGCATTGCGAGCGCGCCGGCTTCAGAACCCTGGTGACGGTCAGCCTGACCTGGCACCAGCGGGTGCTGGGCGAGATTGAACTCTTCTACCGCCACGACACGGTGCTGGGCCCTGAGGAGCGCAGCCTGTTCGAAGCCCTTGCCAGCCACCTGGCAGGGGCCATGGAAAACCTGCGCAGCGCCGCACTGGCGCGCGAATCAGCCGTGGCCGACGAGCGCCAGATGCTGGCACGCGAGCTTCACGACTCCATCGCCCAGTCACTGGCCTTTCTGAAGATCCAGATGCAGTTGCTGCGCAGCGCCATGAACGACTCGCGCCCGGCGGCCGTCGAGGCCACCCTCGATGAGCTGGACGCCGGCATCCGCGAAAGCTACAGCGATGTGCGCGAACTGCTGCTGCACTTTCGCACCAACACCCATGCCGAGGACATGGAGCCCGCACTGCGCGAGACCCTCTCCAAGTTCGAGCTGCAGGCCGGCATCCGGCCCAGCCTGTCCATCCACGGCGAAGGCCTGCCGATTGCGCCCGATGTACAGGTGCAGGTGCTGCACATCGTGCAGGAGGCGTTGTCCAACATCCGCAAGCATGCCCACGCCCGCCAGGTCGAGGTGTGTGTCGACACCCACCCGCAATGGCGAGTCGCCATCCGCGACGATGGCCTGGGCTTTGACGCCCGGGGCGGCCCGCCCGATGGCACCCATGTGGGACTGCGCATCATGCGCGAGCGTGCCGAACGCATCGGCGCGCAACTGACCCTCGAATCGGGCCACCAGGGCACCTGCGTGACCTTGCGCCTGCCTCAGAATCCGCAGCCTGCTGCGGCCCAGACCCACGAAGCCCCTGTGACATGACCCTGCCTCCTCCGATCCGACTGCTGGTGGTCGACGACCACAAACTGTTCCGTCGCGGCCTGGTGGCCTTGCTGTCTCAGCAGCCCAGCCTGCAGGTGGTGGCCGAAGCCACCGATGCGGGCGAAGCCCTGAAGCTGGCCGCCCAGCACGCGCCCGAGGTGGTGCTGCTGGACAACCACCTGCCCGGCGTGCACGGGGTCGATGTGCTGCCCCAGTTGATGGCGCTGTCGCCCACGCCCCAGGTCATCATGCTCACGGTGAGCGAGGATGCCGAAGACCTGTCGCAGGCCCTGGCGCGTGGCGCCAGCGGCTACCTGCTCAAGACGGTGGATGGCGACGAGTTGGTGGCCTCGATCCGCCGGGTGCGCGAGGGCCAGTCGGTGGTCTCGCCCGAGATGACGGGCAAATTGTTTGCCGCCTACCGGCAGGCCGTGGCGGCAGCCCCGGCGCCAGACTTCAACGCTGAACCTGCTGAGGCCCCCCCCCCTGAGCCGCAGGTGCGCCCGTCCGAATCGGCGCTGGCAGCGTCCAAGCTGTCGCCCCGCGAGCGCGAGATTCTGCGCGAGATCGCGCGTGGCGCCAGCAACAAAGAGATTGCTCGCACCCTCAAGATCGCCGAGACCACGGTCAAGATCCACGTGCAACACATCTTCCGCAAGCTCAACCTGAGCTCACGGGTGCAGGCCGCGGTGTACGCCGTGACTGATCCAGATCAAAGCTGACGCTCGGGCTACTCCTTTCGGAGGATGGTGCCTGCCCGGATGCAGGATGTTCACGGCGCACTGATTTTTTGACACTGGGGACCACTCAAAAGGAGGTTCCCCCATGTCTTCACGCGGCAAAGCGCTTTCGGTACTGACCGTCAGCACGCTCGCCTTCACGGTGTGCTTCATGGTCTGGATGATGTTCGGCGTCATCGGCATCCCGATCCGCAAGACCCTGGGCCTCAACGCCACCGAATTCGGCCTGTTGACGGCCATGCCGGTGCTCACGGGTTCGCTGGTTCGTGTGCCCCTGGGGGTGTGGACCGACCGCTTTGGCGGGCGCATCGTGATGATGGGCACCCTCCTGGCCTGCGTGCTGCCGATCTGGCTCATGAGCTACGCCACCCAGTACTGGCAGTTCCTGGTGCTGGGCCTGTTCGTGGGCCTGGCCGGTGGCGTGTTCTCGGTGGGCACCCCTTACGTGGCGCGCTGGTTCCCCAAGCACCAGCAGGGCTTTGCCATGGGCGTGTTCGGCGCCGGCAACTCGGGTGCCGCCGTCAACAAGTTTGTGGCCCCGGCCCTGATCGTGGCCTTTGGCTGGGCGGTGGTGCCGCAGGTGTATGCCGCCATCATGCTTGGCGTGGCCGTGCTGTTCTGGTTCGGCAGCGCCAGCGACCCCAGCCACCTGGTGGCCAGCAAGACCAGCTGGGGCGAACAGCTCAAGACGCTGAAGGACCCGCGCGTGCTCAAGTACTGCCAGTACTACAGCATCGTGTTCGGCGGCTATGTGGGCCTGAGCCTGTGGATGGTGCAGTACTACGTGGGCGAGTATGGCCTGGACATCCGCTGGGCCGCCCTGCTGGCCGCCTGCTTCTCGCTGCCCGGGGGCGTGCTGCGCGCCATCGGTGGCTACCTGTCTGACAAGCACGGCGCGCACCAGATCACCTGGTGGGTGCTGTGGGTGAGCTGGATCTGCCTGTTCCTGCTGAGCTACCCGCAGACCGACTTCAGCATCACCACCGTCAACGGGGTGCGCAGCTTCCACATCGGGCTCAACGTCTACAGCTTCACGGCCCTGATGTTCACCCTGGGCATTGCGTTTGCCTTCGGCAAGGCCAGCGTGTTCAAGTACATCAGCGATGACTACCCCGGCAACATCGGCGCCATCTCGGGCGTGGTGGGCCTCGCCGGTGGCCTGGGCGGCTTTGTGCTGCCGATCCTGTTCGGCGTGCTGCTCGACCTCACGGGCGTGCGCTCCAGCGCTTTCATGCTGCTCTACGGCGTGGTCTGGGTCTCGCTGATCTGGATGTACTTCACCGAAGTGCGCAGCCGCGACGTGCTGCGCGGCAACCCGGCCTGAGCAGCCCCCCCCCGACAACCCCTTCAAAAGGAATCCCCATGTCAAGCAAGACCGTGGCGCCCCAGCGCGCCCGCCCCGGCAAGACCCTGGCGGTCTGGACCCCGGAAGACAAGGCCTTCTGGGCCTCGCAGGGCCAGGCCATCGCCAAGCTCAATCTGTGGCTGTCGGTGCCGGCCCTGTTCCTGGCCTTTGCCATCTGGCAGCTGTGGAGCGTGGTGGCCGTGAACCTGCCCCTGATGGGCTTCAAGTACTCCACCAACCAGTTGTTCTGGCTGGCCTCGGCACCGGCCCTGTCGGGCGCCACGCTGCGCATCTTCTACTCGTTCATGGTGCCCCTGGTGGGCGGGCGGCGCTGGACAGCGATCTCCACCGCCTCGCTGCTGTTGCCCGCCATCGGCATCGGCATCGCGGTGCAAGACCCCAACACGCCCTACCCCACCATGCTGATGCTGGCCCTGCTGTGCGGCCTGGGCGGCGGCAATTTCTCGTCGTCGATGGCCAACATCAGTTTCTTTTTCCCGAAAGAGCGCAAGGGCTCGGCGCTGGGCGTGAACGCCGGCCTGGGCAACCTGGGGGTGTCGGTGGTGCAGTTTCTCAGTCCCATCATCATCTCGGTGGGCGTGTTCGGTGTGCTCGGCGGCGAGCCCCAACACATCAGCAAGGCGGGCCAGGTGGTCGACGTGTGGGCGCAGAATGCCGCCTTCGTGTGGGTGCCGTGGATTGCGCTGACCGCCGTGGCCGCCTGGTTCTTCATGAACGACATCGCCGACGCCAAGGCCTCTTTCGCGGCACAGGCGGCCATCTTCCGCAACCGGCACAACTGGGTGATGTGCCTGCTGTACCTGGGCACCTTCGGCTCGTTCATCGGCTATGCCGCCGGCTTTCCGCTGCTCATCAAGTCGCAGTTCAAGGACGTGAACCCGCTGGCCTACGCCTGGATGGGACCGCTGGTGGGGGCCCTGATCCGCCCCGTGGGCGGCTGGCTGGCCGACAAACTGGGCGGCGCCCGCGTCACGCTGTGGAACTTCGTGGTGATGGCCCTGGCCGTGGTCGGGGTGCTGTTCTTCCTGCCCAAGGGCACGGGCAGCAGCCTGGCCCTGCCCTGGGGCCCGGCCGAGGGCAGCTTCACGGGCTTTTTCCTGATGTTCCTGGTGCTGTTCTTCACCACTGGGGTCGGCAATGGCTCCACCTTCCGCATGATCCCGGTGATCTTCATCGACCTGAAGACCCGCCGCGCACCGCGCAACGACGAACTGGCCCAGGCCCAGGCCGTCAAGGAAGGCAACACCGAATCGGCCGCCGTGCTGGGCTTCAGCGCCGCCGTGGCGGCCTATGGCGGCTTTTTCATTCCCAAGAGCTATGGCTCGTCGATCGCCAGCACCGGCGGCCCTGAGCTGGCGCTGCTGACCTTCATCGTCTTTTACCTGCTGTGCATCGTGGCCACCTGGTGGTTCTACGCCCGCCGCGATGCCGATGTGCCCTGCTGAGCACGCCCCCCGAACCGACCCCAACGGAGCCATTCCATGAGTCATTTTCTGGACCGACTGAGCTTTTTTGCCCAGGCCCGCGAACCCTTTTCCAACGGCCACGGCGTCACCACCGGTGAAGACCGCACCTGGGAGGACGCCTACCGCAACCGCTGGCAACACGACAAGATCGTGCGCTCGACCCACGGCGTGAACTGCACGGGCTCATGCTCGTGGAAGATCTATGTCAAAGGCGGCATCGTGACCTGGGAGACCCAGCAGACCGACTACCCGCGCACCCGCCCCGACCTGCCCAACCACGAGCCGCGCGGCTGCGCCCGCGGCGCCAGCTATTCGTGGTACCTGTACAGCGCCAACCGCGTCAAGCACCCCATGGTGCGGGGCGAGTTGCTCAAGCATTGGCGTGCCGCCCGCACCGTGGCCAAGAGCCCGGTGGACGCCTGGGCCACCCTGATGGCCAATGACGAGGTGCGCCGCAGTTGGCAGACCCAGCGCGGCCTGGGTGGTTTTGTGCGCAGCAGCTGGGACGAGGTCAACGAGATCATTGCCTCAGCCAACGTGTACACCATCAAGGCCCACGGCCCTGACCGCATCATCGGCTTCTCGCCGATCCCGGCCATGTCGATGGTGTCGTATGCCGCCGGCAGCCGCTACCTGAGCCTGATCGGGGGCGTGTGCATGAGCTTCTACGACTGGTACTGCGACCTGCCGCCCGCCAGCCCGCAGGTCTGGGGCGAGCAGACCGACGTGCCCGAATCGGCCGACTGGTACAACTCGACCTTCATCATCGCCTGGGGCTCCAATGTGCCGCAGACGCGCACCCCCGACGCGCACTTCTTCACCGAGGTGCGCTACAAGGGCGCCAAGACCGTGGCCGTGACGCCCGACTACGCCGAGATCTCCAAGCTCGCCGATCTGTGGATGCACCCCAAGCAGGGCACCGATGCCGCTGTGGCCATGGCCATGGGCCATGTGATCCTGAAAGAGTTCTACTTCGACAAGCGCAGCGCCTACTTTGACGACTACGCGCGCCGCTACACCGATCTGCCCATGCTGGTGATGCTGCAGGAGCAGGACACCCCGGCCGGTCGCGCCCTGGTGCCGGGCCGTTACCTGCGCGCCAGCGACCTCAGCGCCAGTGCCGCCACGGCCAACGCCGACTGGAAGACCCTGGCCTGGGACGATGAAGGCCAGGTGGTGCAGCCGCAGGGTTCGATCGGCTTCCGCTGGGGCGCCGAAGGCCGACCCGACCAGGGCCGCTGGAACCTGGAGAGCCGCGAAGGCACCGAGGGCCGGCCGGTGCAGCTCAAGCTCTCGGTGCTGGAAGGGGCCGGTGGCAGCACCCCAGCCACGAGCAGCGTGAACAAGGTGGCCTTCCCCTACTTTGGCGGCATCGAGTCGCCCCAGTTCACCGCCAACAAACAAGGTGACGTGCTGCTGCGCAACGTGCCCATGCAACGCGTGCTGGTGCAGCAAGACGGTGTGCCACGCGAAGTCTGGGTGGCCACGGTGTTCGACCTGCAGGTGGCCAGCTACGGCGTGCACCGGGGCCTGCGCAATGCGGCCGGCGACCTGGTGGACGACGGCGCTGCCTCGTACGACGACAACCTGCCCTACACCCCGGCGTGGCAGGAGCAGATCACCGGCGTGCCGCGCCACCAGGTGCTGACCGTGGCGCGCCAGTTTGCCGACAACGCCGACAAGACCCGGGGCAAGTCCATGGTCATCATCGGCGCGGCCATGAACCACTGGTACCACAGCGACATGAACTACCGCGGCATCATCAACATGCTGATGATGTGCGGCTGCATCGGCCAATCCGGGGGAGGCTGGGCCCACTATGTGGGGCAGGAAAAGCTGCGCCCGCAGACCGGCTGGACGGCGCTGGCCTTCGCACTGGACTGGTCACGCCCGCCGCGGCAGCAAAACTCGACCAGCTTCTTCTACGCGCACACCGACCAGTGGCGCTACGAAAAGCTGGGGGTGGAAGAGGTGCTGTCGCCGCTGGCCGACAAGAGCCAGTTCGGCGGCAGCATGATCGACTACAACGTGCGCGCCGAACGCATGGGCTGGCTGCCCAGCGCACCCCAACTCAAGACCAACCCACTGCAGGTGTGCCGGGATGCCAGCGCCCAGGGGCTGGACGCCAAGGACCATGTGGTCGACGCGCTGAAGAACGGCGCGTTGCAGATGTCTTGCGAAGACCCGGACGACCCGGCCAACTGGCCGCGCAACATGTTTGTGTGGCGCTCCAACATCCTGGGTTCGAGCGGCAAAGGGCATGAGTATTTCCTCAAGCACCTGCTGGGCACCACCCACGGCGTGCAGGGCAAAGCTTTGGGCAGCGATGAAGCGCGGCCGCAAGAGGTGCGCTGGCACGCCGAGGCTCCCCAGGGCAAGCTCGACCTGCTGGTGACGCTGGACTTCCGCATGAGCACCACCTGCCTGTACTCGGACATCGTGCTGCCCACGGCCACCTGGTACGAGAAGAACGACCTCAACACCAGCGACATGCACCCCTTCATCCACCCGCTGTCCACCGCCGTGGACCCGGCCTGGGAGGCGCGTTCGGACTGGGACATCTACAAGGGCTTTGCCAAGAAGTTCTCCGAAGTGTGCGTGGGCCACCTGGGGGTGGAAAAAGAAGTGGTGCTGACACCCATCATGCACGACACCCCGGGCGAGATGGCCCAAGCCTTCGATGTGCGCGACTGGAAGCGCGGCGAGGTGGACCTGATCCCCGGCAAGACCGCCCCGCAGATCACGGTGGTCGAACGGGACTACCCCAACACCTACCGCCGCTTCACCGCCCTGGGCCCGCTGATGGACAAGCTGGGCAATGGCGGCAAGGGCATCGGCTGGAACACCCAGGACGAGGTGCGCCAGTTGGGCGAGCTCAACGGCACGGTGCGTGAAGCCGGCGTGAGTCAGGGCCGACCCTCGATCGACACCGACATCGACGCGGCCGAGGTAGTGATGATGCTGGCCCCCGAGACCAACGGCCATGTGGCCGTGAAGGCCTGGGAGGCCCTGTCAAAACAGACCGGGCGTGAACACGCCCACCTGGCCCTGCACCGCGAGGACGAGAAGATCCGCTTCCGCGACATCCAGGCCCAACCGCGCAAGATCATCTCCTCGCCCACCTGGTCGGGACTGGAGAGCGAGAAGGTCAGCTACAACGCCGGCTACACCAATGTGCATGAACTGATCCCATGGCGCACCCTGACCGGTCGCCAGCAGTTCTACCAGGATCACCCCTGGATGCGGGCCTTCGGGGAAGGTTTTGTCAGCTACCGGCCGCCGGTGGACCTGAAGACCCTGGCCGAAGTGCAGGGCCTGAAGCCCAACGGGCACCGCGAGATCGCGCTGAACTTCATCACGCCGCACCAGAAGTGGGGCATCCACTCGACCTACACGGACAACCTGCTGATGCTCACGCTGAACCGTGGCGGGCCAGTGGTCTGGCTCAGTGAGGACGACGCCAGGAGCGCCGGCATCGTGGACAACGACTGGGTCGAGCTGTTCAACGCCAACGGTGCCATCGCGGCCCGCGCGGTGGTCAGCCAGCGGGTGAAGAACGGCATGGTGATGATGTACCACGCCCAGGAAAAGATCATCAACACCCCGGGCTCGGAGATCACGGGCACGCGCGGCGGCATCCACAACTCGGTGACCCGCATCGTGCTCAAGCCCACCCACATGATCGGTGGCTACGCCCAGCTCAGCTACGGCTTCAACTACTACGGAACGATAGGCACCAACCGCGACGAGTTCGTGGTGGTGCGCAAGATGGCCCGGGTCGATTGGCTCGACGGCGAAACCACCCAAGGAGCACACGCATGAAGATCCGAGCCCAAATCGGCATGGTCCTGAACCTGGACAAATGCATCGGTTGCCACACCTGTTCGGTGACCTGCAAGAACGTCTGGACCAACCGCCCCGGCGTGGAATACGCCTGGTTCAACAACGTCGAGACCAAGCCTGGCATCGGCTACCCCAAGGAATGGGAAAACCAGGACAAATGGAACGGTGGCTGGGTGCGCAAGGCCGACGGCCGCATCGAGCCCCGCCAGGGCGGCAAGCTCAAGCTGTTGATGCGCCTGTTTGCCAACCCCAACCTGCCCGAGATCGACGACTACTACGAGCCTTTCACCTTCGACTACGAACACCTGCAAAGCGCGCCCAAGTCCAAGGCACCGCCCACGGCGCGCCCGCGCAGCCTGATCACCGGGCAGCGCATGGAGAAGATCGAATGGGGCCCGAACTGGGAGGAGATCCTGGGCGGCGAATTCAACAAGCGCAGCAAGGACAAGAACTTCGACGCGATCCAGAAGGACATCTACGGGCAGTTCGAGAACACCTTCATGATGTACCTGCCGCGCCTGTGCGAGCACTGCCTGAACCCGACCTGCGTGGCCAGCTGCCCCTCGGGCTCAATCTACAAGCGCGAGGAAGACGGCATCGTGCTGATCGACCAGGACAAGTGCCGCGGCTGGCGCATGTGCGTGTCGGGCTGCCCGTACAAAAAGATCTATTACAACTGGCAAAGCGGCAAGGCCGAAAAGTGCATTTTCTGCTACCCCCGCATCGAAGCCGGTCAACCCACCGTGTGCTCCGAGACCTGCGTGGGCCGCATCCGCTACCTGGGCGTGCTGCTGTATGACGCCGACCGCATCGAGCAGGCGGCCCAGACCGAACACGACCGCGACCTGTACCAGGCCCAGCTCGACGTGTTCCTCGACCCGCACGATCCGGCCGTGATCGAGCAGGCCCGCCGTGACGGCGTGCCCGAAGCCTGGCTGACCGCGGCGCGCAACAGCCCGGTCTACAAGATGGCCGTCGACTGGAAGGTGGCCCTGCCTCTGCACCCCGAATACCGCACCCTGCCCATGGTCTGGTATGTGCCCCCGCTGTCGCCCATCCAGGCCGCCGCCAACTCGGGCGATCTGGGTGTGAACGGCGAGATCCCGGATGTGAACCAGCTGCGCATCCCCGTTCAATACCTGGCCAACCTGCTGACCGCAGGCGACACCGGCCCCGTGATGCGGGCGCTGGAACGCATGCTGGCCATGCGGGCCTACATGCGCTCGCGCCATGTGGACCAGGTGGAGAACACCGCGGTGCTGAACCAGGTCGGCCTGGACGCCGCCACGGTGCAGGACATGTACGACATCATGGCCATCGCCAACTACGAAGACCGCTTTGTCATCCCCAGCACCCACCGCGAGTACGCCGAGAACACCTTCGATGTGCGCGGCGGCTGCGGCTTCTCGTTCGGCAACGGCTGCTCGGACGGCGCCAGCGACACCAGCCTGTTCGGTGGCAAAAAGAAGCGCACCATCCCGATCAAGGCAGAGGAATGAGCATGAACACGCCCCACCATCCAGCGCCCCCTGCGACCCCGGCGTCCAACCCCCGGGCCCGCAGCCTGCGCGCCCTGGCTCATCTGCTGACCTACCCCGACGCCACCTTGCGGCAGGTGTTGCCAGAGATCGAGGCCGCGCTGCAAACTGATGCGGCGCTGTCGACCGAGCGCCGAGCCGGGCTGCTGGCCCTGACCCAGGCCCTGCTGCAAAACCACCCGCTGGAGGTTGAAGGCGACTATGTCGACCTGTTCGACCGTGGGCGGGCCACCTCGCTGCACCTGTTTGAGCACGTGCACGGTGACTCGCGCGACCGGGGCCCGGCCATGATCGACCTGCTGCAGACCTACGAGCAAGGCGGCCTTTACCTGGACCCGGCCCGCAGTGACGGCGAGCTGCCTGACTACCTGCCGGTGGTCCTGGAGTTCGCCTCCACCCTGCCACCAGAGGCCTGCTGCGACTTCATTGGCGAGTTTGCCCACATCCTCAACAGCGTGCACGACGCCCTGGAGGGCCGCCAGAGCGCCTATGCCCAGGCTGTGGCCGCTGTGCTGGAGCTGGGAGGGCAAGCCCTGGTGGCGCGCCCCCTGGTGGCCGAACCCGCCATGGACGACAGCTGGGCCGAGCCCGAAGCCTTTGCCGGCTGCAGCAGCCCGGGCCAGCAAAAGCCTGGCGACAGCCAGCCCATCCATTTCATGCCCCGCACCGGGGCTGCCCCCACACGAGGAGCCTTGTCATGAGCCTCAGCCATCAATTCGTCTTCGGCATCTACCCCTACCTCTGTGGCGTGATCTTTCTGCTGGGCAGCCTGATCCGCTTCGACCGCGAGCAGTACAGCTGGCGCAGTGAATCCAGCCAGATGCTGGCCTCAGGCAGCCTGCGCTGGGGCTCCAACCTGTTCCACGTGGGGGTGATCGGCCTGTTCTTCGGTCACCTGTTCGGCATGCTGACGCCGCCCGAGATCGTGCACGCCCTGGGCGTGAGCCCGGCGCAGAAGCAGCTGTTGGCCGTGGTGGCCGGGGGCACCCTCGGTAGCCTGGGTCTGGTGGGCCTGCTGCTGCTGATCCGCCGCCGCCTGGGCAACACCCGGGTGCGCGCCACCTCGCGCAAGCGCGACTTCGTGGTGCTGTTCTGGCTGCTGGCCACCCTGTTGCTGGGCCTGTCCACCGTGCCGCTGTCGCTGCAGCACAGCGATGGCGCCACCATGCTGCTGCTGATGGCCTGGGCACGGCACATCGTCACCTTCCAGGGCGATGCAGCCAGCCTGATCGCGGGCGTATCGCCGGTGTTCAAGCTGCACATGTTCATGGGCATGAGCCTGTTCGCCCTCTTCCCGTTCACCCGCCTGGTGCATGTGTGGAGCGGCTTTGCCTCGGCCGGCTATGTGGCCCGCCCCTGGCAGATCGTGCGCAGCCGCAAGATCGGCCTTTGAGCCGGCGAGCTTTTGATCAAGGAACGCCCCATGACACCCACCACCCCACAGCCCCTCCCCCTGAGCGTGGCCGGCCAGCGCCTGGACCAGGACCGCAACGACCTCAGCGAGGCCGAACGGCACCAGCGTGCCCGCGTGGCCCTGCTGCGCCTCGCGGCCATGGCCGACGGCCTGTTGCCCGACAGCGACCCGGCCCCCCATGACGGCGTGCTCAGCGAGGCCGCGGCCGATGCCATCGACCAGTGGCTGGAGCAGAACCTTCAAGTACCCGACCCCGACGAAGCGGCCTGCCGCCGCTACCATGCCGCACACCGCGCCCGCTATGCCGTGGGCGAGCGGGTGCAGGCCCGCCACATCCTGTTTGCGGTCACCCCGGGCACCGATGTCAAGGCGCTGCGCGGTCGCGCCGAGCAGGCCTTGCTGAGCCTGCGCGCAGAGCCGCAACACTTTGCCGAGCAGGCCGCCGCCCTGTCGAATTGCCCCAGCGGACAGCATGGGGGCGAATTGGGTTGGCTGAGCGAAGCCGATTGCGCCCCCGAACTGGCCCGGGAACTGCTGGGCCAGGACGCCGACCGGGCCCACGTGGGGGTGCTGCCACGCCTGGTGCATTCGCGCTTCGGCCTGCATGTGGTGGAGGTCTTGGCCCGAGAGCCCGGCCAGCACCCCGAGTTCGAACAGGTGCGCGACGCCGTGGCCCAGGCCATGCGGCAAAGCGCCTGGATCACAGCGCTGCGCCAGCAATTGCTGGTGCTGGCCGCCCGCTGGCCGGTGCAGGGCGTGGCGCTGGAGCAGGCGGGGTCAGCGCTGATGCAGTGAGGGCGCGCTCACGCGCCACGCAACCGTGTCATCACGGCGTCGGCCTGGGCCTGTGCTTCGGCGTTGTCGCCAGCCCAGGCCACAAAGGCATCGGGACGCACCAGGATCAGGGGCGCCTCGTAGCGGATCAGCTCCTGCTCTCGCGGGGCTGCGATCAGCGTCAGGGGCAGGCCTGCACGGGTGGCCGCGTCTTGCAGTGCCTGCACGGCTTCGGTGGCGGCCCCCAAGGCCAGCAAGGTGTAGCCGCTGCCCAGGGCCTCGAACACATTGCGCCCATCGGGCAGCGCAGCGGGTGCCAGATGATGCCCTGCACGGGCCTTGAATTGATGCGAGCCCTTGGCGCTGCAGGCGGCCGCGCTCGGCCCGCCCGTGATGAGCGGGGAGCCTTCGTAATGAGGCTCAAAGGCATGGACCTCGCCCACCGCCCCTTGTGCGCGGGCCTGCCAAGCCTGCTCGAAGGCAGCCCGGTCCTGTTGAGGATCGAATGCGGCCAGAAAGTCGCGGTCGGTGGCAATGGAGCGGGCAATGAAGTCTTCGATCGTGGAGGCGAACACGGGGCGACGCTCCGCGTCGTAGGACGCCAGCAGGGCCTCGCCGCCCCAGCCTTGCCGATGCGCGGCCAGCTTCCAGCCCAGATTGCGGGCGTCTTCCAGACCTGAATTGATGCCATACCCCCCATACGGCGGATGGCTGTGCGCAGCATCACCGGCCACGAAAACGCGCCCCTGGCGGTACTGGTCGGCCAGCATGAATCGAAGATCCCAGAAGCCGATGTGATCGAAATCGACATCGAAGGACTCGCCCACGGCCTCCTGAAGATAGGCCTTGAAATCAAAGTTGTCCGCCGTGGTGCCGGCCGGCACAGGGGCATGGAAGAACCATTGACCTTGCAAGTCGACACGCCCGAAGAACTTCCAGTAGCCCTTCAACTGAGGATGCAGCACGTTGAAATAGGACTTGCCAGGGTAGCGCTCCAGCATGCGCTGATTGAGCTGGGCCGAGCGAAAGACGAGCAGCACCATGAGGCTGTCGTGGTCGGTGCGGGTCTGGTGGATACCCACCTGCTCCCGAACCCGGGATCGGGCACCATCGCAGGCCACGAGATAAGGGGTACGAAGTTGCTGACTGGCGCCCCCATCGCGGGGCCGCACGATGACACTGACGCCATCCGCATCTTGCAGCACGCTGTCGGCGTCCCAGCCATACAGGGTCCGGATGCCCGGGATCTCGGCCACCCTGCTGCGCATGACCGCCTCAGTGGCGTATTGCGGCAGCCGTTCGTTGGCCGTGAAGTAGAAAGGCTTGACCAGATCGCGTTGCAGCCAGTCATAGGCATAGGGCCCGAGCAGGGTGCCATAGGCCGTCAACCCTCCGATGCCATAGGTGGGCGGGATGGTTCGCGCAGCCCGCAGGGCCGGCTCGGCGCCCCAGGCATGGAAGTGCTCCAGGGTGCGCTGGGTCAGGTTCTGCCCTTTGGGGATGGGCTGAGGTTGCAGGTGGCGCTCCACCACGGTGCAGGCCACGCCGCGCTGTCCCAGCTCGATGGCCAGGCCCATGCCGACGGGCCCTCCCCCCACGATGATGATGTCGGTGTCCATGTTCTTGTCCTTGTTCTCGATTGGCGTTTTTCTGTGGGTCAGCGCTGGGTAGGCCAGGCTGTTGCGGGTCGATGCCAGCTCAGTCGGCGGTGATGCCCTGCTCACGGATCAGGTCGCCCCAGCGCCGGGCGTCGGCTTGCATGATCTGCTGCAGGGATTGGGGGCTGCTGGATTCAGGGGTCATGCCCTGGCTTTCGAAGGCCGTGCTGACATCGGGCTGCGCCAGGATGGCCTTGACCTCCTGGTTGACACGCTGGATGAAGGCCGGAGGGGTGGCGGCCGGCCCGAGCAACCCATACCACATGTCCACGTTCAAGTCGCCGAGGTTGAGGCTGCGCAGGGGCGGCACCTCGGGCAGCAACCGTGAGGATTGGTCAGAGCTGATGGCCAAAGCGCGCAACTTGCCGCTCTTGACATGCTGCAGGGCCACATGAATGGGCAGGAACATCAGGTCGATCTGCCCCCCCAGCAGTTCGGTGAGGGCAGGCGCTGTGCCGCGGTAGCTCACATGGGTCAGCGCGATCTTCGTCCGGGCCTTGAGCAGTTCCATGGCCAGGTGATGGGGCGTGCCGGCACCTGGTGAGCCGTAGTTGAGCTCGCCTGGATGGCTTTTGGCGTAGCTGATCAGGCCGGCCAAAGAGTCCACCTTCTTGCTGCTTCCCACCACCAACAGCAGTTGACCACGGCTGGTCAGGGTGATCGGCGCCAGATCCTGCAAGGGGTTGAAGCCGAGTTTCGGGTAAAGCGAGGGGTTGATCACCAGGGTGTTGACGGTCACCAGAAGGGTGCTGCCGTCGGGTGTGGCCCGGATCACCTCCTGGGTGCCAATGTTGCCCGAGGCACCAGGCTTGTTGTCGACGTAGACCTGGCACTTGAGCCGGGCCGACAAGGGCGCGGCCAGTTGGCGGGCGATCAGGTCGATGCCCGTGCCGGGGGTGAAAGGCACCACCAACCGAATCGTGGACGGGCCAGGGGCTTCGGCTGCAGCGGCCACCCGGGGCAGGAACAGGGCGGAGGCCCCGGCCAGCAGGGCCTGACGACGAGACAGTTCGCCAAATACAACGGGGCTTGAGGACATGGTGTGACAAAGGTTGACGACGGGATGGATTCCAAACGCTTTTTTGATATAAATCAAACGAAATATTCTGCTTAATTCTTCAAAAATTTTGATCAATGTCGACAGCCGCCAGCTCATGGCGTTTTTGGAAATCACCCGCCATCAGAACTTTGCCAAGGCAGCCCACAGCGTGCACTTGTCACCGTCTGGGGTGAGCATGCTCGTCAAGGAGCTGGAGCGCCAGGTTGGGGCCCAGCTCTTTGAGCGCACCACGCGTTCGGTGGCATTGACCGAGGCCGGTCTGCGCCTGGTGCCGGTGGCCGAACGCATTCTTGAGGAATTGCATGGCCTGGGTGAGGCCGTGCGCGGCACCGAGGAGGCCTTGCGTTCACGCCTGGACATCGCGGCCACCCCCATCGTCGCCGCGAGTCTGTTGCCCCAGGTCCTTGGTGAATTCAGCCGCGACCACCCTGGCGTGAGGATGCGTTTGGCCGATCTTCCCGTGGGGGCGGTCCATGACGCGGTCATCCAGGGGGAGGCCGACCTGGGTCTGGGCTTTTTCGTCAAGGCCGCCCCCAGCCTTCTGCGCGAGCCATTGTGCCGTTTCCGGCTGGTCTGCATCAGCCCACCGGGGGTGGGATCTGCCAGCCAACGAGGTCGCCGGACCTGGCGCAGCCTGGCCGACGTGAACTTGCTGAGCCTGCCTGCCGACAACCCGATCCAGGCGGTGATCGAAAGCCACCTGCCGCGCCGTCTGGCCCGCACGGGGGAGCGCATGACGATGAACTTTCTGGGTTCTTTGATCGCCATGGTCGAAGCCGGCATGGGGCACGCCGTCGTGCCCTCCATCGTGATGGCCGAGTGTCTGCGGCATGGCCTGACTGTCGAGTTGCTGGAAGAGCCAGCCGTGCACCTTGAGCTCTTCGTTGTGACTCGCCGTGGCGCAGCGGTCAAAGCACAGGCCCAGACCTTCGAGAGTGTTCTGAGAGCCGCTGCACAGCGGCTTGAGAAGGCGGGAACATGGGCGCCCGCATGAATCGCGTCGGGCCGATTCGGCCAACGACTTGACTCAGCGCAACGCCAGGGGACGCCCGCGATGAGAGGCACGCCCTACCACCCAGCGGATTGAGCCCCCAGCTCGTTCTGCACGGCTCACGCCTTCACGCCCCCGGCTTTTTCCGCACAAACGCCCGCGCCTCTTTGTCAGAACGCCGGATGTGCAGCGACAGCCAATCGCGCAGCACACTGGACAGCTGCGACGCCACGGTGATGCTGCCGGCCTCGTACTGCCGCTTCAATGCCTCGAGCTGGCCGATGAAATGGGCGTGACCGATCTGGTGCTGCTCCAGGTGCGGAAACCCCACGCTGCGCATCAGGGCCTCTTCACGGTTCAAGTGGTCTCGGGTGTAGGCCAGCAATGCATCAAGCACCCCTTGCACTACCTCACGCCCCCGCCCCTGGCTGGTGGCGGTGTGCAACTGATTGACCAGATCGACCAGATGCCGGTGGTCGCGGTCGATGGGGCCGTGGTCGATCACCAGATCGTCGGCCCATTCAAAGTAAGCCATTCAGGATCTCCTGGGTTGAAGCGGGCCGGACGGTGTCATGCCCTCAGGCGAGCTTGAAAAACCGCACCGTGCCATCAAGGGACTGGGCCTGCTGCTCCAGCGCCTGGGTTGCCGCGGCCGCTTCTTCGACCAGGGCGGCGTTCTGCTGGGTGACCTGGTCCATCTGGCCCACCGCCTGGCAGACCTGGTCGATACCGGTGCTCTGTTCGCGGCTGGCCAGCGAGATTTCACGCATCAAGTCCGCCACCCGGCGCACGCTGACCACGGTTTCGTCCAGCGTGCTGCCGGCGCGTTCAACCTGGGCACAGCCCGCGCCCACATGGACCACCGAGGTGTCGATCAGGTGCCGGATCTCGCGCGCCGCATCCGCTGCCCGGCCAGCCAGTTGCCGCACTTCGCTGGCCACCACGGCAAAGCCACGCCCTTGCTCACCGGCACGGGCTGCCTCGACCGCCGCATTGAGTGCCAGCAGATTGGTCTGGAAGGCGATGCCATCGACCACGCCGATGATGTCGGCAATGCGCTTGGATGAGCTGTCGATGGCCTCCATGGTCTGAATCACCTCGGCCACCACCTTGCCGCCCTGCACCGCCACCTTGGCAGCCGACTCGGCCAGGCGGTGGGCACGCAAACCGCTGTCGTCGTTCTGCCGCACGGCGGCAGCCAACTGTTCCATGGAGGCCGCGGTCTGCTCCAGGGCGCTGGCCTGCTCTTCGGTGCGCGACGACAGGTCCAGGTTGCCGGCGGCAATCTGGCGCGTGGCTGTGGCCATGGCCTCGGTGCCACCGCGGACCTGACTGACCACGTGATGCAGGCTGCGGCTCATCTCGTGCAGTGCCGCCTGCAACTGGCCGATCTCGTCACGGCGGGTCGTTTCGATGCGGCGGCTCAGGTCACCCTGAGCCACATGCCGGGCCAGCAGCAGGGCCTGTCCCATCGGAACGGTGATGTCACGCGTCAGCCAAGCCGACAGACCGACGCCGCAGAACAAGCCCAGACCGCCCAGCACAGCCATCAGCAGGCGAGACTCGTTGCTGGCTTCCAGTACCTCCTGCGCGCTGAGGTCAGCCAATGACTTCTGCAGCCGATTGAGGTGGTTGATGGGGGCTTGCAGGGCATCAAGGGCCGGCAGCGTCTCGTGTTGCAGCAAGGTGGCGGCCTGTTCGCGCTGGCCACTTTCGACCAATTGCATCACGCGCGAAAACGAAGCCACATAGCGCTCGCGGGCCTGCTGCAACGCCTGCATCAGGGCCCGACCTTCAGCCCGGTAGATCAGGCGATCCAGGGCTCCCAAGGCTTCGGTGATGTCGCGCTTGGTGTGCTCGATCCGCTCACGGAGGATGTCGCGCTGAGGCCCCTCGACCCCAAGCACCAGTTCCATGGTGCGTCGCGCGTTGGCCCGGGTGCCCACGTCCACCGCATGGATGGCCTCGACCTTGGCCCAGTCTTTGTCGACCAGGCGTTGATTGATGTCACGCACCTGCGTGAAACGCCATCCGCTGATCAGGGCCATGCCCATCATCATCACCATGAGCAGGCCAAAGCCCAGGCTCAGGCGAACCCCGATCTTCATGTCACTGAATTTGCGCATGCCGTCCCCCTGTCAGAGCCGATGCGGAACACCCCGCATACATGCAACGGATGGTAGGCAAGACCGGGCGATTTGCCCCTCCTCCATTGGAACTACGGCGAGCCCTGTCGGCCCTGAATTTGATGTAAATCAAATTTCAGGACATCCAGCCATCAAGCGCTCAGGCCTGTGCAAGACAGCAGGCATGAGGCCTCAGCCCACGCCAAGCTGGCTCTGCGCCAATTCTTGCGTGATGCGCAAGAACGCATCCACCTCCGCAGGGCTGTTGCAATGCAAAGGCGAGACCCGCACCGCGCCCTGCAGGCCGAGGGATTGCAGCATGCGGCGCGAATACAGGCTGGCCACACTGCGTTCGTAGACGGTCACGCCACGCAAGCCGTATTCGTGCACGGCACGAGTGCAGTCCAGGCCGTTCACACCCAACGCAATGATGAGGTCGCGGCGGGTCAGGTCGTCATGGTCCAGGTAAACCTGCACGCCCGCCATGGCCCGCAAACCGGGCTGCGCCTGGCTGCCCAGCAGCAGTCGGGCCAGCAGGGCCCGCTCGTGCAACGCAATGCGCTCCATGCCGGCCTCGAACAGCGCGCGACGCGACAGCGTCGCCTCTGCCGCAGGCCGCCACTCGGGCAGTTCCTGTGCGGCCTGTTCGCCCAGCCAGCACACGTAGTCGGCCACTTCCTTCAGCACGGCAAACTGCCAGGGCGAAGAGCTGCCCAGGTCCCAGAAGTTGGCGCTCTTGCCTGCCAGCTTGTGGTGGGGCAGCAAGGCGGCGCGATCAGACAACCAGGCCAGGCCCGAGCCGCGGCAGCCAAAAAACTTGTAAGGAGCCAGGTTGATGCCATCCACCGGGGTTTTGCGCAAATCGATGAGCCCATGGGGCGCATGCTGCACGGCATCGACCACGATGTAGAGCTCGGGCTTGATGGCCCGCGCCCGGGCCACGATCTGCTCAAGATCGAGCTTGGCCCCCGAAATGTTGGAGGCATAGATCACGTTGAGCAACACCGTGTCGGTGTCCACCAGGCCCACGATGGCGTCGACATCCACCCCGCCAGTCAGCGGGTTGCTGGGCGCCACCCGCAGTTCGCGCCCGGTGTCTCGGGCATAGCGTTCCATGGCGTCGTAGGAGGATGGATGCTCCAGCACCGTGGTCACCAGATTGCCGCCGGGCACGTTCTGCACAATGGCCCGAACCATGTCGAACATGGCAGCCGATGCCGTCAACGCGGCGAAGACGGTGCCGCCTTCGGCCTGTAGCATCATGCGGAAGTCATCCGTGCCCGCGGCCTGAATGGCCTGCAGCTCACGCGCCACCGGGTGGATGCGCTCGGTGTTGTCGGGCACGGCATCGATCAGCGCAAAGCGCTCGACGGCCGCCTTGAGCCGGAACGAGCCGCCGGCGTTGTCAAAGTACAGGCGCGGGCGGCCCAGGTGATCGTGCTCAATCTGCAGAAAGCGCTCGCGCACCGCCTGCATCAGCGCGGGCGGGAACAGCAGCCCCCGAGGGTACGCGGCGGCCGTGCTTGTCATGTTCAGACCCCCTTCTTGCTGGGGTTGCGATAGGCCTCGCGGATGGCCTCGGTCATCGGGAAGTTCAGATTGATGTTGCTGGGCGGGATCGGCTGGGTAAACCAGCGGGCGTACAGGCGCTCGATCTCGCCCGATTTCATCAACTGGGTGACGGTATCGTCGACCACCGCCTGGAATTGCGGGTCGTTCTTGCGGTACATGATGCCGTAGGGCTCCTGGCGCAACACCACGTCGTGCAGCATGCGGAAGTCGCCCGGCCGCGGTGCGGTGGCGATCAGGCCGGCCAGCTGCACGTCGTCCAGCACATATGCGACGGCACGTCCGCTGGCCAGCAGCAGGAAGGCGTCGGCCGTGTCCTTGCCAGTGATCTCTTGCACTTCGACGTTCTCGGCCCGTTTGTAGGCCCGCAACAGCTGGATCGAGGTGCTGCCAGCCACGGTGGCCACCGTCTTGCCCGCCAGATCGGCCAGGCTGTTGATGCCCGAGTCTTTTTTGACTGCCACGGTGATGCCCGCGACGAAGTGGCTGGGCGCAAAGGCCACCAGCTGCTGGCGCGCCACCGAGTTGGTGGTGGTGGCACAGTCCAGATCCACCGTGCCGTTCTGCATCAGGGGCATGCGGTTGAGCGAAGTCAGGGTGGTGTACTCAACCCGCAGCGCGGGCAACCCGAGCCTGGCTTTCACCGCATCGACGATTTTCAGACAGATGTCATTGGAAAAGCCGATCGGATCGCTGCCACCCTTGGCCACATAGGAAAACGGAATGGAGCTGTCGCGGCTGCCGATGCGGATGACCCCGCTGTCCTTGATCTTGCGCAGCGTGTCAATGTCCTGCGCCGAAGCGGCCTGAGACGCAAGCAGGGACACAAAGGCTGCGCCGAGCAGCAGGGCCCGTGGCAATTTGGCAAGGCGGTTCATGGTGCTGAGACTCCATTCGAGGGAACTGGCGGGGTGGTTGATTCGGTCTCCGCCAACGGTGACGACGGCGGTTGAGTGAATTCTGGTGCGCCCCTCAATTCAAAAAAAGCGATTTTTTGTTCTGCTTTAACATTCCATAAAGAGATTTGAATACGCGCCCGCACCATGATGACCTTCAAGCAACTCGAAGCCCTGTATTGGATCGTTCAGCTGGGGGGCTTTGCCCAGGCCGCCCAGAAGCTGCACACCACGCAGTCGGCCGTGTCCAAACGGGTGCATGAGCTGGAGCAGGTGTTCGACACCCCCCTGTTCGACCGCAGCCAGCGTGCGGCCCGCCTGACCGAGAAAGGTGAAGAAATGTTTTTGCTGGCGCGCAAGCTGCTGAGGGAGCGAGACCTGGCGGTGGAGCAGTTTGCCAAGCCCGAAGTGATTGAGCGGCGGCTGCGCATCGGCGTGACCGAGCTCACCGCCATGACCTGGCTACCCCGCCTGGTGGCCCTGGTGCAAGAGCACTACCCCAAAGTGAAGCTGGAGCCCGATGTCGACGGCAGCCTGCCGCTGCGCGACAAGCTGCTGGCCGATGAGCTTGACCTGATCCTGGTGCCCGATGCGTTTGCCGACACCCGCCTGCGCTCCAAGGTGGTGGGACACGTCGACAGCGCCTGGATGGCCAAGCCTGGCCTGGTCCCCGCTGACACAAGCCGCCTGCACCAACTGGCACAAGTGCCTTTGCTGGTGCAGGGCGACAGCTCGGGCACCGGCCGCCTTTATGACACCTGGCTGCGTGATCAGGGCATCGAAACCACCGACGCGATCGTGGTCAGCAACCTGATCGCGCTCACCAGCCTGACCCTGTCGGGTTTTGGCGCCAGCTACCTGCCGCGTCAATGCATGGCCCCGCTGGTAGAGCTGGGCATGCTGTCGGTCATCGAGGTGGAGCCCGCCCTGCCCCCTGTGCCCTACGTCGCCATGTACAAGGGCGAGGTGCGCAGCACGCTCACATCGGCCTTGATCATGCTGGCCCAGTCGTGCTGCGACTTTTCACGGGCTTTCCAGGCCGTGCCGGCCTGAAGGCCCGGCACCTGTCCACCGAGCAGACCGGACACACCAGACATGACACCCTGGATTCAGGAGCCTGGGTGCTGCGCCCCATCATCCAGGTGTGCCAGGCTGGCCTCGTATAGCGCGGCCACCAGGTCGCTCTGCGTGACCATGCCCACCAGGCGGTTCTCGGCGTTCACCACCGGGACCTGGTGCAGCCCCTGATCCGACATCAGCGGGACCAGCTCGACCATGGGCTGCGTGTCCAGCACGGTCCGAACCTGGGGGCTCATGATCTGCCCAACCACCTCAGCCTTGGTGCTGTGGCTGAAGGGCGAAGCCTGCAGCAGGCGTTGCAGGCGCCGGCTCAGACCCGGGTAGCGCCGGGCCTGGGCATGGGCCAGAAAGTCGGCTCGGGTGACGATGCCCTGCACCCGCCGCACCCGGTCGAGCACCGGCAATGCCGGCAAGGCGTGGCGCTCCATCAGGCGCCAGGCCTGGCTCAACTCGGTGGCAAACACCACCGACACCACGTCGCGCGACATGATCTGCCCGCAAGTCACCGAGCCGAAGCGACGGCGAAAGGCTTTCATCTCGGTCTGCAGGAACAGCGCCTCCAGGTCATCGCGGCTGATGTCGAGCACCTGGTTGTAGTCCTGCATCACACGGGCCAGGTCATCGGGCCGGAACCCCAGCCGGGCTGAGGGGCGCAGGTCCTCCGTGTGGTGCACGCTGCGGGCATCCGGCAAGGCGGTGTGGGGGTAACGACGGCCCACCGCCTTGTTGTAGAGCACGGCGATGAGCAGTAGCAAAGCCGTGTTCAAGCCCACGGGGGTGAGCACGAAGCCATAGCCAGCCTGATGCACCGGCGCACCGCCCAGCACCGCCGTGAGCGCCACCGCCCCCGATGGCGGATGGATGCAGCGCAGCGCAAACATGGCCGCAATGGCCAGGGCAATGGCCAGCGCCGCCGCCAGCACCGGGGCATCGACGAAGCGCGCACAACTCACCCCGACCAAGGCCCCCACCAGGTTACCGCCCACGATGGACCAGGGCTGTGCCAAGGGGCTGGAGGGCACCGCGAACAGCAGCACGGCCGAGGCCCCCATGGGCGCGGCCAACCACAAGGCGCCCATGTTGGTGCCCAGGGCCCAGGCGCTGATCAGGCCCGTGAGCAGGATTCCGATCAGGGCACCAGCACTGGCGCGCAGGCGTTCCATGGGGTCGACAGGGGATGCGGCAGGCCACTGGCGCTGCAGCCAGCTGAAGAGAGACGTGTTCATGGTGCGGAAAGTAGGCCGACCGTGGGTCGGCAAGTGATTCAAGCCCCGGGCGTGCTTCGACAAGCCCAGCGCCGGGCGACGGATTACATCACAGCGCGATATATAATTTCAAGCCGATTGAAAAGCCCTGAGAAGCCTTGAAAAGCCCCATGACTGCACCACCCGCCCCTGAGCCACTGCACAAGCGCGACTACGAAGCACTGTCCGAATTTCGCTATCAGCTCAGGCGCTTTCTGCGCTTCAGCGAAGACGCCGCCCAATCCGAAGGGCTCACGCCCCAGCAATACCTGCTGATGCTGCACGTGAAAGGCACACCCGGCCGCCACTGGGCCAGCGTGGGTGAACTGGCCGAACGCCTGCAGACCGTGCACCACGCGGTGGTCGCCCTGGTGTCGCGCTGCGAGACCGCTGGCCTGGTGGAGCGCCAACCCAGCGCCACCGACCGGCGCCAGGTGCAGGTGCACTTGAGCGAGGCGGGCGAGCAATGCCTGGAGCGCCTGGCGGGTCGCCATCGGGCCGAGTTGCAATCGCTGTCAGGGGTGTTCCAGGTGGCCCATATTTCAGCCTTCAATGACCACCAGGGCGGCTGAGGTCGACCCTTTTTTTGCCTTTTAAGTTGCATAAAAGATGCATTTGAATTTCACAACCGATCAGGTGCCCAGATGACAAGCCCCCGTGTGATCCCCATCCAGCCAGACACGGCCCAAGACCCAGAGCCGGAAATGGTCTCGCTCTATGCCAGCCAGGCGAAGGTCTACCCGCGCTCCGTCAGCGGACGCTTTGCTCGCTGGCGCTGGGTGATGGTGTGGCTGACCCAGTTGTTCTTCTATGGCCTGCCCTGGCTGAACTGGAATGGGCGCCAGGCCGTGCTGTTCGATCTGGGGGAGCGGCGCTTCTACATCCTGGGGCTGGTGATGCAGCCGCAAGACTTCATCTACCTGGCCGCCTTGCTGGTGATCGCGGCGCTTTCGCTGTTCTTCTTCACGGCGGTGGCTGGGCGGCTGTGGTGCGGCTACGCCTGCCCGCAAACGGTGTACACCGAGATCTTTCTGTGGATTGAGCGCCGGGTGGAGGGTGACCGCCAGGCCCGCATGCGCCTGGACGCCGCACCGTGGTCGGCCCACAAGCTCGGCCGCAAGGCGCTCAAGCAGGCCTTGTGGGTGGGCGTGGCGCTGTTCACGGGCTTCAGCTTTGTGGGCTACTTCACGCCGGTCCGTGTGTTGAGCAGCGAGCTCGCGCTGGGTGCGTTCTCGCCCTGGGAATGGTTCTGGGTGCTGTTCTATGGCCTGGCCACCTACGGCAACGCGGGCTATATGCGTGAGCAGATCTGCAAGTACATGTGCCCCTACGCCCGGTTCCAGAGCGCGCTGATCGACATGGATTCACTGGTGATCGCCTATGACACCCGGCGCGGCGAACCCCGTGGCTCACGCCCACGCAAGGCCGACCCGGCCAGCCTGGGGTTGGGCAGCTGCATCGACTGCACCCTGTGCGTGCAGGTCTGCCCCACGGGCATCGACATCCGCCAGGGCCTGCAAAACGAGTGCATCGCCTGTGCCGCCTGCATCGACGTGTGCGACGACGTGATGGGCAAGATGGGCTACCAGCCCGGGCTGATCCGCTACAGCTCGGGCCACGCCATGGAGCAGCAACTGCCCCGCTCGGCCCTGTTGCGGCGGGTGTTGCGCCCCCGCGTGCTGATCTACGCCGGACTGCTGTCGCTGACCTGCCTGGGCTTTGCGCTGAGCCTGGTGCAGCGGCACGACTTTGCGGTGAACGTGATCAAGGACCGCGGCACACTGGCCCGCCAGGTGGGGCGCGGTGGCATCGAGAACGTGTACCGGCTGCAGGTGATCAACAGCACCGAGCAAGCCCATGAATTCAAGGTGGAGGTGCTGGGCCAGCCCGGGCTGACGCTGGCCAGCGAGCCCGGGCTCAGCGTGCCGGCCACCGGCATCGGCACCCTGGCGCTGCGCCTCAACCTGGAGGCCGGTGAAGCCGAAAGCCATCGGGGACAGGTGCTGCCGCTGCAATTGCGCATCACCCGTGAAAGTGGCCAGAACGGGCCCGCCACGAGCATCACGGAGAAGACCACCTTCGTGGTGCCCCGCTGACCCGGACGGCCCCGGGGCCGCTTTCGCCCTTCAGGGGCGGCGCGGCGCCTTCATGGGGGCGCCGGGGCCTGGGCCCACACGAAAGCCGCCCCCAGGTTCATGCCCCAGCGGCCCCCCCATGCCGTGAGGACCGGGGCCATGCGGGCCGGGCTGCGTCAACAGATCGAAAATGGTTTTCTGCTTTGCGTCCAGCGTGTCATAGAAGGCCTGGGTGCGCACCTGGCCGGCTTCGAGTTGTTGCAAATGCTGATCCAGCAGGTATTTGTGGTCGCGCAGTTGCGAAATGGCCCGGGCCATGCGCTCCGGTGCGCTCAGCTCGACAGGGGGCTGGCCCTGCGGCACGTGGGCGGCCTGCCAGGCCTGGTGTTGCTCCATGCCTTGCTTCAAGGCCTGCAGCTCAGCCGCAGACCAGGTGTCCCATGCACTCTTCTGCTCGGGGGACAGGCTCAGCTTGCGCTGCAACTCGCTCAAGCGGAACTGCGCATGCTGCAGCTCATCATGGCGATGGGGCTGCAGGGCCGGTGTCGGGCCCAAGGTGGGCCCCACTGCGGGAGCAGGAGCCGTCTGGGCCTGGGCCAGCGTGAGGTTCATCAGCAGGGCGGTGCCCAGGGCCAGCAGCGAGGGGCTGGATTTTCGAATCGACAACATCTTCAAACTCCCTGAAAAGGTACTGGGTTCAAAGCTTAATGGCCGCGTGTTACCTGGGCGTTAACACTTGCACAAGCTCAGGTATCGATCTCGCAAGGCCGCAGAAACAGGGCCCGGAGGCACTCAACCGCGCAGCGCAAAGCGGATCGGAAACTCAACCCAGCTGGCGATCGCCTGATCGCCGCTTCGGGCCGGTACAAAGCGCCAATCCCTGACGGCCCGCATGGCCGCATCGTCGAGCAAGCGGTAGCCGCTGCCTCGGGCCAGGCGGACCTCACCGGGGCGGCCCTCGCCATCCACCCAGACACGCAACCAGACCACGCCAGCGATCCCCTGCTCGCGCATCGCCAGCGGGTAATCGGGCGGCGGGTTGTAGGCATAGTCGGGACGAGCGCCCACATGAGGCTCGGTGGTCTGAACGGCCGCGGGGGCGGTGGCGACGGTGGGGGCGATGCGGGGTGCCGGCGCCGACGCGGCCGGCGTGCCCTGCCCCGCCGAGACCAGGGGGCCGGAGGGCGGGCCTTCGGGCATGGCCTGGCTCTGCGGACCCGGGGCAGGCTCCACCTGCCAGGGCGCCTCACTGTTCGCCTGGCGCCAGAATGGCCGCTGCGGAGCACTGGAGGGCCGGGCGGGACGGGTCGCTGGCCTGGGTGGGCTGGACACGGGATTCAAGGCAGCGTGGTTGACCTGGGCCGGTGGGGGCGCCACCCAGACCAGCGCCAAGGGCGCCGATCCCCGTGCGCGATCGACCGGCGCCAATCGGCCCCCAAGCTGAAGCAGGCCCAGCAGCGCCAGCCCATGCATCAGCAGAGCCATGCCCGCCGCCACCCACTCGCGACGCCGTTGCCTCGGCGTCATGCCCGAACCTCTCTGGCCGGTCCTTGCGCTGGCCGCTTGCTCCGGGGTTGGCGCAAGGGCGCCACCACCAGTGCCCCATGGCGATCGGTGAAGCAACTCAGGCTGACGCCGTACAGCGCCTCCAGCGCCGGCAGCGCCGGTGCTGTGGCGGGCAGATCGGCCACCAGGCGGCCCTGGCGGATCAGCAGCAGACGGTCAAAGCCTGCCAGGGCCTGATTGATGTCGTGAAGAATGGCCACCAGGGCGTGCTGTCGTGCGCTGGCGTAGCGGTCCAGGCTGTCAAGCAGCTCACACTGCAGGCCCGGGTCCAGCGCCGCCAGGGGCTCATCCACCAGCACCAGGCCCTGCTGGCGGTCCCACAACTGGGCAAAGATGCGCGCCAGTTGAACCCGCGCCTGCTCGCCCCCTGACAAGGTATCGAAACGCCGCCCCAGCAGGTGGCCGGCGTGGGCCAGCCTGGCCGCATCCTCCACGATGCGGGCCCGCTGCGGGTCGTGCGTGCGAGCCACCCGCCCCAGGCCGATCACCAGTTCGGTCTGCAGGCCGAAGGCCACGTCGCCCGCCTGGGGCAGCACGGCCCGGTGCTGGCTCAGCTCGGCCAATGGCCAATCGGCCGTGGCTCGGCCCAGGAACAGCACCTGCCCACCGGCTGGCCGACGCTCGCCCGAAAGGAGCTTGAGAAAGGTGGATTTGCCCGCCCCGCTGGGCCCCAGCACGGCGATGCGTTCGCCCGCAGCCACTTGCAGCGAAAAAGGCCCGAAGCGCTGCTCGCCCACGACGAAGGTGGCGGCCTCCAGGGTCAACAGCCGGCTCATGCCATCCGCCCGCGCGCCCCGCGCAGCAAAAACAGAAAGAACGGGCTGCCCAGCAAGGCCGTGAAGATGCCCACCGGGACCTCTGCCGGGATGACCACGGTGCGCGCCAGCGTGTCGGCCACCAGCAGCAGCAGGCCCCCCATCAGCAAAGACAGCGGCAAGACCCGGTGCTGATCGCCCCCCACCCAGACCCGGACCAGGTGCGGGGCGATCAGGCCGATGAAACCGATCATGCCGCACCAGGCTACCGAGAACCCGGCCAGCACGGCCACCAGCACAATGACCCGGCTGCGCAGACGCTGCACATCCACCCCGACATGGGCCGCAGCGGCTTCGCCCAGGGCCAGGGCATTCAGGGCGCGAACGATCTGTCGCAAAGGCCAGGCGGCGGCCAACAACAAGGCCCCCATCAGCAGCACCAGCCCCCACTGGGCCCCGGCCAGTGAGCCCAGAGTCCAGAACGACAGGCTGCGAAGTTGCTCGTCCGTGGCCAGATAGGTGCACAGGCCGATGATGGCGGCAGCCAGGGCATTCAGGGCCACGCCGGTCAGCAGCAGGCCCGAGATGGACCCTGGCGTGATCCAGCGAGCCACACGGTCCAACGTGAAACACACCCCCAGCGCACCCGCAAAGGCTGCCGCCGGCAGGCACCAGACACGCCACGCCAGCGGCAATGCCAGCACCGGGCCCGAGACCAGCACGATGGTGAGGGCCGCTGCGCAGGCGGCCCCTGCACTCACGCCCAGCAAACCGGGATCGGCCAAGGGGTTGCGGAACAGGCCCTGGGTCAAAGCCCCAGCCAGCCCCATGCTGGCGCCCACCAACAGGGCAAACACCGCCCTGGGCAGGCGGATGTGCCACAGCACATAGGCCCCACCGCCCAAACGGGGCGGCGCGTAGGTGCCTGCGCCTGCGGGCGCCAGCAGAGCCCACCAGTCATGCCCACTCACAGGCACGGCGCCGGCTTGGGCGGCCAGTACCCCAGCCAGCAGCAAGGCGGCCCCCAGCACCCGTGCAGGCGACGCCCGCCAGCGCGCTCCGCCCCTTGCCGTCCAAGTGACTGGCGCACTCATGTCTTCATCGCCCGGCCGATGGCCTTGTCCAGCGCCGCCACGGCGGCAGGCAGACGGGGCCCAAAGCCCAGCAGAAACATGGCTTCCAGGGCCAGCACCCGCCGCTGCTGCCCTGCCGGGGTCTGTGCCAGACCGGGCAGCCGAAGAATGCCGTCCACCCCGCCTGCGGTGCTCAGGCCCTGGTCGGTCAGCAGCACGAGGTCTGGCTGGGCCGCAATGACGGCTTCGGGCGTCAGGGGCTTGTAGCCGCTGACGCCGGTGATGGCGTTGCGGGCCCCCACGTAGTCGAGCATGGCCTGGGCACTGGTGTCGGCACCAGCCACCAGGATCTGGTTGGGCGCATGGGCCAGCACAAACAAGACGCGGGGTGGCTTGCCAGCCCGCTCAGCGATCTGTGCCTGGACCCGGGTCCACTGCTGAACCAGCGCTTGCTGCAGCGCCCGGGCTTCGGCCACCCGGCCGGTCAGCTCGCCCAGACGCTGAACTCGCTCACACAGGCCCTCGAAGCGGTGCCTCGCCGGCAGCACCGAAACCTCGACACCGGCGCTCGTCAATTGCCGGATCACGCCCGGGGGACCTGCATCCTCGGTGGCGATGACCCGCGTCGGCGCCAGCGCCAGCACCCCTTCGGCCGACAACGTGCGGGCGTAGCCCACACTGGGCAGCTTCTGGGCCGCCTCCGGAAACAACGAGGTGGTATCCACCCCCACCAGCTCGGCCTGGGCCTGCAGGGCAAACACGATCTCGGTCAGCGCCCCGCCCACACTGACAATGCGCTGCCTGGCCGGCGCGGCACGGGCCGATGATGTGAACCATGCGGCAGCCAGCAAACCACCTTGCAGACAATGGCGGCGTCGGGGGAGTAACCCACCGAGGCCTGTGATCGGGGACATCACACCAGGCATGGGCGGCGCTCCTCGGTCAGGGTGTCGAGCAGGGCCCGCCACTCGCAACGCTCGGCCTGCCCGGGTTGGCGGGCGCCAAACAGCATGGCGATGCTGTCGCCCTGGCTGTCGAACAGCTCCAGCGAGCTGACCAAACCGTCCAACGTGGGCTTTCTGACCACCCAGGCGCTGGCAATGTGGTCCTCGCGCAGGTGCAGGTTGAAGCCCGGGTCCAGCACATTGAGCCAGGGGCCCATCAGCACCACCTGACGCACCGGGCCGGTGTGGATCTGGAGGGCGCCGGGATTGCCCACGAAGACCATGATAGGTAAGCCCTGCGCGGCAGCGGCCTGCAACAGACCTTGAGCATCTTCGGGCTGCACGGCCTGGGCAAACCGGGGGTCAGCCAGGCGCAGGGCCTGGGTGCGCGTGGTGCCAAAAGCCCTCAGCAGGCCCACGAAATCATGGGTGTCGCGCAAGCGGCCCCAGGCCTGACGCAGGCCGGCCACATCGATGTCTGCGTCAGACCGCTCAGGCTCGCATGGGGGCGGCGCCTGCATGCCCAGGCGGGCAGTCTGGTCGGGATCGGCCAGCCCCTGCACCAGGCGGGTGTAGGCTGGCAGATCGCTGGCGGAGCGCAGAAATACCTTGTGCAAGGCCATGCCCGCGGCATCGAAGAACTGCAGGCTGCGCTGCACGCCCTGAGGGGTCTGCTCCTGGACCGCGAAACCATGGGCCCAGGCCTGGTAGTACAAGCGCAGGTCGATGTCGGGGCCCAGCACCAGGCCGACCTGTTCGTGCAGGGAGGGGGGCTGGTAAGTGCCCGTTTTCTCGTGCACACAGGAGGCATTGCGGGTCAGGGCCATCACCTCGCCCAGGGTGGGCAAGGCCTCGACGATGGCCGGCCACTGGGGGCGCAGGCGGGTGGCGCTCAACCAGGCTTGCGGATCGGCGTGCGGCAGGCCAGTGTGCGCCGCGATCAACTCGCACTCGGACACACACAGTTGCTGGGCGATGTCTCGGTGGCGGGCCTTGCCGTCGTGCCGCAGCAGGCGAAAGGCGTCGCGGAGGGTCTGGGGGGAAGCGTTCATGAGTGCTCCTGATTGAGGGGGGCAAGGTGCCGAGTCGGTGGCTGGCGTCAGTGCGCCGAGGCGCCCAAGGCCGTGGCCGTGGCCTGATCGGGGCTGCGGTGGCCTTGTTCGCGCCGATGCCGGATCTCGCCCAAGCCAACGCCCGCCAGGGTGTAGGCCTGGGCAAAGCCCGCCACATAGGCGCCACTGAGGGGGCGCAGGCGATACAGGTGAAAGTCGGTCAGCTTGCGCAGCATCGCCATGAAGGCACCGAACTGCTCGACAAACTGATCCAGCGTCCGGTCAAACTCGGCGCTGCCGCGGGGGCACTCGGTGGCAGCACACTGCAGGGTCAGGCGACGCCGCGCAAACAGGTGCCGGGCCTGGTCCTCGCTCTCGATGAACATCACCGAGCAGCGGCCGCTGGCCGCCAGGTTGGCGGTGTGGGCAGACAACTCGCTGGTGTAGACGTAGTAGCTACCCTGGTGCTCGACGTAAGCCGCATAACTGGCCTCAGGCTCGGCGTCGGCATTGCAGGTGGCCAGATGCAGGCTCTGGAACAGTCCTGGGAACTGCCGGCATTCATCCAGTACGGCCACGAGGTCGGGGAGGTGGGACATGGCGGATCCTTTCTTCAGAAGTCGTAACGAACAGAGACCTGGGCGTTGCGCCCCGGTGCGGTATAGGCCTCGGCCACCGTGCTGCTGGCGGCCAGGCCGCTGACATCAGACCAACGCCAATACTTGGCGTTGAAGACGTTGTTCAGGTTGGCATTCAGGGTCACCTGGGGTCGCACTTTCCAGTGCCATCCCAGGTCCAGCACGTTGTAGGCGGGTGGGGCAAACTGGGCCGCACCGGTCGAGATGTCGCTGCGGGCCTTGCCGGCGCTGTGAGTCAAATGCGCGCGGGCACCCCAGGTGGCCTGCTCGTGGCGCAGGCCCAGGACCAGCTTGAAGGGCTGCACCGTGTCCAGCGGGGTTTTCACACCGTTGGCTTCGCTGTGACCCTTGGCATAGGCCAGGCCGGCGGTGCCCGTCCAGCTTCGGCTCAGCGTCCACTCCGAGCGCGCCTCCAGGCCATGGATGCGGGCGTTGGCGAGGTTGATGTACTGAAACACCGTGGGGTTGGCCGCTGTGCCGGCGCCACTCACAGCCTGTTGGCTGATGAAGTCGCGGTAACGGTTGTCATAGGCCGCCACCGAATAGCGCACCCGATCCAGCCGGCCGCGAAAGCCCAACTCGAGGCTGTCGGCGTGCTCGGCCTTCAGTTGGGCATTGCCGACGGTGGTGTAGCCCGAGGCCAGGTTGCTGAAGCCGTTGTTGACCTGGTCTGGCGTGGGGGCCCGAAAGCCCTTGGCCCACTGGCCATAGGGCGCAAAGGCAGGTGCCCATGGCCACACCACCCCCAAGCGCGGTGTGACAGCTTGGCCAGACAGGCTGACAGCCGTGCCGCTGTAGCCCGCGGTGGACGGTGAAAGCTTGTAGTGATCGAAGCGCAGGCCAGGGATGATGCTGAACGCCCCAGCCTGGATCTCGCTTTGCACAAAGGCGCCAGCCAGCACGTGGTCGGTGTCCGGGAAAGGCTTGGTCGGAAAGCTTTCACCGTAGGGTGGCACCGTGCCGTCGCGCACCCCGCTGATCTTGCTGCGGCTCCAATCCGCGCCGTAGGTCAGGCGCTGGTTAAGCCAGCCCGTCAGATTGCTTTCGGCCAGGGTCGAGAAACCGGCCACCTTGCTGCGGTAGGTGGTATCGCGGGTTCGATCCGCTGCGGTGTAGCGGTCTTCAGCGCCGTATTGGCTGACCTTGGCGTCCTGCCAGTAGACGCGGGTTTCGGCGCGCTGAATGGCCAAGGCATTGAGGTCGTTGAAGCGATGCTCCAGTGAGACTCGGTTGCGTTCGATGCGGTCGCGCGCATCCAGATCGATGACACTGGTCGAACTCAGTGGCGCCACGCCCCGGGCCGAGTAGACCTCGGTGTCCTGCTGGCGCTTCTGGGTTTCGAAGGTAAAGCCCAGTTGCTGGGTCGGGTCGATTTTCAAAAACGCCTTGCCCAGCAGGTAGCGGTTGTTGTAATCCACCGGGTTGGGGGTGGTGCGGTTGGCATTCAAGACATCGTTGCTGCCCTGGTTGCCCACCTCGTGGCCCTGGCGGTAACTGCCCAGCAGCATGCCTTGCCAACGCTCATTGGCGCCGGCCACCCCCAGGGTGTTGGACCAGGACCGGTCGATCGACGCATAGCTGGAGCGCGCAAAGCCCCCCACGGTCTGTCCCGGCTTGAGCAGGTCACCCGGGTCGAGGGTACGAAAGCTGACTGCGCCGGCCAGCCCATCGCTGCCGAACTGGGTGGACGCAGGGCCCCGCAGCACTTCGACGGTCTTGATGCCATCGACGTCGAGGTAGTCACCCCGACCGGAGGCAAACGAGCCGAACGAGAAACTGTTGGGCACGCGGATGCCATCGACCAGCATCAGCACCTGATTGCCTTCGAGGCCGCGGATGTTGATGCCCTCGTTGCCAGCCCGACCCGTGGAAGCCCCCGCAGCGGTGAAGCGGGTGGGCGCGGCCCGCACGGACACGTCGAGTTCGTCACGGAACACATCCTTGAGGTCGCGGGCGCCGCCTTGTTCTATTTGGGCGGCCGGGGTGACGGTCACGGTGGCGGGCACCTTGTCCACCCGCCGCTCCGAACGGGTGGCACTGACCGTGATCTCATCGAGGCGGGTGGCCTCGGCCGGTGTCGGTGGTGCGGTCTGGGCCAGCAGCAGGGTCGGGGCCGTGCCCCAGACCATGCCCAGCGCCAACGCGAGCTTCTTCTTGCGCAGCATGGTGGTTCCTAAAACGAAGTTCAGGCACTGGCTGGCAAGCGCTTGCTGGTGCAGAGAGTGAGACGATTCGCAGCTTCGCCGACGGGTCTGGCCCCGGAGGGCAAGGGAGACGAAGACTGGACGCCGGGCGATTCTTCCGGCGTTGCTTGCATTCTAGATGAGATTCATTCTTATTTGCGACACATTTGAAGTCGACAATCTTTCTCCACGGAATCTTCTCAAATGACAATGGTTATCATTCAGAATCTGATAACCCCCTTGACCACTCCACGCCGCACCGGCCTGCCCCTCCCGAATGCCATGAAAACGCCAGCCGCCAGCGCCCCCCTTTTGTCGACAGACGCCGCCCGGGCCAAACGCCGCCACCAGACCTATTCGCGTTTTGTCCACTGGGTGCGCAAGACCCATGGCTGGATCGGGCTGTGGGGCGCCTTGCTGGGCCTGGTCTTCGGCTTGAGCGGCATCTGGCTGAACCACCGGACCGTGCTCAAGCTGCCCTTGAACCAGCAGAAAAGCCATGCTCAGATGGCCTTGGCCGATCCGCCGCCCAGTACCCCCGAGGCCATGGGCCAGTGGCTGGCCCCCGCCCTGGGCCTGTCCGGGCCGCCGAACAGCGTGCGCATCGACCCAGCCAAAGCCTTGCCCTGGGCCGAAAAGAACAGCGATGCCCCGCGTCAACCGGAGCGTTGGGTGTTCAACTTCGGTGGCCCGAGCGAAACCGTGCAGGTGGAGTACTGGAAAGGCAATCGATCGGTCGGTATCAACACCACGCAGCACGGCTTCATCGCCGCTCTGACCAACCTGCACAAGGGCACAGGCATGACCGTGCCCTGGATCCTGCTGGTGGACACGATTGCGGGCAGCATGGTTTTTTTGTCCATCTCAGGCGTGATCCTGTGGGTGCAGATGAACCGCCGAAGAGCCCTGGGGGTGGGCATCTTCAGCGCCTCGGTGCTGACCGCACTGGGCATGGTCCTGACACGGCTGTAGGCCAGCCCGCAAGCAGACCCATCGGATCTGTTGGACCCGTTGGACCCATTTCAGGGGCCTGCCTCGCTCCATGCCCGAAGGCCTGTTCTTTCAGTTTCTTGAAGGCCGACAGACATGAACCCACCCCGGCGAGGCAGGCCTGTTTTTGCCAACTCGTGAGGCGCTCTTCACACTGAGTGCAAGCCTCGGCGTCGCATCATGTCCCGGCTCATGTCGGCGTTTGACGCCTCGTTGCCCAGTTGGCACGCCGCAGGGTAGGCCACTTCGTCTTCCGCCTGCAGGTGGGCCCGGTACAGGCTCACAAAGGCCTGCAACTCCAATGCCCTGCCCTGGCCAGCGGCCACCTGTTCCAACTGTTGCCGCAGCCCCGCCCAGGCCGGCACCATGTCACGGTGCTCCTGTTGCAAACGCCCTGCCAACGCCACCCAGGCCGGATCTTCGCTATGCAGCAGCAGCGGAAACACATGACGCTCCTCGTCCTCATGATGCAAAGGTGCGGCCAGGTCAAAGTAGCGCATCACGTCGCGAGCGGCCTGCGCCGCCTGGCCGTCGGGCCCGTGCTCACGCAGGTGGGCCTGCAAGCGCTCCAGCAGGTCGAGCATGCGCTGCACCTTGTCATGGCAGGCCCCCAGCATCTCGTAAGGGGCGGCAAAGCCGGCCTCGGGCGCGGGGCGGCCGGGCAGCAAAGAAGCGTTGGCAATACGGACGGTGGGGGTCATGGCAGGCATGGCAGGTGGCTGGAAAGTCGATCATGCGGCAAACCGTGGCCGCATGAGCCCTCTCATGCGCAGGAACAGGCCCCTTCGCATGCAGCGACCACCGGCGCGGCGGCCGGCTCAAACTGCGGAAACAGCACGTTGTTTTCGAGGTGAATGTGCTGGATCAGGTCGTCATGAAACTGCTGCAAGCCGGCATACAGTGCTTGCCAGGTGTTGCAGGCGCCAGCCGGCGGCACCATGTCATGGGCCAGCGCCAGCATGCGTGCCAGCTCGGCGCCATGGGACACATGCTCGTGGCGCATCATGGCGATCGGTTGCGGCACAAAGGGATTGCCACCGGCCTTGAGCATCGGAAACAGCACGTTCTCTTCCTTGGCCATGTGGTCCAGCAGCTCCTGTTCCATGTGCTCCAAGTGATCGGCCAGGCCGGCCGGGGCCTCGGGGTGATCGCGGTGCACGGCCTCGACCCGCCGCGCCATGCGGATCAGTTCGGGCAACTGTTGACGGTGCACCGCATGAAAGCGCTCCAGGATGTGGTCGACGAGGGCAGGTGCGGGTTGCGGGGCTGCCGGCTGGTCTTCGCGCTGCAGGCTCTCCAGTTCGCGCAAAAGGGCCGTCAGGTCCAGGCTCTTGTCCTGTGCCGCCTGGCGCAGGCTGATCTGGCCCCCGCAGCAGAAATCAAGCTTCAGACGCCGAAAGACAGCCGTTGCGCCGGGCAGTTGCACGGCGATACGGCCCAAGGCCTGTTCGGCCAGCCCATTGACGCTGGCCTGGTTGGCAGAGGGTTCGAGCGTGGCGGTGTTCATGCAAAGGTCCTTTTTAAAATGCATTATTTGCACATCTTAAAAAATATAAACATGCATGTCTAATGTATTTTTAAAACCCTGTCTGGATCGGGGCCTCGGGGCGCGCCGCGCCACGGGCCCGATCAGACCTCAGTCCCTGCTCACGCGGCGCCTGCGCGCCACGCGTGGGCTTGCCAGAGCCGCCATGCCCGTCATCAGCAGGAGCATGGCCCAGGTCGACAAGGTGGGCACCGACGCGGGCGATCCACCGTTCACCACGGCCTGCGGATCCAGCGGGATGTTGTTGTTGGTGACATCCGTGGTGGGCTTGGGGCCAGACAGGTAATAGGTTGTCGCCTGCCCGCCTGACGGCGCTCCACTCACCCCCGTGACCGCCCCGTCCCCCGCCGACCAACTGCCCGAGGACGGAATCGCCGTGCTGGGCGAGGTGTAGCCCGCCTTGCTGACCGTGAGTGTGTAATTGCAGCCTGAAGGTGCCGCAGGCAACAGGAAGAAGGCGTAGGCACCGTCTGCCCCGGTGGTCACGGTGCTGTTCCCCGCCAGCCAGCTGGCATCGACGGCGCCACAGGCATAGCCCAAGGTCACGGTGGCGCCACTGATGGGCTGCCGCGTATTGCTGTCGTACACCGTTCCGGAGGGATCGATCGGCAGGCTCTGCTCGGTGACCACGTCGCCACCGATCTTGAGCCTGAAATTGCGCGTGCCCACATTGGCAATGACGATGTTGTCCAGGATGGACTGACCAGGGATACCGCCACCGATGACAGCGTTGCCGCTCTCCCCGCTGACGGGCGTGGTACCGTTGCCCATCCAGGGCATGAATCGAACCGCGTACACCCCGTCGGCCAGACCAGTGAAGCTGTACTGCCCATTGGCATCGGTGCTGGTGCGGGCGATGGGGCTGCCACCTTGGAGCAGGTCCACACTCCAGTTGGCGCGCCCGACCTCACCATTGTCGTAACGCCGATTGCGGTTGGCGTCGTACCACACCCGGCCCGAGATCGTGCCCGTGGGCTGCAGGGTGGGCACCGACAAGCTGCCGGTGGCACTGTTGTTGCTGGCATTGGACTCGGCGGTGCTGGTGCTCACCGTGGAGGTCACTGTCACCGCAGCCGGGGCAGCCGGAGCCGTGAAGCTCAGCACCAAGTTCACCACCTGACCGACGGCCAAGGTGGTGGGCAGATTGCAGCCAGTGATGCTACCGCCGCTGTAGGTGCACAGCACACCGTTGTTGGTGATCTGAGCCGAGCCCGCCCCTGCGCTCAGGTTCAAGGTATAGCCCACACCCGCGGCTGCCGCGGGCCCCAGGTTCTGGAAGCTGACCGGAACCAGCACCGTGCTGCCCCCATTGGCCTGGCTGGGCACTGATACGGTGGTGGTCACATCGGCCTGCGGCGTGACTGGCTGGGTCACCACGGTGGTGGTGGCGGTCGCAACGTTGTTGCCATTGTTGGCATCTGCCGAGGTCGAACTGACCGTCGAGGTCAGCGTGACCGAGCCCGATGCAGGCGCGGTGTAGCTGGCCCGCAGGGCAATTGTCTGCCCCACCGGAAGGGTGTTGGGCAGGCCGCAGCCGGTCGCGGCACCGCTGGCCAGGTTCCAGCTGCAGGCGATGCCGTTGTAGCTGAGGGCCGGCGTGCCGGTGTTGGGGAAGCCGGTGACGGCATAACCCAACCCTGCGGCGTTGTCAGCCCCCAGGTTGGTAAAGCTCACATCCACCGCCACCGTGGTGGCCGGGTAGGCTGTGGCCGGTGCCCGGATCGCGGTGGTGGGGTCGGCCTGGGTCGAAGCACGCGAGACCGACACGGTGGTCTGCATGCCGGCCTGGTTGTTGGCCGTGGGGGTTTCTCCGGGGCTGCTGGTGCCGATCAGCAATAGCGCATCCACCGCCGTGCTGCCGGCCCGATAACTCACGTTGACGGACAACTGCTGCCCCGGCACCAACGTGGTCGGCAGGGCGGTGATGGTCAACACCCCGGTCGCAACATTGAACGAACAGGTGGCGCCACCGCAACTCACCCCGCTCACCGTAGTGGACAGGGTCAGCTGGTAGGTGACCCCTTGTGCCGCCACCGACCCCTGGTTGCCAAAGCCAAGCACCAGATTGGCAATTGCACCATTGGTGACAGAACCCGGCCCGCTGATGGTGGTGTAGACATCCGGCGCGTTCACCATGGTGCTGGCGCTGGCGCAGGCCGTGGTGGGCGTGCAGGTGGTGGTCGGGTCGGTGGGCGGGCTGCTGCCCCCAGTCGGGTCCACCCCGATGTAGTTGGTGATCGAGCCCGCCGTGTTCGGTGCCGTGGCGGTGTAGCTGAAGCTGGCCGTGCCATTGACCGCCAGGCCCGCACTCAACGTGACGGTGCAACTGAAGGGCGAGGTGTAGTTGGCACAGTTCACCGTGCTGACACCACTGCCGGCTGTCACGCCGGTCACGCTCACGCCGGTCGGCAGGGCATCCTTCACCGTGGCACTGGTGCCGCTGGTGCTGCCTCCGATGTTGGTCAGCGTGATCGTGTAGGTGATGGTCCCGCCGGTCAGCACGCTGGCCGTGGCCGCTTTGTCGATCTTGAAGGCCGACGGCTGCACGATGGTGGTCGAATCGGTGGCCGTGGCACTGCTGGCCACGCCGCCCCCCGACACCGTGGTCGAATTCACCAGCGGGGTGCTGGCGTTCGAGGCAATCGACACCGACACCGTGATCGCTTCGTAGCTTGCGTTCGCTGCCAGTGCATCACTGCGCGTGCAAGTGCTGCTCACGCAAGTCCAGTTGGTGCCACTCATGCCCGTGACGGTCATGCCCGTGGGCGGCGAGTCCGTCACCGTCACCGTGCTGGCCGCGGTGCTGCTGCCACCGCTGTTCGTCACCGTGATCGTGTAGCTGCCCGTGCCGCCCGCAGTCATGCTGCCGCTGTGCGCCTTGGTGATCGACCAGGCTGCCGGCAAGGCCGCTGCCGTCACATTGGTGCTGGCGCTGGCGCAGGCGGTGGTGGGTGTGCAGGTGGTCGTCGGGTCGGCGGGCGGATTGCTGCCCCCGGTCGGATCGACGCCAATGTAGTTGGTGATCGAGCCCGCCGTGTTCGGTGCCGTGGCCGTGTAGCTGAAGCTGGCCGTGCCATTGACCGCCAGGCCCGCACTCAACGTGACGGTGCAACTGAAGGGCGAGGTGTAGTTGGCACAGTTCACCGTGCTGACACCGTTGCCAGGTGTCACGCCGGTCACACTCACGCCGGTCGGCAGGGCATCCTTCACCGTGGCACTGGTGCCGCTGGTGCTGCCTCCGATGTTGGTCAACGTGACGGTGTAGGTGATGCTGCCGCCGGTCAACACGCTGGCTGTGGCCGATTTGTCGACCTTGAAGGCCGGCGGCTGCACGATGGTGGTCGAGTCGGTGGCCGTGGCGCTGCTGGCCACACCGCCACCCGACACCGCGGTGGAGTTCACCAGCGGGGTGCTGGCGTTCGAAGCAATCGACACCGACACCGTGATCGCTGGGTAGCTGGCTGCCGCGGCCAAAGTATCGCTGCGCGTGCAGGACCAGCCGCTGTTGTTGGCGCAGGTCCAGTTGCTGCCACTCATGCCCGTGACCGTCATGCCCGCAGGCGGCGTGTCCGTCACCGTCACCGTGCTGGCCGCCGTGCTGCTGCCACCGCTGTTCGTCACCGTGATCGTGTAGCTGCCCGTGCCGCCCGCGGTCATGCTGCCGCTGTGGGTCTTGGTGATCGACCAGGCCGAGGGATGCGTGATGGTAATGGTGCCAGTCGCTGCTGCCGAATCCACGCCGTTGCTGTCTTGAACGGTATAGGTCATGGTGGTGACGCCGACCGCGTTGGAAACTGGCATGAAAGTCAGTTGGGATGCGCCACAAACCAAAGGCACTGAGGTCACTGCCACGGCATTGCAATACAGGGTGCCGTAAGTTCCAAGGGGCACCGACCGAATGGTGTAGTTGCCAAGCGTGGCTGGCGAGCTGGCGCTACCACTCATGGGCCCAATCACCTGCGCGCTCGCCACGGTGTTGCTCATCGTCGCACTGAAATTGTTGGCCACCGGCGGCGTGGTGTTGGTGACGGTCAACATCACCGAAGAGGCCAATTGCGAATTGCCTGCCGATGTCTGAAGTGCTCCAGCAGGAATCGAGATGCTGTAGCTACCCAAAGGAGTCGCCGTGAGATTGACGCTGATCGTGCAGCCCCCAGCAGGAACGGACGCGCCGTTGGCATAGGTCAATGCACCAGATCCAGCGGTCGCAGTGACAGTTCCGGCGCAGGTTTTGGACAAGCCGGGTGTGGCCGCAATGACCAAATTGCCCGGCAGCGTGGGCAGGCTGATGGTCAGCGCTGAACTGAGGGTGACGGCCGAGGCATTGCTGTTGCCCAAACTGACGGTCCAGATAGTGGTGCCACCCGGGCTGATCGCAGACAAGGACAAGGTCTGAGAGACGGTAGGCAATTGAAGCACGGTCAGGGTTGCCGATGCTGCTGCCGTGTTCGTGAGCCCCAGCGTACTGGCAACAGCACCAATGGGTACGGTGTCGACATAGGTGGCGGGTGTGTTGCTTGTCACATTGGCCACAAACGTACAACTGGCGCCAGCAGCCAGGGAGGCACCCGAAATCGCAATACTGGCACCAGAGGCAACCGCAGTGATCGCAGCACCCGAGCAGGTTGTACTGGAGTTGGGCGTCAATCCGACCGTCAACCCTGTTGGCAAGCTGTTGGTCAAAGAAACCCCAGACAGCGCTTGTGCGCTGGTATTGGTCACAGTCGTGGTCAGGGTCGTGGTGCTGCCGGATTGAATCGCCGCCGTGCCGTAGGCCACGGATACGGTCGGCGCACTGGCCACGGTCAAGGTGGCCGAGGCCGCCGTCTGGTTGGCATAGCCTTCGTAAGAACTCACCCCGCTGACAGGGATCGTGTTCACGTAGGTGCCCACACTGGCGGCCGTCACATTCACAGAAAACGTGCAATTGGCCTGAGCAGCAAGCGCGACCCCACTGATGCTGACACTGGAGCCCCCTGGCGTGGCGGTGGGCGACGTGTTGCAAGTGGTGGCCAGGTTGGGGGTCGCAGCGATCACCACGCCCACTGGAAGGCTGTCGGTGACCGACACGTTGGACAACGACAAGGTATTCAAGGTACTGACCAGCTTGACCGTTAGACGCGAGGTCTGTCCAGGCGATACCGCGGTTGGCAAAAAGCCTTTCTGCACTCCGACCCCTTGCAGGGTAGACAGGCTGGCAGAGGTTGCCGCCGAATTGCTAAGACCTTGGCTGGAGCTCACAGCCCCCGCGGCGATCGTATTGGTCAAGTTCAATGGCTTGACAGAAGTCACATTGACCGCAACGTAGCAGCTTGAGCCTGCAGTCATGTCGATGCTGGAAATGCCGAGTTGGGTGGCATCAGTGGGTGCTGAAATCACCGCGTTGGTGCAGTTTGTGGTAACGCCAGGCACAGAGTGCACCAACATCCCTGTCGGGAACACATCCGTCAAGGCGACGCCGTTAACCGTGAAGGCATTGGAATTGGTCAGATCAATGCGCAGCACCGAAGGGTTGCCACCCACGATGCTGACAGGATTGAAGGACTTGTTGATGCTCAGCGCGGTGCCAGTCAACTTGCTCAGGCTGGCCGTGGTGGAGCCCGAGTTGGTGGCCAGTTCGGCTGTGGTGATCGCGCCACTTGCCAAGGTGTAGGTCCAGGGCCCACCGGCTGTGGTGATCACATCAAATGACAGCACGCAACTGGCCCCAGCCGCCAGCGTAGCGCCTGACATCGAAAGCGACGTGCTTGCACCTGTGGCCGTGATCGTGGGGTTGCCTGCACAGGTGCTGCTTGCGCGTGGCGCACTGGCCAGCACAAACGCATTGGCGCCGGTTTGCATGGCTGGGCTCAATGACAGGTTGGTGAAAGGCACGGAGCCTGCATTGGTCACGGTAATCGACAATCGTGACGTGCCCCCCAGCGACGTACTGCTGGGGCTGAAAGCCGCGGCCGCAGTGAGCGAGTTAGAAGCCGATGCGGTCACGGTAGTGGTGTTGTAAGCCCCTTCAGCGGAGGTGATGCCCCCACTGGTGTTGCTGCCCGCGATGGTGTTGGTCCAACTGGAGCCACTGGTCATGCGCACATCAAAAGACAACGTGCAACTGCCTGCGGCCGCCAGCACGCCACCGGACATGCTGACCGATGTCCCGCCCGCGGGTGCGGTCACGCTGGCGCCAGCGCCACAGGTGCTGCTCACGTTGGGTGAGTTGGAGACCACAAAGGCATTCGCCCCCGTCTGCATGGGATCCGTCAGCGACAGGTTGGTCAGCGCCATGGTGCTGCCATTGGTGATGGTGATAGTGACCCGGCTGATGCCGTTCACACCGACCGAGCTCGGACTGAACTGTTTGGACGCACTGATGGCACTGTTGACCCTGACACCCGTGGATGCAACCACTACGGCACTGTTGGACAGCCCCTGGTCGTTGGTCACGTTGTTGGCCGCAATGGTGGCGTTCAGCCGCGACACCATACTGATCACCGACGATGTCACAGTGATCTGAACATAACAGGTGTTGCTGCTGTTGGCGGGCACAGTGAGACCAGACACAGAAAAGCTGCTTGCCCCAGCCACGGCGGTCAGCACAGGTGTCGATCCTGTGCACCCGGTGCTGGTGATGGAGAGCGGCGAGGCGATACTGAGGTTGGCGTCCAACACATCGGTGAAGGCCGTGTTGGTGATGGCACTGGCGGTCGGATTGTTGAAGGCCACCTTGAGCGTGGTTGTGCCACCTTGCGTGATGTTGGTGGGCGAGAAAGACTGGGACACCGTCATCGATGCCTTGGCCGTGGCCACCGCCGAGGCCGAACTGGGGTTGGTCAGTGAATTGGAATTGCTGTCGGTGGCGGTGACTGCGGTACTGGCTGGCAAGGTGTTGGTAAAAACATCCCCACATTGGCCGCGGCGGGCATGGTGGCATTCAGGGTGATTGTGCAGGTACCCGCCGAAGTGCCACTGCCTGCGGCCACAGATCCCCCAGTCCACGTAGCCCCTGATGCACCTGATGCCGCTGAAAAAGTGCCCCCGGAACATCCCGCACCCAATGCACTGCCTGACGACAACACCATTTGGTTCGCCGTGACGGCTGGAAGGTTGTCGGTCAAATTGACATTGCTCAACGCCCCGCCTGACCAATTGGTGATGGTGATGGTGTACGAGATCGCCTGACCGGCATAAGGATTGCTCGAAGAAACCGACTTGGAGACCGTGAGGCCCGAGGCGGCGGTCAAACTTGTGGAGGATGAGGGAACCTTGAGGTTTGTCGGGCTGACGGCCGCATTGCTCATCAGGGTGCTGGGCGTGGCGGTGGCAGAGGTACTGGACAGAGTACCGGCTGCATTCATCGAAACCCCTGCAGTGATCGTGCAATGCCCGCTGGGCCCGGCAACCGCATTGGCCAAAGTCAGAACGCTGGCCCCTGCCGTCGCAGTCAATGTTCCGTTGCTGGCCCCGGCGCCTGTGCAACTCACGTTGGGCGCAATGCCGGCATTGAACACGAGCCCTGCGGCCAGGTTGTCAGTGAAGTTGGTGATATTGAGCGCATTGGCGCTCGAACCATTGGTGATGGTCAGCGTCAATGTCACTGCCTGCCCAGCCCGCACCGTGCCACCAGCATTGTTGGACTGCGAAACTGACACCGGATCGTTGAGATTCAACGTACTACTGAAAGCGTTGCTACCGAGGCCTCGTGCATTGCCAATGCCGTTGGATGCGACCGAACCGGTCACTGACCCGCCGCCCGACGTCACTGGCGCCTTCAGACCCACGCTGAAACTGCAGCTCCCACCTCCCGCGATGGTTCCGCCTGTCAATGTGATGCTGGTGTCACCCGCCACGACAGATGAGCCAGCGCCACCGGGCGAGCTCAAGGTGGCCCCAGAGCACGTGGTTGAAGCCGATGGCGTCGCTGCGATTGCCATACCTGCTGGCAATGTATGGGTCAGGCTTGTCAGTGGCAAGCTGACACTGGCATTGGGATTGTTCAACGTGATGGTGAGTGTGGTTCCTTCACCGACATAAACCGTTGAGGGCGAGTAGGCCAACGTGCCGGTCGGATTCGTCAATGTACTGACGGCGAGCGTCGCGCTTGCGGCGGTGGCATTGGTCACCGTGCTGCCGTTGTCCGAAGCCGAAAAGCCTGGCGTGTTTCCACCTGCAGTGAAGCCATTGCTCGGCCCGTTGGCGGGAATGGTGGAGGTGTGATTGCCGGTGCTCACCGAGTTCACCGCCACAGCGAACGTACACGATCCGTCAGGCCCCCCAGAGGTTGCCATGGGCACCGTGCCACCAGACAAGATCACAGCCGTCCCATTGGCTGGCGCACTGACCGCTGTAAAACCACACCCATTGTTCGCATTGGGGACGGAGGCGATGGTGACCCCAGAGGCCAGGTTGAGGGTGACCGCGGCGCTGTTCAACGAGTTCAAGGAACTGTTGAACAACGTGACCGCCATGGTCGAGGGGTCCCCGGGGTTGATCGTCGCCGGGCTGAAAGAAAGATTGATCGTCGCAGTTGCAAAGCTCAAAGACGGAAGGCAAGCCAACAGCGCGAACCAGATCCGCCATCCCCAACGATTACTCTTCATGAACTTCAACCTTGATGACATGCCATTTTTATCATCCACCTTTGACAAAGATGGAGAATCATAAATATCAATTAAGTGATAATAATCACTTCAGACATGTTGAATCAACAAATATTTACAATATTGACTCAGATCAATGATTTTCAGATCGAAAACACGATGGTGAATCCTTGTTTTTTGATATTTTTGATACCAATTCGATCTACTTGAATCAACTGACTTGCTTGGTCACAGCAACCTGCGATATCAATACCGTGAGCGAGAACTGGCCACAGGCCAATCAGCGGGCCCAACACGCTGTGAACCCAAAAGTGGCCCTGCACCAGCAATCGGCATGCAGGACTTCCAATGCTCCCCTCTCACCTGCAGCGGCACAAAGCAGAACATTGACGCGCAAACAGACGACGGCTCGGGGCTCACCCCATGACGCGCTGACCGGCGTGTTCAATGCCCGGGCGTACCAGGCCCAAAGCCAGGCCCTGATCCAGACCGGCGCCGACGCTGGACGAGGCTACTCCGTGCTGTTCGTGGACCTGGACCACTTCAAGCGCGTCAACGACCAACACGGCCACGCGGCAGGCGACAAAGTGCTTCAGGTCGCCGCCAGGGCATTGCAAAAAGGGGTTCGACACAATGATGTCGTGGGCCGCATCGGCGGCGAGGAGTTCGGGGTGCTGCTGCCGCAGACCGACCTGAGCCAGGCCCTGCGGGTGGCCGAGCACCTGCGGCTCAGCATCGAGCAGTTGGCGATCGACGTGGGCGGGCATTCGCTGCAGATCACAGCCAGCATTGGCGTGGCGCACAGCCCGGATGGCCGCCTCGACTTGCCAAGCCTGCAGCAGCGCGCCGACAGCGCCATGTACCAGGCCAAGGCCGCCGGTCGAAACCGGGTCACCTGCCTGCCCTGAGGCAAGCACCCGAGGCGCCACAACGTCATTCGGATTTCCGAACGCCTGCGGGCCAACAGGTTCGGGAAACCGACCATAGCCGCCATGCCGGCTTGAAATTCTCCTTTCAAATCAAGCCTCTCCGCTCAGGCAAAGACTGGCACGCTCCGTGCAAAACAGAAGGCGGCTGCGCCTGGCGTGGCCCTGGATTTCCTGGAGACAAGAACTGATCCGACTCGCGCCAAGCCCCTGCAGAGGGGCTGGCGTGGGCTGGGTGGGGCCCGGTCGCCAGGGATTTCTACCCCTCCGGACGACAGATCGCATCCATCGGAAAACAACATGAAACTCAATCGCTTGACCACCCTGGTCATCCTGGCCATGGTCCTGGGCGTGCTGGTCGGCTACGCCTGCCATGAATTCGCTCCCAGCCCCGAAGCCGCGAAAGACATCGCGGGCTACTTCAGCATCCTGACCGACATCTTTCTGCGCATGATCAAGATGATCATTGCGCCACTGGTCTTTGCCACGCTGGCTGCCGGGTTGGCCAACATGGGCGACTCCAAAGCCGTGGGCCGCATTGGCACCCGCGCTGTGGGTTGGTTCCTGGGGGCCTCGCTGATGTCCCTGCTGCTGGGTCTGGTGATCGCCAACCTGCTCCAGCCCGGGGCTGCCTTGAGCGTGCCGCTGCCCGACGTGGGCACCAGCACCCAGCTCAAGACCGGGTCGCTCAACCTGAAAGAGTTCATCACCCAGGTGTTCCCCAAGAGCATCGTCGAATCGATGGCCAGCAACTCGATCTTGCAGATCCTGGTGTTCTCGCTGTTCTTCGGCCTGGCACTGGGCCACCTGCACAACCAGGCCGCCCGCTCGCTGGTGGCCACCCTCGATGAGGTGGTGCATGTGATGCTCAAGGTCACGGACTATGTGATGCGTTTCGCCCCCGTGGGCGTGTTCGGTGCCGTGGCCGGGGCCATCACCACCCAGGGCATCGGCATGCTGAGCGTGTTCGGCCGTTTCATGCTGAGCTTCTACCTGGCTCTGGGTTGCCTGTGGCTGGTGCTGATCGGCGCCGGCTTCCTGGTGCTGGGCCGCGATGTGTTCCGCCTGGTCAAGCTGGTGCGCACACCGATGCTGATCGGCTTCTCGACCGCCAGCAGCGAATCGGTCTACCCCAAGTTGATGGAGCAGCTCGAGAAGTTTGGCGTGAGCCCGCGCGTGACCGGCTTTGTGCTGCCGCTGGGCTATTCGTTCAACCTCGACGGCTCGATGATCTACACCACCTTTGCGGCGATTTTCATCTCCCAGGCCTACGGCATCGACATGCCGCTGAGCGCTCAGATCACCATGCTGCTGGTGCTGATGGTGTCGAGCAAGGGCATTGCCGGTGTGCCGCGGGCCTCGCTCGTGGTGGTGGCGGCCGTGCTGCCGATGTTCAAGCTGCCTGAGGCAGGTGTGCTGCTAATTCTGGGCATCGACCACTTTCTGGACATGGGCCGCACCATGACCAACGTGCTGGGCAATGCCATTGCGACGGCTGTGGTGGCCAAATGGGAAGGCGCCATCTCGCCCGTCGATCCGGCCCTGGCCGAGGCTGAAGAAGCCCTGCCGGTGGAAGGCGACGACAGCGCCGTGGCCGCCCGAGCCTGAGGACCCCCCAGCCCCCTGGGGGCTGGCGGCGCTGCTACCATCCCCGTCTGCCGCCCATGCCTCCACGCCTGTCCCCACGTCTTTCAAAGCGCCTCGTCAGCCCACCCCTCACACGCCACCTGCCGCGTGTACTGCGCTTCGCCCCCATTGTCTTGCTGCTGTTGGCCCTGATGGGCCTGAGCAGCCTGGGCGCGTATCAGATGGCGCAACGCCTGGGCCTGGCCGAGATGCAGACCACCGGGCTGCACCGGCTCGATCTGTATGCCGCCAGTCTGGAGCGCGAGATCGGCAAATACGCTTTCCTTCCGGGCACCCTGGAGCTGCAAGCCGACGTGCTGGACTTGCTGGCCCATCCCGCCGGTCAGAAATCGCCAGGCCGGGTCAATGCCTACCTGGAGCAGCTCAACGACCGCGCAGGCACCCTGGCCATCTACGTGATCAACCCCCAGGGCCAGGTGCTGGCCACCAGCAACTGGCGCCGTGCCGACAGCTACCTGGGCGAAAACCTGTCGTTCCGCCCGTATTTCCGCGATGCGGTGGCCAACGGCAGCGGCCGTTTCTTCGGCATCGGCACCACCCGCGGTGAGCCCGGCTACTACCTGGCCTCCACCCTGGTGGACCCGCGTGGCACCCAGGGCGTTGCCGTGATCAAGGTCAGCCTGGACCAGTTGGAGCAGTCCTGGACCACGGTGGAGGCGCCAGTCATGGTCAGCGACGAGAACGGCGTCGTCATCCTGGGCTCGGTGCCCGACTGGAAGTTCACCACCCTGCGTCCGCTCGACGAAGCCACGGCCAAAGCCTTCGATCAGACCCAGCAGTACAACCGTCGCGCCCTGAAGCCCCTGGGCCTGCGTGAACTGCGCGAGCTGGAACACGGCGCCCGCCTGGTCAGCATCGCCAAGGAGCGCCCCGAGATGGTCTCGGTCTACCCCGTGGCGGGGCGCTTTCTGGCGCAGTCCAGGGCCCTGCCCGGCACGCCCTGGACCTTGACCGTGCTGTCGCACCTGGAGCAGGTGGATGAGATTGCCCAAAGCCGTGCCCTGATCGCCTTGATCGGTGCGGCCCTGTTGTTTGTGCTGGGCCTGATGCTCAATGAGCGCCGCCGCCACCTGAAAGACCGGCTGGCCGCGCGCGAGGCCTTGCAGGCCGCCCACGACGAGCTAGAGCGCAAGGTAGACCAGCGCACCGCCGACCTGTGGGCCAGCAACCACCGGTTGCAGGCTGAGGTGACCGAGCGCACCCGCACCGAAGCCAACCTGCGCGCCGCCCAGGACGAACTGGTGCAGGCCGGCAAGCTGGCCGCGATCGGTCAGTTGTCCACCGGGATCGCGCACGAGCTGAACCAGCCCCTGACCGCCCTGCGCACCCTCTCGGGCAACAGCCTGCGATTTCTGGAGCGGGGCGACCTGGCCACCACCCGAACCAATCTCGAACGCATGGCCCAGTTGGCCGACCGCATGGGCCGCATCACCGGACAACTGCGCTCGTTTGCCCACAAGTCGCCTGCGACCAGCCGCCCCGTGCCGCTGGATCAGGCGCTGGACAATGCCCTGGCCGTGCTGGAGGGCCGGATCACCGAAAGCCGCGCCGACATCGTGCGCGCGGCCAACAGCCCCTGCCCTGTGGCGCTGTGCGACGGCAACCGGCTGGAGCAGGTGCTGATCAACCTGATCGGCAATGCGCTGGACGCGGTGCATCCGCCCCAGCGCCCCCGCATCGAGATCGCCTGCAGCCAGGAGGCCGACCGGGTGCGCGTGCGTGTACGCGACCACGGCCCCGGGCTGGCCGACGCCGCGCAGGCCCACCTGTTCGAGCCCTTCTTCACCACCAAAGAGGCCGGCGTCGGTCTGGGACTGGGCCTGGCCCTGTCGGCCGGCATCGTGCGCGAGTTCCAGGGAAGCCTCAGCGGCGCCAACCACCCCGACGGCGGCGCCCTGTTCACGCTGGAGCTTCCAAGAGCCCTCGACGTGCCAACCGACCCACCGAGCCCACCCCATGACTGACGCCCTCAAAGTTCTGATCATTGAAGACGACCCCGACATCGTGCTGGGCTGCGAGCAGGCGCTGCAACTCGAAGGCATCGCCTGCGACAGCGTGGGCAGTGCCGAGGCGGCACGCAAGCGTCTGGGGGCCGACTTTGCGGGCATCGTGGTCAGCGACATCCGCCTGCCACGCTGCGACGGGCTCACCTTCATGCGCGAGCTGATGGCCCTGGACCCCGAATTGCCCGTGGTGCTGATCACCGGCCATGGCGACATCGCCATGGCGGTGCAGGCCATGAAGGACGGCGCCCACGACTTCATCCAGAAGCCCTTCGCCCCCGAGTACCTGGTGGGTGCCGTGCGCCGTGCCCTGGAGAAACGCCGCCTGGTGCTGGAGGTGCGCGAGTTGCGGCGCCAACTGGCCCAGCGCGACACCATCGAAGGCCAGTTGCTGGGCCAGGCGCCCGGCATGCAGCGCGTGCGCCAGCGGTTGGCGGGCCTGGCCAGCAGCGCGGCCGATGTGCTGATCCAGGGCGAGACCGGCACCGGCAAAGAGCTGGTGGCGCGCTGCCTGCACGAGGCCAGCGCGCGCCGGCAGGGCCACTTTGTGGCCATCAACTGCGGCGGCCTGCCCGACACCCTGTTTGACAGCGAAATGTTCGGCCACGAGGCAGGTGCCTACACCGGCGCTGCCAAGAAACGCATCGGCAAGATCGAACACGCCAACGGCGGCACCTTGTTCCTCGACGAGATCGAGAGCATGCCCCTGGGCATGCAGATCAAGCTGCTGCGCGTGCTGCAGGAGCGCACCCTGGAGCGCCTGGGCTCCAACACCCTGATCCCGATCGACTGCCGCGTGATCGCCGCCACCAAGACCGACCTGCTGGCCCTGTCGGACCAAGGCGGCTTTCGGGCCGACCTGTACTACCGCCTGAGCGTGGCCACCCTGCCGCTGCCGCCGCTGCGTGAACGGCGCGAAGACATCCCCTTGTTGTTCGAGCACTTTGCGCTGCAGGGCGCCGCCCGCCACCAGCGCACCGCCCCCGAGACCAGCGCCGAGCGCATGCGCCAGCTCATGGCCTACCACTGGCCCGGCAATGTGCGTGAACTGCGCAACGTGGCCGAGCGCTGCGTACTGGGCATCGAAGGGGGGTCGCCCCCGTTTTCAGAGGCAACCGGCCCCGCCCCCGCGCAAGCGCTGGCCAGCACGGTCGAGGCCTTTGAACGCGCCCTCATTGCCGATGCCCTGCGCCGCCATGGCGGCAGCCTCGCGCGCAGCGCCGAGGCCCTGGGCGTGGCCAAGACCACGCTGCACGACAAAATCCGCAAGCACGGGCTGGATCAGGGCAGCACCTGAGCCTTTGCGGACCAGGTTGAGGGTGGGCCACCGGGCTGGGCCCGGTGGTACCAAGCCGCGCTTGCGTCTTGGATCAGAAAGATTCCCAGTCTTCGTTGCCACCCGCCGCCGACTTGGCCGAGCTGGTCAAGGCCGGACTGGCCGACTTGCCCAGGGTGGGCCGACTCGGTGCAGCGGCCTTGGTCAGGGGCGCCATTGCCGGCGCCTTGCCGAACTGGCGCGAAGGCAGTGGCGCCGGGTTGGCCTGCCCCAGGCGGGCGGGCTGCCCAGTGATCTTGAACACCGACACCAGTTCGGCCAGTCGCTGCGACTGGTTCTTCAGGCTGTCGGCAGCGGCCGCACTTTCTTCGACCAGGGCCGCGTTCTGCTGCGTCACCTGATCGAGCTGGTTCACCGCATCGCCAATCTGGCTGATGCCACTGCTTTGCTCCATCGAGGCGCTGGAGATCTCGCTGATCAACGCGCTCACGCGCTTCACCTGGGTCACGATGCCCTCCATGCTTTGGCCGGCCTCGTCTACCAGCGTGGTGCCGGCCTCCACCTTTTCGACACTGGCGCCGATCAGGGTCTTGATCTCTTTGGCTGCCTCGGCCGAACGCCCGGCCAGGCTGCGCACCTCGCTGGCCACCACGGCAAAGCCGCGGCCTTGCTCTCCGGCCCGGGCCGCTTCCACCGCCGCGTTCAGCGCCAGGATGTTGGTCTGAAAGGCAATCCCGTCGATCACACCGATGATGTCCGAGATCTTCTTCGAGGATGCCGAGATGTCCTGCATGGTCGCTACCACCCGGCCCACCACGGCACCCCCCTGTTCCGCGGCTTGGGTGGCTTCCGACGCCAGCCGGTTGGCCTGCTGGGCTGTGTCGGCATTGGTCTTGACCGTGCTGTTGAGCTCCTCCATCGAGGCCGCCGTCTCTTCGAGGTTGCTGGCCTGCTGCTCGGTGCGCTGGCTGAGGTCGGCATTGCCGGTGGCGATTTCTGCCGAACCGGTGGCGATGCTGTCGCTGCTCAGGCGCACTTGGCCCACGATGTCTGCCAGGCGTTCATTCATGTGCTGCAGGGCCCGCAGCAGATCAGCCGCCTCGTCGCGGCCCTGGATTTCGAAGTTGGAGGTCAGGTCACCATCGGCGACGGCTTCAGCCACAGCCACCCCGGCACTCAAGGGAACCGTGATCGATCGAGTGACCAGCAGCGCCAACACCACCCCCAGAACCAGCGCACCGACGATCACCGTCGCGGACAGGTACAGGGATTGCGCATAACTGGCCGCCGCAGCAGCATTGGCATCGCGCCCACCGGCCACGTTCAGCTCGAGCAGCCGCTCCATGGCCGCCTGTGCGTCGTTGAACGTGGTCGACACCAGGCCCCCAGCCAGCACACGTGTCGCGGCCAGTGTGGCTTCGCCTCCGTCAGAAGATTCGAGCATGTTGTCTTCAGCACTGCGGTAGCGGGCCCATTTGGCACGCATGTCTTCGTATAGTGACTTTTCTTCGGGCGAGGCAATCAGCGCCTCGTATTGGGTGAAAAGCTTTGGCAACGTGACATTGATCGTCTCCTGATGACGCTTGCGCAAGGCCTTTTTTTCGTCTGCGGCCTCTGCGATCACATGGCGCAGGGCCACGCGGCGGACTGCGTCCAAGCTTGAGCGCACCTCACCCAGCACCCTGACACTGGGCAGCCAGTTGGTACCCAGGTCATTGGCATAAAAGTTCGCCCGGTTCATCTGGTAGACACCAAAGGCGCCGAGCAAGGTCAGCAGCAACAGCACCGCGGCAAATGCCAAGCCCAGGCGGGCACCGATCTTCAATTGTCTCAACGCATTCATGCTGGCCTCCGTCATGCCAATGGATTGTTTAAAAAATCATTTGTCATCATAGCCACAAAACAATGATTGGCAAGCATTGTTATCATTTAATTTGATTTAAACGACATTTAAATCTCAAATTCGTCGCAAAACAAGGGGCGACTTCAAAGATTCATTGCTTTAAATGCTTTATTTGCTGTATTTGTTCTTTTATAGAACATGCACCTTGTCACTCATGGATCTTGAACGCTTGACGATCAGCAAGGCTCAGGGCGAGCGACGATCAACACCTCAGGCACTTGTGGCACCCTAGCGCCCATGACATCCCCCGCCCACCTCTACCTCGCCGGTTTCGACGTATTCCGTCCTGACGCAGCTCGGCACGGGATCGCCCTGCAGCAGCAGTGCCGTCAGCACGGCTTTGTGGGGCACTACCCGACAGACCCAAGCCCGCCCGCCGACCTGGCGGGCGCGGCCCTCGCCCACTGGATCCTGCAAAGCAACTTGGCCGCGATCCGGCAAGCTGACGCCGTGATGGCCAACCTCAACCCTTTCCGCGGCCTGGAGCCCGACTCGGGCACGGTGTTCGAAGTGGGCTATGCCCACGCGCTGGGCAAGCCCGTGTGGGCCTATGTGGACGATGACCGCCCCTTGCCGCAGCGTGTCCCCCATGAGCTGAGACAAGACGGGCGTCGGTTCGACACACAGGGCTACCAGGTGGAAGATTTCGGCCTGCCCCTCAACCTGATGCTGGCCTGCAGCGTGCGACTGGTGCGGGGCAATGCAGCCACCTGCCTGCAGGCCATGGCCGCGGACTGGGGCAACCGGCCCGGTTGAAGCCACCGCAATGAAAATGGGGCCTGCGCTCATCGCGCTTTGCCGCAGGACGGGTTCAAGCCACGCCATCGAAGGGCCTGCGCTGAGCAGCGCCCCGAGGCTGCGGGCGATTTCGGGCCACCTCGGGCAACCACGGGCATGTGCGCATCGACAGTGGGCGCAGCCCGGGCTAGGCTGGCGGCCGCCTTCAACACCCTCACTCGACGCCCTCAGTTAGTGACTCACAGCCCTCGCACCGATTGCCATGAAACGCCAACCCCAACCCTCAGCCGACACGGTCCACCACACCGCCCTGAACCAGGCCCTGCACCGCGCCGAAACCCTGGCCAGCCAGTTCGCCACCACCGCGGCCGCACGCGATCAGGCCGGAGGCACCCCCAAGGCCGAGCGCGATGCACTGCGCGCCAGCGGTCTGCTCGCCCTGTCGGTGGCCCCCGAACTCGGCGGCCTGGGCGCCGACTGGCGCACCACGCTGGGTGTGGTGCGACGGCTGGCCCAGGTCGACAGCTCGCTGGCCCACGTGTTCGGCTTTCACCACCTGATGCTGGCCACCGTGCGCCTGTTCGCCGAGCCCGCCCAATGGCAGCCCTGGTTGACCGATACCGTGCAACATCGCTGGTTCTGGGGCAATGCCTTGAACCCGCTGGACAAACGCACCACGGTACAGCACCACGACGGCTGGCATGTGTTCTCAGGGCGCAAGAGCTTTTGCTCGGGCTCGGCCGACTCTGACATGCTGATCGCCTCGGCCCTGGACGAGGCCACCGGCAAGCTGTTGATCGCCGCCGTGCCCACCACGCGCCCCGGCATCACCCTGCATGGCGACTGGGACAACATGGGCCAGCGTCAGACCGACAGCGGCAGCGTCACCTTCGACCAGGTCCGGGTGGAAGAGCGCGAGTTGCTGCTCAAGCCTGGCCCGCTCAGCACCCCCCAGGCCTGCCTGCGCCCCCTGCTGGCGCAGCTGATCTTCAGCCACATGTTCCTCGGAGTGGCCGAGGGGGCATTTGAGGAAGCACGCCGCTTCACCCGCACCGAGTCGAGGCCCTGGTTCAAGTCGGGGGTCAGCGAGGCCGGCCAGGACCCTTATGTGCTGGCCCATTACGGCGAGTTCTGGGTCGGCCTGGAAAGCAGCCGCCTGCTGGTCGAACGGGCCGCCGCTCTGTTCGATGCGGCCTGGCAGCAGGGCGACCAGCTCACGGCCGAGCAGCGTGGCCAGGTGGCCGTGGCCGTATCCACCGCCAAGGTAGCCAGCAGCCGCTACGGCCTGGACCTGAGCAGCCGCCTGTTCGAGGTGACAGGCGCCCGCGCCACCCACGGCGCCCTGCGCCTGGACCGCTTCTGGCGCAACCTGCGCACCCAGAGCCTGCACGACCCGATCGACTACAAGCTCAATGAGCTGGGCCAGTGGGCCCTCCATGAGCAAGCGCCGGCGCCCAGCTTCTATTCCTGAGGCCATCCAAGATGGCGGTCCGCTCAGCGTGTTGCGCCAGCGGACCGGTTGGGCTCCCGCGGAACTCTCCTGGGCTCGACACCGCCCCCCTGTGCGCTGCGATGAAGACCTTGCCCCACCCGGGTGACCTATTGCGGCCGCCACCGAAGGCCGCAGATGCCATCAGGGGTACAAGACGCGGTGCCACAACGACCTTCTGCCCAGGCAGACTCGGCTGCTGAATGAGGTCGTCGGTCTTGGAACACCGTTGGGATCCGGGTGGCCTTGGTTCCGGCACCGTCACGGACACTGGGCCCTACAGTTCACGCTGCGCCTACTTCGGACCCCTGCCATGCCCCAACGAATTGACCTGCGCAACGACATTGCAGCCATCACGGACTCACCCCTGGCACGTTTCAGCGATCTGCAACCTTGGGAACTGACGGCCGCAGCAGCACCCATCGTCGCGAATCTGCTGGTGGCGCTGCCAGCCGACGACTACCTGATTCAGGGGCAGATCGCCATCCACCGCAGCGCTACCATTGAGCCAGGCGCCACGCTCAAGGGTCCCCTGATTGTGGGGGCCCGCTGCTTCGTGGCCTCAGGGGCCTATTTGCGAGGGGGCAACTGGCTGGACCGAGACTGTTGCATCGGCCCTGGCGCCGAGTTGAAGTCTTCGTTCATCTTTGCGCATACCCACCTGGCGCACTTCAATTTTGTGGGCGACTCCGTGCTGGGATCGGGTGTGAACCTGGAGGCCGGCAGCATCATCTGCAACCACCGCAACGAACGGCCCGGGCGTGAACTGCGAGTGCGGCTGGGCTCAACATTGCACTTGCTGCCGCAAAGCAAATTCGGTGCCCTGGTGGGCGATGGCGCCCAGATCGGTGCCAACTCAGTGCTCGCGCCCGGCACACTGCTCGGACCTGGCGCCGTGATACAGCGAGGCGCCCTGTGCGATCAGGAACTGACAGAACCACACTGACCAACGGGCACCATTCGGAGCGCTTGTAAGCCGCGACTCAGAGACAGACCCCGAGCCGCGTGCAAAGCCATTGGAAGGTATCCCCTTCCAGCATGGCGAACCGGAACACCCGGTGCTCACCCGGCATAACCTGCTGGGCGATGGGTTCAGCCAGCGCCAGTCCGTTCTCGCTGTTGGTCAGCATCACAAAGCCGTCACCGCTTGCGGGGCGGGCCATCACAAAAGCCCGGTAGCCTGGGTTGTTGCCCCAATGCCAAAGCGTGAACCCCTCCGCCGAGCGCTCCAGGCCCCAGCCCAGACCCCAGGCCAGGTTCAGGTGGCGGTCCACCTCGACGGGCGAGGCAAGCGAGGTGACGAGCAGGGGTTGATCGTTGAGCAGTGCCACGAGAAATCGAGCGTAGTCTGCCGCACTGGTGTAAAGCGTGAACGCCGCAAACGGCGTGGTCAGCTTCAAGGTTTTGCGGGGCGAACCGTTGGCCTTGGTGCCGGGCAGGAAGTCGGGGGCCATCGCCTCATCCCAGGCATAGGCACTGTGCTGCATGCCCAACGGCACAAACACCTGCTCGTTCATGAAGAGGTCCAGGGCTTGGCCGGTGATGGCTTCGACCGCCCGCTGTAACAGCACAAAGCCCTCACCTGAGTAAGACCAGCGCGCGCCCGGCTCGGCCTCGAAACGCAGCGGCCCGGAGGCCCAGTTGGGCAAGCCCGTGGTGTGTTGGAGTGCCTGGCGCGCCGTGAGCCCCTGAATGCGCACATCGGTGACCCATTCCGAGGGCTCCGCCTTCAGCGGCTGATATCGGTGGCGGTAGCCCTGCGGCAGGTAACGCATGAGGGGAGCATCCAAATCCAGCCGCCCCTGTTGCACCAGCTTCAGCACTGCATAGGCAAACACAGGTTTGCCCAGCGAAGCAGCCTGAAAGAGGGTGTCAGCCCGCACGCCCTGTGAGGCGTCGCAGGTGCTGGCCGTGTCCACGCGATCAAGCTGCCGGTTCCGGATCTGCGCCAGCGCGACTGCGCACACGTGGCTGCGAGCGGCCCATTCATTCAAGTGCCCCGACAGGGACTGAACCTGCGACGCATCTGGGCCCGGGGCAGCGCATCCTGCCAGGGTCAACGCAATGGCCCCTGCCAGACCTGCCGGGCAGCGCCGCCCGAACCGCAAGGCTGAAGCCCATGACAGAGTGAGGGTTGACGGCACAGGATTCCTTTTTGAGCACAACAGTGGCAACCGGTCAGTCTTCCAGGGCCCGCAGCACCCGCCCCAGCACATCGGTAAAGCGGTCTGGCCGCTCTGCCAGCCAGTCGTGCAGGCGATGGCCCGCGCCCTGCAAGCGCATCAACTCGACACTTTGAGCCTGGTCGGCCCGGCTGAGGTACTGCTGCTGAACCGCCTCGGGGATTACGTCGTCCTCGGTGCCAAATACCAGCAACAAACGCCCGGTAAACCGCCCCAGGGCCTCGTAGGCAGGCGACGAATCAAACGATGTCGTGGCGCGCAGGGCGCCCTGGAAAGCAGGCCCAAAAGGCAGGCGCTGAGCCACCGCCGCGTAGGCCGCCGGGCAGAACAGCACCAGGGCCCGAGGTGCCAGGGCGTCGATCAATGTGCAGGCCACATGGCCCCCCATGCTGCTGCCCAGCAGCGCCACCGGAGGCTGCAGGCCCAGGTGGCCGGCCACCGCCAGTGCCTGCTCGGCGCGGTGTGCCAGGCAGGAGCCGACGAGCTGCCCGCCGCTTTCGCCGTGGCCGGCAAAGTCGAACGCCGCGCAGGTGTGGCCGTGGGCGGCCAGCGCAGACAGCAACGGCCGAAAGCCCCGGCGCGACGACGTTCCGCCCCCATGCAGGGCCAGGATGCGCGGCGCCTTGGCCGCCTGGCCAGGATGATGCACGCTGCCGCGCAGCTCGGTGCCATGCAGCGCCAGTTCGAATTGGGTGGTGTGGACCATGTCAGGTGGCTTGATCGTCAGCAAGGCCGGACAGCGCGGCCGCCACCGACTCTAACCGCGTCCGCTGAGCCACCCCGCTCTGAAGCCCCGCACGCGATACGCCCCCATGGATAATCGGCTGGAGCCCCTCGGCCCGAAGGTTGCGTCGCCCCCAATCCCATCCACCCGCTAACGCCCACAGCAAGCCCCATCACCATGCCGCCCAAGTCCACACCTCTTCGCTACCTGAGCGCCCTGGCGCTGATTGCAGCCGGCTGCGCCTTCGGTCCTGCCCGGGCCGACAGCCTGGCCTCGTCGGCCTCCAGCGCCGGCTCTTCGGCCAGTGGCAGCGTGTCGGATTCGTTGCATGGCTCCAGCAACAGCTCGGCCGACAGTTCACGCGATGGCCGGCAGGTGGCCAATGGCGACTACCGCATCCTGGCGCTGGCCCCGGTGCCGGAGCGCCCCGGCAAGCTGCGCCTGACGCTGCAATGGCAGCCTGCCTTGCCGACAGCCCAGGTCACGGCGGCGGCCGACCCGACCCTGCTGATGCTGGACTTGCCGGCCGACGTGGTGCGCCAGCAAGACCTGGGCGCGGGCGGCACCGTGCATGCCGAGCAGCGCGTCTATGGCATTGAGTTCAGCCGTACCGAAACCCGGCAAGCCTTCTTTCTGGTGCTGGCCGACGACTGGCACGACGACCTGGCCGCCCGCCCTGTCATCGGGCTGTGAAGCCGCGGGTGATCCGGGGCCTGCTGGCGGGCCTGGCACTCGCCGGCGCCTGGGCCACGGCACAGGCTGCCGGATGGGCGTCGTCGTCATTTTGTGAGCGCAACCCCACGCTGAGCGCTGGCGAGCAGGACACCCTGCTGCGTTTTGCAGGTGTGTTGCGGGCCGAACTCGACGCCACCGGCGAAGACACGGTGCTGATCAGCCGCTCGGGCCTGGATCTGTCCGAGTTCGGGCTGCGCTACTCGCACGCCGGGGTGGCCTTGCGTGACCGCGACACCGGCGTGTGGCGCGTGCGCCAGCTCTACTACGCCTGCGACGAACAGGCCCCACGCCTGTACGACCAAGGGCTGGCAGGTTTTGTGATGGGATCCGAGCGGCCGCAGCGGGGCTATCTGTCCATCGTGCGCCTGCCACCTGATGCCGCCCGGGCCTTGCGCGCGGCCGCCCTCGACACGCCTGCAGCCCTGCAACTGCTGGCCGGCCGCTACAGCGCCAATGCCTATGCCTGGAGCCTGCGCTACCAAAACTGCAACCAATGGGTCCTGGAGCTGATGGCCCTGGCCTGGGGTGCCCTGCCCCCTGGCCCCGATCTGCGCGCCCAGGCTCAGCAATGGCTGCGCCAGGCCGGCTACGCCCCCGCCCCCGTGCCCGTGCCCTCGCATTGGCTGATGTTTGCCGCCAGCTTTGTGCCGCTGGTGCACCTGGACGACCACCCCGAAGACGACCGCTACGCCTTGCGACTGAAGGTCAGCGTCCCGGCCACCTTGGAGGCCTTTGTCCGGGCCCGGTGGCCCGACAGCCAGCGCCTGGAGCTGTGCCATGACAGCCAGCAGGCCGTGGTGCACGGGGGCTGGGCCCTGGTGGACGAAGCCTGCCGTGCCGGACCGGCAGATCGCCAGCAAGCGCTGCAGTGAAGGCCTGTGCTGGCCGAGTCCGGTCAGGGGGCATGGCGCAGGCGCCAACGCCCCAGGCTCAAAGTTGCTATAAACCGCCAGGCCACCAGCCCTGTTGAGGCGCAAAGACTGCGCCCGACAGGGTTGCCCCCACTGGCCTTGGCCCTGCAACCCACCTGGACCCCCATGACAACAAAGCACCCCATCCCCTCGGCCCTGATGATGGCCGTTCTGCTGGCCAGCACAGCGGCATCGGCTGCTCCCCCCACTGCCGACGAGGTGGTCAGCACGATGGAGAAGCTCAATGGCGTCACGCCGGGCGCCCGGCGCAATCACATTCAGGGCCTTTGTGCCACGGGCAGCTTTGTGGGTGCACCGGCGGTGCAGGCCTACTCGCGCTCGGCGCTGTTCAGCGGCCAGCCCGTGCCCGTGGTGGCCCGCTTCTCGCTCGCAGGTGGCAACCCCAACACCCCCGACTCGGCGAAATCACCGCGAGGGCTGGCCGTCGAGTTTCGCCTGCCGGGCGGCAGCCTGCAGCACTTCACCATGCTCAACGTGCCGGTCTTCAGCGCGGCCACGCCACAGACCTTCCAGGATGCCCTGTTGGCCAACCTGCCCGACCCGGCGACCGGCAAGCCCGACCCCGCCAAGCAGCAGGCCTTTCGTGACAACCACCCTGACGCCAAGCCCCTGGCCGCCTTCATGGCCAGCCACAACCCGCCTGTGAGCTACGCCCAGAGTGACTTCTACAGCGTGCACACTTTCAAGTTTGTGAGCGCCAAAGACCAGACCACCCTGGTGCGCTGGCGCTTTGACCCCGAAGCCGGTGTCAGCCGCTGGAGCGACGAAGCCCTGAAGACGGCTCCGGCCCGCTTCCTGGATGAAGACCTGCTGAGCCGCGTGAAGGCCGGGCCCCTGCGCTGGAACATGGTGGTGACGCTGGGCGAGGCCGGCGACGAGCAGAACAACCCCACCGTGTATTGGCCCGCCGAACGCCGCCAGATGCAGGCGGGCGTGCTGACCCTGACGGCCGCCACGCCACAAGCCGGGGCCGAATGCGAAAAGATCAACTTCGACCCCCTGGTCATCGCCGAGGGCATGGCCCCCACTGAAGACCCGGTGCTGCTGTTTCGCTCGCCGGCCTATGCCGCCTCGTTCGTCAAGCGGTTGACCGGACGCTGAGCCCGCGGCTCACACCGCGTCTGGCTTGCCAATGGCTTTCAGCACGGCCGGGCCAATGATGCGGTGCATGGGGGTGACCGGAAGCATGTAAAGCTTGCCCAGCAGGTTGTGCACATGCACCACGGTGGTCACGGTGACGGTGCTCGGCCCTCCGGCCGGGTCGGCGGCCCGATGCACCGACAGGGTCACGTCCAGATGCTTGTCCTGGTCACCCAGCAGCACCTCGTCGGGGGTGTTGCGGATCAGGGTGAATATGCCGACACGCTCACCCACGGCATACGCTGATCCGGGCTTGGCGGGGTCCAGTCGCGACAAGGCGCCCAGGTCTTTCAGGCCCAGCAGGGCCACCACCCGGTTGCGCAGCACCATCAGGGTGTCAACCCAGCGCGGTGTGTGCCGCAAAGCCTGCAGAAAATGGTCCAGCGCGGTGGCCTGGCTGGGCCCCACGGCAATGGCGTTGGCATCGTGAAAATAGGCCCCGGGCAGCAAGGGGCTGATCAGGCTACCAGCGGGCGCTTCGCAGGTGTAGGGGCGTGAGGGCATGGGGGTCATCGGGTGAGGGCTGATCGGCTGGGCCAAGCAAGGCGCTCAGGGCTTGTCGCTGAGCATCTGCAATTTGGCGAGCAGTTCGGTCACGCTGAAGGGCTTGGCGATGTACTCGTCGGCTCCCGCCATGAGCCCATCAAACTGATCCATCAACTGGGCCTTGGCGCTCAACATGAGAATCTTGCAGCTGTGGCTGGTGTCAGCCCGGATCACCTTGCAGACCTCCAGGCCGTCCAGCCCACCGGGCATCATCACGTCGAGCAACACCACATCGGGTTTGTGCTCGTGGTATTGATCCAGGCCACTGCGTCCGTTCACAGCCTCGATCACCTCGCAGTCCATGAAATCGAGCGCCATCACGATCAGCTGCCTGACAGAGGGGTTGTCTTCGATGATCAGGATTTTCATGCGCCTGCCTTGCCTGAGATGAATGTCTAGGGACGTCAGCTTATCAGCCAAACCGGGGCCTTCAGCAAAGCCCGGCCAAGTCAGGCCGCGGTCAGACGCAACAGGCTAAGGTCACGCCACTTCATGAAGGACCGCCGATCGTGCCCACAGAACCTCGATACGACGCAAGGCCTGGCCTGCAGGCCGAGCGCCCCTGGCACCCCCTGCCCGGGGCCACCAGCGATCCCGGCGAATCGCTTTGCTGGGTTTGGCTGAAAGTGCTGGCCGTGGGCTTTCTGCTGGCCACGGCCGTGGGGCTGATCGGGCTGACGCTCGACATCCTCTGTGTCTGAAGCGCTCCCCAAAGGGCGCTCAGACCAATGAGCGTTCCTTCAGGTGACGTCAGCGGCACACCGGCAGCATCAGGCCCCCCATCGAGCAGGCGCATCGAACAAGCCCAGCCGACCAAGAGGCCGCCCGACCGGCGGCTGTTCGAGGCCATCAAGGGCCGTGCCCAGGCGATGACCGGGGCGCGGCCCACTGACAGATCCTGACCCAGTTCGGTCAGAGGCCGGGGCGCAAGCCTTGGTCGCGGAACTTTGTAAAGATGAACTCGTCTACCTTGAGCGGTGCCGAGATCGGCCCGCCCTGCGGCCCCTCAGCCTCAGGTGATGAAGACCTCTCAGGGAGAAAATACAAAGTGAAGCACTTCAACAACTTTCGTCGGCCCCTGCTGACCCTTTCCATCGTGGCCCTTCTTGGATTGTCAGCCTGTGGCGGCGGTGGGCTGGATGCCCTGGTCGGCGGCACGATGTCGGGACTGCCAACGGGCCAGCAGCTCGTGCTGCAAAACAATGGTGCCGACGACCTGACGCTGACCCAGAACGGCGACTTCCGCTTTGCCACGGAGCTCAAGGCCAACGCCAGCTACAGCGTCACCATCAAGACCGCCCCCACCGGCGTGAGGTGCCAAGTCACCAATGGCAGCGGCAAGATCAACAACGTGGGCTCTTCGGTCCAGAACATCAAGGTCAGTTGCGACACCGGCCCCTCCATCGGCGGCACCCTGACCGGGCTGCAAAGCGGCTACAGCGTGATCTTGAGCACCAACGGCATGTCGGTGGTACTGGCACAGAACGGCGACTTCAGGTTCGCCAATTCGCTGCCCAACGGCACCAACTACAACGTGGTGGTGGCACAGCAACCCCTGGTGGGCAACTGCCTGGTCAGCAACCCGACGGGCGTCACCGCCACCAACAAGCTTTCGCTGGTCAGCGTGAGCTGCCAGTGAGCATGGCCACCCCGGTGCGGTTCAGGTAGACAAGATCCCACTCGGACTCTTCCACCAGCTCAAAGCCATGCCGCTGGTAGAAGTGGTTCGAGCGGCTGCCTCGCAACGCCGTCACCTTGACCGGCAGGCCCTGGGCCGCAGCCTGCCTCAACACATCGACCACCACTGCGGCCCCCAGGCCCCGACCTTGGTGATCGGGGTGCACGTACAGGTGATCGAGCAGCAGGTGCTGCGGTTCAAGCCGCAGCACCACCACACCGACCCTGCGCCCCCCCACCATCAGGTGACGAGTGCACTCAGGCGAAAAATGCTCAAGAAAGCGGGCCCGGGCCCGCACGGGGTCAAACCGACCCAAGGCCTCCAGGCTGGCTTGCATGGCCGCGATGCGCAGGGCGACCAGTTCCTCGGCATCGCCGAGGCGGGCGGGTTCGTAGTGAAGTGTCATGGCAGGCCTGGAGCATACGGCCCCGGGCTTGGCTGGGGGCAAGCCCTTGCACAGCTGGCGTAAGACCGCCTACCGCGACGGGTCACGCGCCGTCAGGGAGCGCACCCAAGGAACGGGTCAACCGGGCCCGTCACGGGGCGCGTCAAAGGCAGATCAAGGGCTTCAGATAGGCGTCCCGACGACCCTTGAAGCCTGCGGCCTGCTCCATCAACCACCCCTGCACCAGCGCCACCGCAGGCGGCGGGCTGGCCGAACAGATGAGGTGGTAAGCCGCCCGGGATGTGACGTAGCCCTGAAACGGCAGCACCAGCCGGCCCGCCAGCAGCTCGTCGAGCACCATGCTCAGGCGCCCCATGGCCACCCCCTGATGCGCCATCGCCGCACCCACGGCCAGCAGTGACAGATTGAACACCCGCCCTTGCGGCAAGCGGTTGGCCGGCCAGGCCACACCGGCCTGCGTCAGCCAGTGCAGCCATTCTTCGCCGGGCCGGGCGCCGGCCCAAGGGGACTCATCGTGCAGCAACCAGGCCCCATCGAGATCGGTGGGCGAGCGGATCTCGGGGTGCTCGGCCATGAAGACCGGGCTGGCCACTGGCAACAAGACCTCGTCGAGCACCTGCTGGGCCTTCAGGTCGGGATAGTGCCCCAGGTCGTACCGCAACGCCGCAGCCAAGCCCTCGGCCCGCATGCGCTGGGCATCGAGCGGATGGAACTCGGCCATGACCTTGAGCCCCACCTCTGGCAGACGGCGGTAGAAATCACCCAGCCGGGGCGTGAGCCAGCTCATGGCCAATGTGGGGGAGCAACTCAGCAGCAGGGCTTCTTGTGCGTCGGGGGTGCGAATCTGTGCCAGTCCTTGTTCGATGGCTTGCAAGGAGGGGGTAAGCGCCGAGGCCAGGCGCTGGCCCTCGGTGGTGGGCGAGAGCGTGCGGTGATGGCGCACCAGCAAGGGCTTGCCTGCCCATTCTTCGAGTTGGCGCACCTGCTGGCTGACCGCCCCCTGGGTGATGCAGAGGTCTTGCGCCGCCTTGGTGAAGCTCTGGCAACGCACCACGGCCTCGAAGGTGCGGGCCCAGACCAGCAAAGACGGCGAAAGGTGGACCAGGCTCACAAGTTCACATTGGTTTGACTAATGAATCGCATCAGTATAGGCCGCTTCTCTGTTGGCATGGCTGGATGAACAATGCAGCCATCCATTAGCGAAAGCAGCCCATGCGCTCCCCCAACACCGACTCCCACACCGACTTCAAGATCGACTTTGACATGCCAGGCCTGTTGGCCGGCCGACCGGTGCTCTGGACCCAAACCCAAGGCCATCCCAACCCCGTGCAGGATGAGGGCACCCTGGCCTTGTCACCGGCCGCCATCGAATCGGCCCGCCTGCGCCTGAAACGCTTCGAACCGCTGCTGGCCGAGCTTTTTGATGGGCTGCAAGCCTGCGGCGGGCAGATCGAGTCGCCTTTGATGAACGTGCCAGATCTGCAAACAGCCCTGGGCCTGCCGCCCAGCCGGGGCAGCCTGTGGGTGAAGGCCGACCACCTGCTGCCCGTGGCCGGCTCGGTCAAAGCGCGTGGCGGCACCCACGAGGTGATCGAATTTGCCGAAACACTGGCCCTGCAGCACGGTCTGATCGACCCAAGCGGGGACTACCGCCGACTGGCCAGCCCCGAGGCCAGGGCCCTGTTTGGCCAGTACACGGTGGCCGTGGGCTCGACCGGCAACCTGGGGCTGGCCATCGGCACCATGGCCGCCGCGCTGGGTTTGCGGGCCGTGGTACACATGTCAGCCGACGCCAAGGCCTGGAAGAAAGCACGGCTGCGCAGCCGCGGCGTGAGTGTGATCGAACACGCAGGCGACTATGCCGACGCGGTGGCAGCCGGGCGGGCCGGGGCGGCGGCCGATCCGCATTGCCATTTTGTGGATGACGAACGCTCCAGCTCGCTGTTCTTGGGCTATGCCACGGCTGCCGCGCACCTGGCGGCCCAGCTGGCAGAGGCGGGGCGGCCTGTCGATGCCCGGCACCCGCTGTTCGTCTACCTGCCCTGCGGTGTGGGGGGCGCCCCCGGCGGGGTGGCGTACGGTCTGCAGCAGCTGTTCGGGCACCATGTGCATTGCCTGTTTGCCGAGCCCACGGCATCGCCCTGTTTTCTGGTGCAGCGGCTGGCGGGCTGGCCGGGCCTGCCCGCCACCGGACCACACCCCAGCGTATATGACATCGGTCTGAACAACCTCACCGAAGCCGACGGGCTGGCCGTGCCCCGAGCCTCCACCCTGGCGGCCGCCGCCGTGGGCGCCCAGATCGCGGGCATCTACACCGTGCAGGACGACACCTTGATGCGCCACCTGTGGGAGGCCCAGGCCAGCCAGGGCCTGCGCATCGAGCCTTCGGCCGCTGCCGGCCTGTCAGGCCCGGCCATGCTGCTCAACACCCCCCAAGGGCAGGCCTATCTGCAACAGAGGGGCCTGGACAGCCAGATGGCGCAGGCGACCCATGTGGCCTGGCTGACCGGGGGCATGCTGATGCCCGAGGAGGACTATCAGGGCTTTGTGCTGCGGGGCCAAGCCCGCGATCAAGCGCAGGCCTGAAACCGGGAAGGTGGGAACCTGGGTGCGCTCAGGCGGCCCGGCGCACCCACATCAGACTGGCGCCCATGGCCATCAACACGCCGCCAAACAGGCGGTTCTGCGCCCGTTGCGCCCGGGCGCTGCGCAGCAGGCTGGCCAAGCGTGCGCCGGTGAACGCATAACCATGCATGACCACCAGGTCTACCGCCACGGTGGTGAGCATCAGCACCCCGATCTGGGGCAGCAGGGGGCGGCTGGCGACGATGAACTGGGGCAGCACAGCCACCATGAAGACGATGCCCTTGGGGTTGGTCAGGTTGGTGAACAAGCCCGTCAAGAAACGCTGCCGGGCCGACATCATCGGCACTGCGCCAGCGTTCGCCCCGGGGCTGTCGGTCGCCTCATCCAGCAAACCGTGGCCTGCGTGTACCGGCGCGCGCCATTGCTTCCAGCCCAGCCACAGCAGGTACAGAGCCCCCAGCACCTTGACCACGGTGAACGCCATGGCCGAAGCCACCAGCAGCGAGCCCACCCCCACCCCGGCAATCAGGGTGATGCCCATGAGACCGGCCTGCAGGCCCAGGATGGTGACGCTGGCGCCTTGCACGCCATAACGCAGCCCATGCCCCACCGACAGCACAGCCCCGGAACCTGGCGACAGGGCAATCAGCCAGGCCGCCGCGAAATATGACCACCAAATACTTGTATCCATGCCTCAAATGGTAAGGGGCAATGCGCCTGCCCCGGCACAGGTGGGCTTGAAAACCGCCTTGGCCGCCAGGCCACAGGGCGATTGAAGCGAGGGCTCAGTTCAGGGGCGCCTGAAAGAGCAGGCCAGCGGCGGGCAGGGGCAGCCCCACAGGCGCCAGCCCAGAGGTAGCTGTGGGCGGCTCTGCCAGCAAGGGCGGCACGGCATTGGCACCGACACGGTTGCGCAAGGCCGCCGCAGGTTCTCGGTAGACGTGCTGGCCAATGAACAGGCGCATGCGCAAAGAGGCCAGCACCTTGAGGAACAGGTCCATGCTGATGTGTGCAGGGTCGGACTCGATGTGGGCGATGCGCGATTGGGTGACCCCCACCATCTGCCCGAACCGGGCCTGGGTCAGGCCAGTGGCACGGCGGGCCTCGATCAGCATCGGGCGCAAGGTCGCCAGATCGGGAAACGGATGCACCTCGGCGCCCAGGGCGGTCATCAACAGGTAGAACTGGTGCAGCTTGATGGCCAGCGGATTGCGCTCGATGCCCCACACGCGCGAACTGCTGATCTGCATGTAGTCTGCCACCTCGGCCACCGATACCTGCTGGGCCAGGCGCAGGGCCTTGAGCTGCGCACCGAGCTGGGTGGGGATGACGGCGTATTGCATGGTGCTGGGGACTCCGGTGGGGGCTGCTGCGATTGTGCCAAATCCGGCCGGTGCCGCCAGGGCTTTCCGAGTGGAACGCAGGGTCAGCAGTCGTTGGCAGCCGCATCGACCCGGCACTTATGGCGCTCCGTCCAAATCCGGCAACGCTGGGTCAGCCACCCTGATATCCCGGGGTTTGCCGCGCTGCGCCCTCCTGGCCGCGCGTGACAGCATCGATCCCATGTTCAAGCTCGAAAGGCGTTGATGACGCAGGCCCGACGCCCCTCTGAAAGTGAGGTATTGCCGTCGATTCGGGCCCAGACCAGTTCCTTCTTTCTCTTTGACGACCAAGCCGGATATCGCTCTACACCCTCATTTTCGCAACGGCTTTCCGTCAGCAACAACAGGTGTAGAAAAAGTCACCTGGCCCATACAGTTGTATCGAACCGACCCAATGTGGGTTACCCGACCTTTCAAGGGCCTACAGGCAGCAGGTGAAACTGAGCAATCATCGACATTGATCGCAATATCTGCCATGCGTATTCTTGATGACAGTTGCCAGAATTGTGACCCTGTTGAACATTTCTGATGCCACGATGAAAGAGGTCGTCATCCGACCCTCACGTGGCCGGACTGGTCCCCCGTGAAACGGTCCGAATGCCCGGCTTTTTTTTGAAATCTGTCACACCGGGATCACATCAGTGATGCCCCGCATTCACACGGCGTGGGTGGGTTGTCCTCTTCAGTTGCGATTCAAATCTTTCCGATCTCTTATGACTTGAATCAAATCTTGACCAAAGCATCAACTTATGATGAAGATCGCACATCACAAATTAATGATTTTGTCATTTATTTTTATCATTTTATGATCGAGCCTCATACCGAGACCTGGAGCCAGCGTGCGTCTTGACGAGCCATTTGATTTAGGTTCGATTCTGTTACCTGGCTCAGCAGGGATTCAGACTTACCCACTGCCAGGCAATGTGGGTTCCAGCTTTATTTCGCACTGGTCTGGGCCCGCACACCAATCGTCCAGTGTGGGGACCCCTTATCTCAGCGTGGCTTTGTTTCCTCATGCCGAAAAAAAGCATGCGATGTTCAACTTTGGCAACGGTTGGAATGATCGCTTCTGCGACGACCCCCACGCGATCTATGTCACGCCGCCAAACACAGCACATGAATGGAAAATAGACGGCGCACTCATGGTGGTCATGCTGTCCATCTCCATGTCACAGATCAGCGCAGTGATCGAGGAATTAGAAATCAATGACGATGCCATCGAACTGGTCAAGCCCCTGGCCGAAAAGGGCTACTCAGATCCTTTGGTGCATGACCTTATCCTTCGCCTTTGGACTTTTGCCCGCTCGGGTACCAGCTGCAATCCGTTGTTCTTTCAAAGCAGCCTTGTCTGCATTTTGCACAGCATCGCGTCCAAGATCACGCAACGCGCCGGCATGCCGCCCCAGCAATTGAATGGTCGGAATCTGCAAAAGCTCTTGGACATGATTGAGGATCGCATCAGTGAGAACCTGACTTTGAGTGACCTGGCCACGTTTTCCAAAACCAGCAAGTTCCACTTTATTCGTTTGTTCAGTGAAGCGACCGGACGAACGCCTTACCAGTACATTCAGCACCGACGAATCGAGAGGGCGCGCCTGTTGCTGATGACAACAGAGCAGACCGTGGCAGACATTGGCACCCTGGTCGGGTTTGGCGATGCCCCCAACTTCTCCCGCACCTTCTCACGGCATGTGGGTCTGAGTCCGACCCAATTCCGCCAGCAAGCCTGCTGACCCCTTTTCGCAGGCCGGGGCCCAGGCGAGCTCCTGTTTGCTGGCCCACTGCCTCTCAGGTGTGCAACGCCCGATTGGCGTTCACACTCGGACGCCTGAAGACATCCACGACATTGACTCATTGATTGGCTTGATGGCGCAGTGCCGTGAGGCTGATGCGCTGTCTCTGACCAAAGCCACATTTTGGCGCGCGTTCTGTTCCAGCGACTTGGTTGCCTCGCCCACTTGGGCAATCCCTTGGGTCTGTTCACGGCTGGCAACCCAGATCTGGGCCATGAGGTCGGTGAGGCTCCGATTCTCCCGAACCACATCGTTCATGGTCTGCCCAGCCTGGTTGACCAAGGCGGTGCCCGCTTCAACGCACCCACGCCCTCGTTTGATGGCCAGCGTCGACGCCAGCCCTCCGCCTTCACATCAGGTGTCAAAAGGTTTCCCAGGCGTCATCGGTACCCGTGCGCCCGGCCGTCGGGACTGACCGGCCCAAGGCCGATGGTGAACCTGCCTTGGTGAGCAGAATGCCCCCCTGGGGACCCAAGCTGGGCCGTATCGGGTTACCTGCCACCACGCTCAAATTCCGGGCATGGACCTGCGGCTGATTGGTGGCGTTGCTGCGCTTCACTGGCAATTGGCTATTGGCCAGCTTGAACACCGACACTGCCGCCACCAGTTCACGCGCCTGCTGGTCCAAACTTTGCGCAGCCGCCGCACTCTCCTCCACCAGCGCGGCATTTTGCTGGGTCGTCTGGTCCAACTGGTTCACCGCCTGGCCAATCTGGCTGACTCCGGTGTTCTGCTCCGTACTGGCTGAACTGATCTCACCCACCACTTCACTCACCCGCTTGATCGACAGCACCACATCCTCCATTGTCCGACCCGCCTCGTCCACCAACAGCGTGCCTTGTTCCACCTGGACCACGCTGGCACCGATCAACGACTTGATCTCCTTGGCCGCGTCCGCCGAACGGCCCGCCAGGCTGCGCACCTCGCTGGCCACCACCGCAAATCCCCTGCCCTGCTCGCCCGCACGCGCTGCTTCCACTGCCGCGTTCAATGCAAGGATGTTGGTTTGAAATGCAATCCCGTCGATCACACCAATGATCTCCGCGATCCGCTTGGAGCTTTCGTCAATGCCCTTCATGGTGTGCACGACTTGCTTGACCGCCTCGCCCCCCTTGAAGGCCACCTGCGAGGCGCTTGCTGCCAACTGATTGGCCAACCTGGCGTTGTCGGCGTTGGTACTCACCGTGGTGCCGAACTGATCCATCGTCGCTGCCGTCTGCTGCAGCGCACTGGCCTGCTCTTCGGTGCGCTGGCTCAGGTCGGTGTTACCCATCGAGATCTGCGTGGAGGCCGTGGCCACACCTTCCGCATTCATGCGCACGTTGGAGATGACCGATGCCAGGTTTTGCTGCATGGACTGCATGGCTGCCATGATGCTGCCCGTGTCACCGGGCTTCACATCGATAGCTGTCGTGAGGTCGCCGCCAGCCACCTTCTGGGCCACACCCACCGCGGCATCGGGCTCACCGCCGAGTTGCTTCGTCAGGCTGCGCGTGATCACCAGGCCCAGGCCCACACCGATGGCCAGTGAGGCAACCGTCAACACGATCAACAGGGTGCTGGTGTCATGGTAGGCGATCAGATTGGCTTCAACAGACTTTTTGGCGTTTCCTTCCTTCAAAACCACAAGCTCTTGCATGGCTTGATCCAGTTCGTTGACCTTGACGCTGAATGGGCCAAACAGGTAGGCGCTGGATTCATGCGAACTTCCTATTCCTTCGCGTTTTGCGATGGACACAATTCGACTGACTTCTTCCTGGTAGCCCGGCATCAACTCATTCAGCTTCTTCAGAAGCTCAACCCCCCGTGCCGAATACACCATGGAGTCGACATCACGCAGGTTGGACTTCAGTAACTCAATATTTTTATCAATGGTTTCGAATGATTTCAACCGACGCTCTTCGCTAGGGGCAAGCATAACGTTACGCACGGCACGCCCCACATACAGCATATTGATGGTGCATTGTTTCAACAGCGATATCCCTCTCAACTCTTTTTCATAGAGCATTTGATCACGCTCATTGATTTGAGACATGCCCCAGATACCAACGCTGCTGACAGCGAAACCAATCACTCCAACCAAGACAAATGAACCGATAAGTCTATGCGCCAACTTCATATTTATATCCCTACGGAAATTTCAGACAACAGCACGCGCTGTTAAAAAACAAACGGAATCAAGCAGCCTGTCAGACTCAAGAAGCACCAATTGTTTTGCAGCCCCGAGAACAGCATTTGACGCAGATCAAACCTCAATAATCCCCCTCAAAAAACAAGAGAAAACCAATAAATGATGAACAGCACCGTTTTTCGAATGACTCCTGATTCTAAAATACATAATCTACGAACGGCAAATTCAGACAAGCAGAGCAACACAAGACAATGATTCCATTGTATTTCTGATAGAAAAACGACAGAGAATTCCCATTCAGATTTCGAAATGATTAATGCCAACAGACTCATTTCACGGCCATGACTCCAGCGCAGCACTTTCAACAAGGCTGAATGCTTATTCAGTTGAAGCAACTTTCTCCAATTGGCAACATACTCAAATCATGATTGGTATCTAATACTCTCGATCGGTTCCATTTTCAAAATGACAATGGCAGCCATGGGCTATTGCTTGACCAGCAATCAACTGCGAGAGATTGAATGTTCTCAGAGTACACATACCCTGCGCTGACATACCTGGGAACCTTGTCCACATTTTTCGTCTTGGCGTTGCTGATTCGCTCTATTTTTAGAATTTACTCAATCCTCAATAAGATGAGCGTTGAAAATAAAAATCGTTCACGGGCTATCCTCACAGACAGTGCAGCAGGTTTGATCAATGAGCTCGGCCTAAAAACAAGCTTGGCAAACAAGCGAAAACCTGCAGATCGAGGGGACCCCTCCATTTGCGTTGTCTGCCTGCAGTGCGGTGATGGCTCACTCCAATCCCGTAACGCTTGTTGCGGGTCCGATGAAGACGGCTGCCGCCAAGGGCGAGATAAACGTGTTCAGACACGGCCCTCAAGCGTGGAAAGCCGGCAGCCTGAAACTGTGCGAACTCATTCTTCTCACTTGCAGTGACTCGTCGGTTGCCACTGACCTCGGAAACAAGCAGCTATCGGGGCTGGAAGCGCCATTGACCCGCCATCATGATTCGGTGCACGTGAAATGCTCGAAGGGGGCCGCAATCTGAGCAGCCCCCGACCACAATCGATCAAATGGTGCTCGACTGAAACCTGCCAAGGTGCTGATGGTCGCATTGAGCCAATGCCTGCAAGGTTTGCAGCTGCCAGCCGACCTCCGGCTCGAAGGCCTCTCGTTCAGCCACCGCGACGTAGCCACCCGAGCCGTAGACGGCAGCGTAGGCACAGTACTGGGCCGCCTCGATGGCCTTGCCTGCCACGGCCTTGGCCACACCGTAACTGGCCGACACGGCCGCATGGCCACAGCCATCCAGCGACCGCGATCCCCGGTGTCGATTCGCCAGGGTGGCGGCCTGGTCGGCGGCGGTCTGCAGCGCTGCCTCATCCGCTTGGCCATCGACATACCGGGCCAGGACCTGGAGGCAGGCGATGACCTCGGGTTCCTCCAGCAGGTGTTCGACCCGGCGGGCGCAGGCCAGGCAGAAGGCCAGTGCCAAGGGTCTGTTTTCGGGAGCGTCCAGCCGCAGTTGGCTGGCAAGACAAGTCAATGCTTCGTTCATCGAGGGTCTCCGACAGGCCGTTGTAGACCCGACCCCACTTTACCCGCCCGGCGCCACCGCGCACAGAACATGCCGAGTGCCACGGCAATCCCTGGGCGGCCAGCCCCGCGAAACTTGGCAAACGCCGGGGCCGACAAAGTGCTTGGCTTGCTCAAGCTCGCATGCGGCTAGGTGGCCAACGCCAAACCCGCGCCAAAGCCAGAGGCTGCTCAACAGCCTGACTGCGGCGCCTGCACAGACAATGGAAGCCTGCTGGTCGGCGGGGCCGTCAGCCCTTGCCCCTCTGGAGACCGTCATGAAACACATGCGCCTTGCCCTGATCACCACGAGCAGCTTGCTGCTGACCGCCTGCGGTGACACCGCCTTGCTCACGGTGGCTGAAGGAACCGGGCCACATCCACGCTGGGTAGCGCCCCACCCCACGCTGATCCCGACCGTGAACATCGCGCCCGCCCGAAGCTGGCCTGCGGGCAAGACGCCAACGCCGGCCGAGGGCACGCGCGTGGCGGCTTTTGCCGATGGCCTGGACCACCCCCGCTGGCTGCTGGTTCTGCCCAACGGTGATGTGCTGGTGGCCGAAACCAACGCACCGCAACGGCCCGATGACAGCCGTGGCCTCAAAGGGATCGCGGCCCGCCTGGTGATGAAGCGGGCCGGGGCCGCAGCGCCCAGCGCCAACCGCATCACCCTGCTTCGCGACAGCCAGGGCAAAGGCGTGGCCGACGAGCGCCATGCCTTGTTGACGGGCCTCAACTCGCCCTTCGGGATGGTGCTGCTGGGCCAGCACCTTTATGTGGCCAACACCGACGCTGTTCTGCGCTTTCCGTACACGCCCGGGGACACCCAGATCAGCGCCCCAGGCGAGGTGGTGGCCAGACTGCCCGCGGGCCCCATCAACCACCATTGGACCAAGAACCTGCTGGCCAGCGCCGATGGCCGCAAGCTCTACGTGACCGTGGGCTCCAACAGCAATGTGGCCGAGCTGGGCATGGACGCAGAAGCTGAACGTGCCGCGATCTGGGAACTGGACCTGGCCAGGGGCACGCACCGCGTCTTCGCCAGCGGCCTGCGCAACCCCAATGGCATGGCATGGGCCAGCGATGGCGGGTTGTGGACCGTGGTCAATGAGCGCGACGAGATCGGCAGCGACCTGGTGCCCGACTACCTGAGCTCGGTGCAGGACGGCGGCTTTTACGGCTGGCCCTACAGCTACTTTGGGCCCCACCTGGACGAGCGCGTGCAGCCTCAGAACCCTGAGCGGGTAGCCAGCGCCCTGGTGCCGGACTACGCGCTGGGGCCGCACACCGCCTCGTTGGGACTTGTATCGGCCCAGGGCAATCGCCTGCCAGGCCGGTTTGCTCAGGGCATGTTCGTCGGGCAGCACGGCTCATGGAATCGACGTCCGCACAGCGGCTACCAGGTGATCTTTGTGCCGTTCGAAGGCCCCCACCCCTCGGGCGCAGCGCCGCTGGAGGTGCTGACCGGATTTCTCGATGGCGAGGGCGGCGCTTATGGGCGCCCGGTGGGCGTGGCCATCGACCGCCAAGGTGGGCTGCTGGTCGCCGACGACGTGGGCAACGTCGTCTGGCGGGTCAGTGCGACAGAGGGCCGCGCAACAGGTCGTTGAACGGCTGCTGGTACCCGGCCGTGAGGCCCTGCCCAACCCGTGACGTCGCCATCACTGACTGTGGACACTGTGCTCCTGCACCCATTTGACAGCGATGGGCACATTTTTACGTGCCAGCTTGTCGATGCCCGCCAAGTCCTTGGAGCGTTCTGCACTGCCCTCAGGCGCGGTCTCGTAGTGGGCAATCAATTTGTTGGCCTCCGCTTCGCGATCCCTTTTGACGGCCAGTTCATGACCCACGAAACACCCGGCCGCGGCCCCCATGACCGCGTGGCCGCCAGCGACATGCCCTGCCACGGCGCCAGCCGTGGCGCCACTGATGCAGCCCAGCGCATAGGCCGGTGAAGCAGAAAACCCCAGGCCAGCCAGACAGCTGGCAACCAGGACGGCAGATCGAACAACGTACGTCATTGAATACCTCATCTCATGAATGTTGGTGGTCGCCTGAGCGGCGATCGCGGAACCTACGCCCTGAGGCGTCTGCGAGAGGCGCCATGCCAAGCGCCAAGGGCGCCGTGAACCTGGGTCGCCCCAACGCAGCTTGCGCTTGCCATCAGGCTTCAAACCTGTTTGGCGCAGGCCTTGCCGTGATCGGCGTGGTTGCCCTTGGCCTTGGCATCGGCCTCGTTCATGTACTCGCCGGATTTGGTCTTGCCATAGGACTTGCTGCCTTCGCAGTGGTACACATGCGACTTGGTGTTGACCCAAACCTGGCCACTGCCACCCCCCGGTGCGGCAGGGGCCGCAGAGGGCGATTTGGCGGGCGAATGGGCTGGCGTGGCGCTCGCTGCGGCTGCCGGTGTCGGCATGGCAACAGGGGCAGCGGCCGGCGCCGTCGCGGCGGGGGCAGCCGCAGGGGCTGCGGCTGTTGCCGTTTGTGCAAAGCCCGAAGCGGCGCAGAGCAGCCCGGCGGCGAGTGTCAAAGCGAAAACGGATGTCTTCATGGAAGTCCTTTGCGGTGATCCAGGTTGGGGCAACAAACCTTTTGAAGCCTCGCTTACACAACGTACCTGACGCGCGCGCCGATGACCCGCATCAAGCTGCACCACACCGTCAAAGCAGGCAATAAGTCACACGACACCGCCACTTGCCCACTTGTTTGGGCTTGGCGAGGTCGGCCTGGCCGCGAAAGCCGCCAGGCTTCGGGTTCGCCGCCACCGCCCACGGCCTCCACGGGGGGCTCAACTGCGTCGCCATCCATGAACCCGGCGGGCCACCTGCGCAATCACCGCCTCCCGCGCTTCCAGCTTGGCCTTGGATTCCGTCAGGAACACGGCCACCACGATGGGCCCCCCCTCTTGCGGCCAATAGACACCCACATCGTTGGTGCTGCCATGTGCCCCCGTGCCGGTCTTGCTGCCCACGCGCCATGCCTCAGGCAGGCCTGCAGCCAGTCGTTTGGCATTGGTCCGGGTGTCTTGCAACCATTGCGCCAGTTGTTGCCGGCTGCCGTTCGACAAGGCGGGGCCCAGCACTGCCTGCCTGAGCAAGTTCACCATGGCCCGGGGGCTGCTGGTATCGCGCGCATCACCGGGGGTGGATTCATTGAGCTCGGGCTCCCAGCGGTCCAGCCGGGTGACCGGATCACCCAGTTGCTGGGCAAACCGGGTCAGGCCCTCGGGCCCGCCGAGCGAGCGCAGCAGCAGGTTTGCCGCCGCGTTGTCACTGACGGTGATGGCGGCATGACACAGCTCGCCCACGGTCATGCCCGAGCCATCTGCGTGTTTTTCGGTCACGGGCGACCAGGGCAGCAACGCCTCGCGGCCAAACGGGATTCGCCGGTCCAGGTGCTCCAGGCCTTGGTCTACCCGGCGCAGCACCTGGGCGGCGGCCAGCCACTTGAAGGTGCTGCACATGGGAAAGCGCTCGTCGAGCCGGTGACCCGTCCACAGCCCGGTTTGGGTGTCGCACACCGCCACCCCCAGGCGGCCCTGGGCTTCACGCTCCAGAGCCACCCCCTGGGCCGCATTTTCTGGGGGATGGGCCATGGCTTCGGTCTGGGCACGGGCCACTGTACAAGCCAGGCTTGTCGCCGAGACAAGGGCAAACCGGTTGAAGCTTCTTCGTTGCATGGAATTCAATTGCAAGTTGGGTGATCAAGAGCCGGCATGCTAGTGAAGTCGATGGCGCAGGACAAACGATGATTTCGGGTGCGAAGCCATAGAAAATCTGGGGCATGAACCTTCCTTTGAATGCCCTGCGCGCCTTCGAGGCATCCGCACGCCACCTGAGCTTCACACTGGCTGCGCGCGAGTTGAACGTGACCCAGTCCGCCATCAGTGCCCAGGTCAAGAACCTGGAGCAGCATCTGGGCTCGCCCTTGTTCCGCCGCCTGCCCCGTGGCCTGGTTCTGACCGATGAGGGCCAAGCCTTGCTGCCGATGCTCAGCGACTCGTTCAAACGCATGGCGGCGGTGCTGGGGCAGTTCGAGCGGGGGCGCCTGCGCGAGCCCCTGACGGTGGCGACCGTGGGCACCTATGCGGTGGGCTGGCTGATGCCTAGGCTGGAACGCTTCACGCTCGACCACCCGTTTGTCGACCTGCGCCTGCTGACCCACAACAACCAGGTCAATCTGGCCGGCGAAGGGCTGGATTTCGCCATCCGCTTCGGTGACGGCTCCTGGCACGGCACCTGGGCCGACGCATTGCAGCAGGCCCCCCTGAGCCCGGTGTGCTCGCCCGAGCTCGCTGCTCGGCTGGGCTCACCCGACGACCTTTGCCGGCACTCCCTGCTGCGCTCCTATCGCAGTGATGAATGGCCCGCGTGGTTTGAGGCTGCCGGCATCACACCGCCCGTGCTGCGCGGCCCGGTGTTCGACACCTCCCTGGCCATGGCCTCGGCCGCCGTGCAAGGCTTCGGCGTTGCCTTGCTGCCGCCTTCGATGTTCACACTCGACCTTCGCCAGGGCCGGCTTGTGCAGCCCTTCGACCTCCAGATCACCCAGGGGCGTTACTGGCTGACGCGCCTCAAATCGCGGGCCCCGAGCACGGCGATGAGCGAGTTCCGGGACTGGTTGCTCCAAGAGGTGGGCGCCGAACCCGCGCGCTGACGGGCCTCGGCCTGCAGGCCCAGCCCAGCCCGGCTTGGGGCTATTCCGGGCTCGCCCCCTGGGCCGGCCTGGGCCCGCTAGAGTGCGGCCCATGTCTGCGCAACCGCTACCCTCGTCCCGTGCCCTGGTGTGGTTCAAACGCGATTTGCGGGTGGCCGACCACGCCCCCCTGGTGGCGGCACAGGCCCATGGTGATGCCGCAGGGCTGTTCATCATCGAGCCGGAATGGCTGGCCAGCCCGGAGTGCTCGCCCAGCCACGTGGCCTTCACCTTGGGCTGCCTGGCCGAACTTCGAGCCAGCCTGGCCCGCCACGGGCTGCCCCTGCTGGTGCGGGTGGGATCGGCCAACGAGGTGTTGGCCAACCTGCGCCAGGGCTTGGGCTTCACCCACCTGCTGAGCCACGAAGAGACCGGCCCAGGCTGGTCGTACACACGAGACCTGGCAGTGGCCCGCTGGTGCCGCGAGCAAGGGGTGAGCTGGCAGGAGTTCAGCCAGACCGGCGTGGTGCGTGGGCTGCGCCAGCGCGCTGGCTGGGCCCAACGCTGGCAGGCCCGCATGGACGCACCTCGCCTCCAACTGACGGGCCGATTCCAGGCCGCCACCGACTTGAGTCAACCCGATTGGCCCACCCTGGCCGAACTGGGCCTGCCATCGCCGGTCCAAACGCTGCAAGCGCCCGGCGAACAGGCCGCCCTGCAAACCCTGCGCAGCTTCCTGGCCGGGCGCGGCCACGACTACCGGCGCACGATCTCCAGCCCGCTCACCGCCGAACAGGGCTGCAGCCGGCTGAGCCCGCACCTGGCCTTCGGCACGGTGTCGATGCGCACGGTGCACCAGGCCACCGAACAGGCCATCCTGCACGCGCCCGACCGCAAGATGGCCTCGGCGCTGCGCGCCTTCGGCGGCCGCCTGCGCTGGCACTGCCATTTCATGCAAAAGCTGGAGAGCGAGCCCCAGATCGAGTGGCGCAACATGGCCAGGGCGTACGACGGCTTGCGCGAAGACGACTGGAACCCGACACGCTTCGACGCCTGGTGCCAGGGCCGCACCGGCTACCCCATGGTGGACGCCTGCATGCGATCGCTCCAGGCCACGGGTTGGCTCAATTTTCGCATGCGGGCCATGCTGGTGAGCTTTGCCAGCTACCACCTTTGGCTGCATTGGCGCGAGACCGGGCTGTTCCTGGCGCGGCAGTTCCTCGACTTCGAGCCCGGCATCCACTGGTGCCAGATGCAGATGCAGAGCGGCACCACCGGCATCAACACCCTGCGCATCTACTCGCCCGTGAAGCAGGCGCTGGACCACGACCCCGAAGGCCTGTTCATCCGCCGCTGGGTGCCTGAACTGGCTGCGGTGCCCCTGCCCTACCTGGCCCAGCCCTGGACCATGCCAGCCCCCGTGCAAGCGTTGGCCCGCTGCCACATCGGCCACGACTACCCGGCCCCAGTGGTGGACGACAAGGTGGCCGTGAAGGCCGCCAAAGACCGCCTCTATGGCCTGCGCCAGACCGAGGCCGCCCGCGCCGAGGCCGATGCCGTGCAGGCGCGGCACGGCTCCCGCCGAAGCGGGCTGCCCCCCAGCGGCAAACCCGCTGCCGGCAGGCGCCGCGCCCCCAGCGCTCCCAGCGCTCCCAGCGCTCCCAGCGCCCCAACCCCCGCGCCCAACCAGGGCACCCTGTTTTGAAAGGTGCCCATGTGCCCCCCCGATTTCAAAGGCAACAAAAGCCACCTGCCCAGCAAGCCCTGCGCGGTCTGCGGTCGCCCCATGAGCTGGCGCAAGGCCTGGGCCAAGAATTGGGAATCGGTGCTGTACTGCAGCGAAGCCTGCCGACGCCACAAAACGCCACCGGACCGGAGCGAGCCCGGCGGCCACTGAAGCCGGTGCAACCGGCATTCAAAGCGGGGGCATGTGCAGCGTTTGCCCGTGCTGCAACAGGCGCAACGCCGACACGGGCAGCCCGGCCCGCGCCAGGGCTGCGGGCACCTCGGCCAGCGGCGCATCCAGGGGCTCGTCACTGAGTGCAAAGGTGCCCCAATGGATGGCCACCGATTGAAGGGCCCCGACGTCCTGATGGACCTTGACGGCTTCCTCGGGGTTCACATGCTGCGCCCTCATGAAGGCCCTCGGCTCATAGGCCCCCACGGGCAGCAGGGCCAATTCCACCGGCCCCACCCGCTCCCGGAGGGTCTTGAAGTCGTCTGAATAGCCGGTGTCACCCGCAAAGTAGACAGAACGCCCACCGGACTTCAACACCCAGCCGGCCCAATGGGTCTGGTGGCGGTCGCTGATGCCACGCGCGCTCCAATGGTGTGCCGGCACGGCCTGCGCCTGCACAGAGCCCACAGCCTGGGTTTGCCACCACGCCAGGGCCTGCACATGCTGGACGCCACGCTCCTCGAACCAGCGCTCCAAGCCCTGCGGAACCAGAAACAAGGGGCTGCCGCCGGACTGACTCGCCAGCGTCAGGACGCTGGCCTCATCCAGGTGGTCGTAGTGGTTGTGCGAAATCAGCACCAGATCGATGTGCCCCAACTCCTCCGGCCGGTAGGGCGGCGGCACACTGCGTGCAGTGCCCATCCAGCCGAAGGGCGAGGCACGGTGAGAGAAATGGGGATCGGTCAACACCCGCAAGCCGCCGATGCGAACCAGGGTGCTGGCGTGCCCCAGCCAAGTCACCGCCACCTGGTTTGGCGCCAGGGCCAGCCCTACCTCGGGATCGTGGACTACCGCGAAACGCCCACCTGGCAGGTAGCGCCCGGGCGGCGGAGGCAGGCCATGCCACCAGGAGGTCAACATCCAGGTCAGCACCTCGCCCAGGGGTTTGTCGATGACCTGCCCATCGCTGTTGCGGTAGGTCGGCGAGACACCGGCGCAGCCCGCCAGGGCCAACGTCACCAACAACAGAATCGCCCACGCTGCCCGGCGCGCGCGCCAACGCGCCTTGGCGCTCATCGGGCGGCTCCGACCGGGTGGGGCCCACCCGCGCGAGCGTGCAGCATCCAGGCGTTGACCAGACCGCCCAGCAAGGGTTGTTGGGTGATCGTGAAACCCGGCACGGCCAGATCGGCAGCCTGAACCAGCCGCGAGGGCTGGCGAGTACGGGCCCAAAGCCGCAGGACCCACGCGTCGCGCAAGCCCCTGTGCTCGGCCAGAAAACGGCGCACCGCCTCGGGATTCATCAGCACCGAGGGCTCGATCAACAACAGGGTGCCGCCTGGGCGCAGCAGGGCCAGGAGCGCACGCAGTGCGGCCGGACGATCTGATAGCACGGCCAGCAGCGAAGCCGCCGAGACCACGTCAGCCGTTGCCGCCATCGGATCACCAAGCCGCCCCACTTCGAACGCCGGATGATCACCGGACAGGGTAGTGGCCATGCGTTGGGCCAAACGCACCATGGCCGGGTCGGCATCGACCCCCTTGACGCGGTAACCCCGTCGCCAGGCGAGGCGACTCAACAACCCTGGCCCACAGCCCATGTCGAGCCATAGCTTGCCTTGGCCAGTTGGCAACAGAGCTACAGCCTCTTCATGCAAGGCCTTGTAAAAGGGGGCGGCCTGCACCCGCGCGAAGAACCACGCGCTCAGGCACGACATGGGCGGCTCCCGGTATCAAGGCGATGGCGTTGCCGTTCGGAACGGAACTCGCACGGCAGCGGCGCAGGGCACGTGGTGGTGGACGGCTTGAGGCTGTCACGGTATCGGGACATTGAATATCTTTCCTGTTGACGCAGTGAAGCGATGCTAGGGTCCTAGCTATCTTTTGGGAAGTAGTTACCATTTGGAAACCATGAAACTCGCCCCACTCGCCACCCTGCGCCAAGGCCCCTGCCTTAACGCATGCCCGGTCAGCAAGACGGCCCGTCTGATCGACGGCCGCTGGACCACCTTGATCATCCGCGACCTGCTGGGTGGCACCCGGCGGTATTCAGAGTTACTGTCTTCGCTGGAGGGCATCAGCCCCAAGGTGCTGGCGGCACGCTTGCGCTTTCTGGAGCAGCAGGGGCTGATTTCCAAAAAGATCTACCCGGTGGTGCCGCCGCGCACCGAGTACAGCCTGACGCCCGTGGGTTCGGGTCTGAGCGGTGTGATTCAGGCCATGGCAAGCTTCGGCGCTACGCTTGACCAACCGACTCCGGATCAGAATCCGTCCGAGGGCTGAAGCTCACCCCCTTTCAAGGCTTGCGCACCACCTGCTGCGACAAGGGATAGCCGCCCATGGTGCCGACCGTGCCATAGACCGCCGCAGCTGTGCCCGTCATGCAACTGGCACCCATCATCCCCAGGGCCGTGCAGTCGGCATAGGCCGTCTGCTGCAGCTGGGCAGTGGTCGGGGCAGCGCTGGGATCGTCGGTATTGACGAAGACCAGGGCATAGGCGTTGCCCACTCCACCGGCTGAAGGATTGGCGGCCGCCGGGTAGCCGTCATAGCGCGCATCGCTGGCCACGCCGGGTCGCCAGCCTTCATTGCCATGCGCCACCACGAAGGTGTTGTTGGTGGCCAGGTAGAAGGCCCCCACCATCACGCCGGTACCGGTGCTGTCGGCATAGTGCACGCCCTGGCGGCTCAAGGGCACGGTGCTCATGGGCGAATCCGTCATCGACTGGGTCAGCACCCCATTGAGCCCCGACACACTCCGCGTGGTCGAATTGAAGCTGAAGCTGCCCGTGAAGATGCTGTTGTTGGGCTGGGTCTGCGGCTCGTAGAACGTGGCGGTGATCTGGTAGTCGGTAATCACCTGGACCGCCTCCGAGGCCGGGCCGGTGCCCAGTGCATTGACCGCATTCACCACCCAGGCGTAGCCAGCGCAAGACGTGCCGCAGGCCACCTGAATCGGCGACGCACTGGCGCTGGCGCTCAGCCCCGCCGGCACCGAGCTGACTCGGTAGCCGGTGAGCGGCGAGCCACCGCTGTCGGTGGCGCCGATGCTGATCACGACCGTGTGCGCATCCGTGCCCAGGCGGGCCTGGAGCCCGGTGGGGGCTTCAGGCACGCCCACCGAGGTGGCCGGGCTCACGGTCAGGGTCTGGGCCACCTGCGGCGCGGCGGCGTACAGGCTGTTGCCGTCCTGGTCGGCGGAGAGCGTACAAGTGCCCAGGGCCAGGCCCTGCACCAGGCCGCTGACAGCCTGCACGGTGCAGACCTGGGGCGTCAGGGTGCCGTAACGCACGGCCAGGCCCGAGCTGGCCAACGCCGTGACCGTGGCACTGCCCCCCAGCGTGAGCGCTGGGGCAATGCCGAAGCGAATGGTTTGTGCAGCCAACCCCTGGGTCTGCACCACCAGGCTTTGGGTGGTCTGGGGTGCTGGCTGGTAGTCAGCGTTGCCAGCCTGGTTGGCCGCCACCACGCAGGTCCCGGTGGTCAGGGCCGTGACCTGCCCCGCGTCCAGCACCTGGCACACGGCCGGCGTGAGGCTGCTGAAGCTGGCACTCAGGCCAGAACTGGACGTGGCGCTGACCTGGGCGCTCAGACCCAGGACCAGGGCAGGCGCCGCCCCAAACTGCAGGGTCTGCGCCTTGGCCAGGGTGGCGGGAGCCAGGCCGCCGCCACAGGCGCTCAGCAGCCCTGCCAAGCCCGAAGCAACAACCGCAGCCAGGGCACATGCCCCAGCCCTGGGCTGCCGATGCAACAAAGAGATGTTTGCGAACATGGTGAAGAGTCCTCAGAAATCAAGGCGCAGGGCCAGTTGGATCGAGCGGCCCTTGCCGGGCACGGGCACGCCCCATGCGATGCCGTTGATGGCCATCGATGAGCCCTGACCCAGGTAGGCCCCGCCCAGGGGTGCGCTGTAGAAGCGGTTGAACAGGTTGTCGACACCCAGGTCGAAACGGGCCTTCTGGAACTGGTAGCTGGCGCGCCAGTTCAGCAAGGCATACCCTGGGGTCGGCATCTCGTTGCGCACCTGCGAGACCCGGGTCTTGGCACTGACGGCCAGCCACTCCAGGCTTTGGGTCCAGGCGCCCCGCTGCTGCTCCAGTGACCAGCGCAGGTTCAGCGGCATCTGGTTGTAAAGGCCGTCGCCCGTGACCCGGTTCGTGCCCTGCACCCAGTTGAGCACGGCACGGGTCTGCAGCGTGCCCAGGCGGGCACTGCGCCCCAGCACCGCCTGCCCGGACAGGTCCAGCCCCTGTAGCCGGGCCTGCTGGTTTTGGTATTGCAAGAGCACGAAGCTTTGCGTGTCGGTCTGATTGGCGGCAGCGCACTGGCCCATGGCGCAACGCTGGGCGTCGATGTAGTTCTCGATCTGCGTCAGGTAGACCGTGCCGCGCACCTGCCAGTCGGGCTGGCTGCCCGGGGCGGCACCGGGGGGCTGCACGGCCTGCCAGTCGGCCGTAGCGCTGAGGGTGTGGGCCACCTCGGGGCGCAGGTTCTGGTTGCCGATGTAGCCGTTGCCGTCGCCGGCAAAGTTGTTCATCAAGGCGGCCATGGCCTGGGTGGACCAGGGGTAGCGCTGGTACAGGCTGGGTGCGCGTGATTTGCGGGCATAACCCAGTTCGTAGGTCTGGCCGGCGACAGGCGTGTGACGCACCAGGGCGGTCAGGTCCCAGTTCAGATCGGAGCGACGGTGCCCTTGGGCATTGAAGCTGGCAGCATCGTTGCCCCACAGGCTGGCCAGGTTGTTGTTGTAACCCTGGACCGGCGCTGCGTCCGAGCTGACCGAGCTCAGGCGCAGGCCCAGCAAGCTGCTCCACTGCGGCTGCCATTGGGCCTCCCACTCGGCAAAGGCGTCGTGGCGTTGGCGCCGTCCATAGTTCAGGTTCCAGAACGCGTTCGGACCCATGGTGCCGCCCACCGGAGGCCACCAGTCATTCAGACTGTAGTGCTGGGCCTCCAGGCCCAGGCGCAGCAGGTCTTGCTGCGTCCAGTTGATGTTGGCCTTGAGCAAGGCCCCCAGGGTGCGGGCCTCGGTGCTCATCGGCATGCCGGTGCCATAACTGTCCCGATCGGCCCCCATGTCCATGCGGTGGTGGGTGCGCTGGCTGTAGGCCTGGGCCAACAACTCGCCCCATTCATATTGCCCCTGGTAACGGGCATTGAGCTGGGTGTTGCGGTTGCCCGTCATGTCCATGCGCTGGTTGGGGTAGCCCTCAAAGGGGATGTCCTGCTGGCTGGCACTGAGCTGCAACCAATGCGTGTCGTGCCGCAGCGCCAGGGCCAGGCTCTGGTTGCGCGCGCGGAAGCCGGATGAGCCCACCTCGTCGCCCGCCAGCGCGCCGCCCGAGGTGGCCGCAGCCGACTTGAACGCGGCTGCAGCGCGGTAGTTGTCTGATTGGGCGCTGGAGCCGGTATAGCTCAGGCTCAGTCCCTCATTGGCCACCACCAGCGCGGCATCGGCGCCTCGGCCACGGCCATTGCTTCGGTAGAACGAACCGACATGCCCTTCTGTCAGCAGGCCTTGACCGACCGCCGCGAACTTCGGTGCCGCCGACTCGACCTGGATGCTGCCGCCCAGGCTGTCGCCCCCCACGCTGACCGGCGTGATGCCGGCAAACACGCGCACCCGAGCCACGTTCGAGGCATCGATGTAGGACAGCGGCGAGTTCATGTGGTTGGGGCAGGCCGCCATCAGGTCCATGCCGTCCACCTGGATGCGCAGGCGTTCGTCCGCCAGGCCATGGATGACGGGCAGCGACGACACGCCGCCCGCACCATACAGGCTGAGCCCGGGCAGCCCGTCCAGCAACTCGGCGGCATCGCTGCTGCCCAGGCGGCGCGGGGTCAGGGCCGCGCCTTCAAGGCGCAGGCGCCCCGGCAGGCTGCGGCTCTCGTTGCCGGGTGCGGTGTCGGTCACGGTGACGGCGGTGAGGGTGCCCGCGACTGGCACGGGCGTCTTGCCTTCGATGTTTGAATCCCCGGTGACAGGGGTCTGAGCCATCAGCAGGCCACTGGCTGAACTGGCCAACAGGGCGATCACGCCCAAGTGGCGGGTCGGGTGTCGTTTCATGGCGTTTTCCTTGGGGTCTTGCCAGAGCCCCGGAACGGATCGGCGTGGCGCGGGTTGTGCAGGAATCGGTGGTCCGTCAAGGTCTTGAGAAAAGCCAGCAGGTCAACCTGGTCCTGGCGACTCAGGGCACGCGGGTGGATCAGAGGGCTCTTGAGCGGGCTGGCTCGCCCGTCGCCCGCGTCAGGGCCTTGGGCCACGAAGCGCCCACCATCGGCGTACAGGGCCACCACCTCTGCCAGCGTGGCCACCGAGCCGTCATGCATGTAGGGCGCAGTGACCTCGATGTTGCGCAGCGTGGGTGCACGGTAGTGCCCCATGTCGGCCGCCTTGCCCGTGATCTCGATCAGGCCGGGGCTGGCCGCCGGGTAGGCACCGCGCCCATCCAAGTTGTACAAGCCCTTGTTGTAGAAGCTCACATCGACCTCGCGGGTGGCCACCGTCAGGAACTGGTTGCTGAAGTTCGGCTCCCGATGGCATTGGATGCACTCGGCCTGGCGGAACACCTTCAGGCCGCGCGCCTCAGGGGCGCTGAAGCGGGCTTTGCCTTGCTTCACCCGGTCGTACTTGCTGTCGAAGCTGAGCAGCGAACGCTCAAAGGCCGAGACGGCCTTGATCACATGGTCCCAGCTGATGGTCGCTTGCGGGTCTTCCGGGAAGGCCGCGGCAAAGCGCCGCGGGTAGCCAGGCACGGCCTGCAGGCGTTGCAGCACCTGCTGGACGTTGTTGTCGTTCACCCCCATTTCGACCGGTGTCTCGCCAAAAACGGGATTGGTCATCTGGCGCTCCAGCGTGATCAGCGCCGGGTTGGCCCAGGTGTAGGTGGCATTGAACGCCACATTGGCCAGCGACATCGGGCTGCGCGGATGGGCCTCCCCGGTGGAGCCCAGCCCGTGGGCACGGCCATCGGTGAAGGCCAGCCGCTGAAAGTGGCACGAGCCGCAAGACTGTGTGCCATTGCCCGACAGGCGCTTGTCATAAAACAGAAAGCGCCCCAGCTCGACCTTGGCGGGTGACATGGGGTTGTCGGCTGGCACGCGCGGCGGCGGCACATCGGCGGGCAACTGCCAACGCCAGTCAGAGGATCCCGCGGCAGCGCTGCCAAGGGACGCCGCAGGGGTGTTGGAGGCAGCGGCACCGGCAGCCCGGGGGCTGTCTTTGGAGGCGAGGGCCTGTTGGCTGGCGCACGAGGCCACCACCAACAGACCCACCCCCAGAAAGACCCCTGGCCACCGGGCACCCCAGATATCAAGCAGAGGGGTGCCCATGGATCACAAGCCCACAGCCTTGAAGGCGCCCTGGGTCTGGCCTGCGATCGCTTGCCCTGTGCCCGTACCGTCGCTGTTGAAGTTCAAGGCCAGCACGCCGAAGGGCCCCACGCACTTGGCGTCGGTGGGGCTGGACATGCAGCTGTTGGCCGCACTGAAATCGGCGCTGGCGAACAAGGTCTTCACGTCCAGCGCAATCGCCTGGGTGTTGGGGTTGAAGCTCGAAAAGGTCAGCGGCACGCGGTTCGGCGCAGTGCAGCCGCTGATGGCCACCCCATTGGCCGGATCGCCGACGCAGCCGGTGGAACCAAGGTGCAGCAAGGTGATGGGGTTGCCAGCATCAGCGCTTTGCAGCTCCACTTTGGTGAACTTGCGGCCACCGCGCCAGTTCCAGGACATGCCAGGGTTCACGTCGGAACGCAAGACCGCCGGTGTGGCCGGGTCGGTCGAATTGAGGTGATTGAGCGAGAACGGCACGCCCAAGGTCATGCTCACCCCCACGTACTGCCCGGCCGGCACCGTCCCCTGGATCAGCTTGTTCAGCGAGGCGCCCGCCGTACAACTGCCCACACCGGTCTGAGACAAGGTGATCAGGCTCACGCTGTCGGTGCCCTGGTAGTTGTTGTTGTCGGTGGTCGAGAGGGTCAGCGCCACCGTGCTGCCATCGGCCTTCAGCAATTTGACGTTCGAGATGTAAAAGCGCAGGTCCTGGATCTGGGCAGCGCTGCTCTTGCTGCCCAGCGCCGGCACAGCGGTGCCGCACTGGATCGGGGCGCTGCCGGCATAGGCCGCGAACTGCAGCTTGACTGCGCCACTTGAATCAACCGACCAGCCGTTGCCGCTGTCGCCGCCGCCGCCACAGGCACTCAGAAGTACCGACAGCGCCAGGGCACAACTGCCCGCGCCGAGAGAGGATTTGAAAAACCGGGTCGTAGAAATGCCAGCCATGAAAAGCTCCTGCATCGAATGATTGAAATGAAAAGGGTGCAATCGGTCACCAGCACCCCGTGCACCGGGCGCAGGTCTGGTGTTGCGATCAGAAATGAAAGTGAAGCGACACGGCACGGCCCACCCCAAGGGGGTGACCAGGAACGTGTTCACTCCGGGTGCACGAGGCCCCAGGGGCCCGCGGCACCCAGTGGCGCGAGAAGGTGTTGAAAAGAGGCCGGGCGTGGCTGCACGCGCTCATACCAAGCGGTACAAGACGCAACAGAGCAGCTTGAACAGCAGCCTCAGGCCAGCGGAGGCGCGCGTGGATGCGCCAGACGCAGGTCAGGGCGCAGATCGGGAACCGATGGGGTCGGCAGCCGCCACCTGGGCTGCTCGGGCGCCAGCATCGGCAGGACCAGGCTGGGTGCCGGGCCCAGGCGATCCAGCATGAGCACGCAGTAGGCGCAGTCATCGATGCTGACAGCAGCGGTATCGGACAGATCCGCCAGCGCTGCCTTGGCCAGCGATGGGCTGGCGGGCTTGCTGGCCGAACACACATCAGCCCAGATCAGGGCCGAGGGCTGCTGCGCCGCCAGTGCCCGTGACACCGTGGGCATGAGCGAGGCCAGCACCATGGCCGCCACCATCCACCAGCTGGCAAGCCGGCGGCAGGAGACACTGCGGAAAGAGTTGCTCAAGTGGCGCATGGACAGCCGAAGATTATGCCGCCATGGGTTCACAAAAAACTGACATCAGATCAATGAAACTTCACAGAGCAAGCCGGCCACGCGCCCCGCCTCGAAGGCCACGTCGGCCCGCGGTCGGGCCCGTCAACGCTGCGCCTGAGGACCGAAGCGCGAGGGGCTGAATGCCGAAAGATCCTGCTGCACCGATTGACCCGCCGCCAGTGCGGCCGCCCACTGCCCCGTGCGTGCTGAAGCGCCCAGGCCCACGTGACCATGGCCAAAGGCCAGCACGACATCGGGCGAAGCACGCGAAGATCCGATGCAGGGCAGGCCATCGGGCAGGCTGGGGCGGTGCCCAAGCCAGCGTTGAACGACGTCGGTCTCAAGGTGGGGGCCCATGCCTTCGAACATGCTGCGCAGGTGCTGGTAAAGGATGTCGGCACGGCGCCAGTCCGGGGCCGCGTGCAGCCCCGCGATTTCAACCTGGCCGGCGGCGCGCAGGCCGCCCGCCATCCAGTGGACGATGAGCTTGCCGTCGGCGGCCATCATGGGTAAACGGGGACCACGGGTGGCTTGCGCGACCTGCACGTGGTAGCCGCGCTCGGACTCCAGCGGCACCGGTGTGGCGGCCGCTGCAGCCAGCGCACCCGAACGGGCACCGGCGCAGATGACTGCCGCGTCGCACGGCAACTCACCGCGCTCTGTCACAACCGAACGCAAGTGCCCGCCCTCCAGGCGGAAGCCAGTGGCGCGGGCCTGCCACGACACGGCGCCCAGCGACTGGGCGTGGCGAGCCAGGGCGGCCACATAGCCGCCCGGATCGCGACACTGCCCCGCCTCGGGCACATGAACCGCAAAGCGGTAGCGGGGATCCAGATCGGGCTCGCGCTCGCGCAGGGTGGCTTCGTCCCACTCGACCCACTGCACGCCGGTGCGTGCCCTTACCCGCCAGGCCAGCGCCTCGCCCTCGAACGCTTCGCGCGAGCCATACACATGCAGCAGGCCCTGCTGCTCGATCAGTTGGAGCACACCGGCCTCGCGGGCCAAGCGCTGGTGGAGCGCCGGGGCGTCGACCAACAAGGCCCGCAGCGCGTGGGCCGTGCGCTGCACCCGCGCCTCGGTCCAGCCCGCGGCCAGGTAACGCAGCAACCAGGGCAGCGCCTGGGGCAGGTAGCGCCAACGCACCGCCAAGGGGCCCAGGGGGTCGGCCAGCCAGCCGGGCACGCGGCGCCAGGCGCCCGGCAACGCCGGTGGGATCACCGAATGCGATGACAGCCAGCCTGCGTTGCCGTAGCTGGTGGCGTGCTGGCCGCCAGCCACCTCGGGCTCGACCATCGTCACACGCAATCCCAGGCGCAGTGCCTCGATGGCGGTGGCGCAACCGACGGCGCCTGTGCCGATGATGGCCACATGGCGGCGAGCGGCGGATGGATCAGCGGTGTTCAGTGGGGTGTTCACGGGGTTGCCCTTCGATGGCGCAGTCAGTGTCATGGTGGCACCGATCTGATGCGGCTGATGCGGCCGCTCGGATGCCCTGGCCTGCAAGCAAAAAGCCCGCCCGGGCTTGTGGCCGGGGCGGGCGTCGGTTCACGTCAGGGCCTGGCGGGGGTGTCCCGCCCCGAGGCGCCTCAGGTGATCGCTGGATCGATCGGGGTTCGACGGATCAGTATTCCCAGAAGATGCGTTGCAGTTCCTTGCTGTCGTTGGTCTTGGTCAGAGCAACCATGGCCAGGATGCGGGCCTTTTGCGGGCGCAGGTCGTGCGCCACGACCCAGTCGTACTTGTCGTCGGGTTGCTCGGCGTTGCGCAGCACAAAACCGTCAGGCACACGGGCCGAGCGGATGATCTGCACGCCCTGGGCGCGCAGGCCCTGCAAAGCCGCCACGGCCTGGGCAGCCACCGAGCCATTGCCGGTGCCGGCGTGGATCAGGGCCTTGACGCCGGCCTTGCCGTAAGCGTCGATGCCGGTGGTGTTCATGTTGCCGTAGCCATAAACGATGTCCACGGCGGGCAGGGTCTTGATGTCATCGATGTTGAACTCGGACGCATTGGTGTGGCGCTTGACCGGTGCACGGAACCAGTAGTTGCGGCCTTCCACCACCATGCCCAGGGGTCCCCATTGGCTCTTGAAGGCCTCGGTCTTGATGTTGATGGTCTTGCTGACGTCGCGACCGCTCTGGATCTCGTCGTTCATGGTGACCAGCACACCCTTGCCGCCGGCGTCCTTGCTGGCGGCCACGCTGACCGCGTCGTACAGGTTCAGCGTGCCGTCGGCCGACAGGGCGGTACCGGGGCGCATCGAGCCCACCACCACGATGGGCTTGGCAGTGTGCACGACCAGGTTCAGGAAGTAGGCGGTTTCTTCGAGCGTGTCGGTGCCATGGGTGATGACGATGCCGTCCACATCGGCCTGCTTGCTCAGGGCCGAGACCCGGCGCGCCAGGGTCAGCAGGTGCTCGTTGGTGAAGCTCTCGGAAGCGATCTGGAAGACCTGCTCGCCGGTGACCTGCGCCACGTTGGCCAGTTCGGGCAGGCCCGCCAGCAGCTTGTCGACCGGCACCTTGGCCGCGGCGTAGGTGGCGCTGTTGGCGGCCGAGGCGCCAGCACCAGCGATGGTGCCGCCGGTGGCCAGCACCACCACGTGCGGCTTGGCCGCCTGGGCCAGTGCGGCGGCAGACAGGGCGCTCAGCGCGACGGCGGCCAGCCATTGTTTCAGCGATTGACGGGTGGACATCAGCATGAAGGAAAACTCCTGAATTCGGGTCTTGAGGGGGAGCACGCAGCCCTCGGGTGGGGCCTTGAACTCATCCCGCAGGGTCGCCGCGGGATGGCTGATGCTAGGGGCGCCACCAGGCCGCCAATGCGGAATAATCGACCGCAGGGTGTGAAATCCGCTCATATCCGCATTAACCCTGATTCATCGCTGGGCCCCCATGAACCTGAGGCAACTCGAAGTCTTCCAGGCCGTGCTGCAGACCGGCAGCATGAGCGCCGCCGCACGCCTGCTGTGCGTCACGCCCTCGGCCGTCAGCAAGGCGGTGGCCCACACCGAGCTGCAACTGGGTTATGCCCTGTTCACGCGCAGCCCGGCAGGGCTGACGCCCACCCCCGAGGCCCAGGTGCTGGCCGCCGAATCGGCCGGCATCCACCGCCAACTGGAGGGCCTGCGCCAGACTGCGCGCAACCTGGCCCGCGGCGAGGGTGGGCAGATCCGCCTGGCGGCCATTCCCTCGATCAGCCACAACTTTCTGCCCAGCCTGCTGCAGGCCCATGCAGGCCGGCACCCCCAGGTGGGCATAGAGGTGCGCACCCTGAACCAGGATCAGATGGCGCCGGCATTGCTGACGCACAGCGTGGATTTCTGCCTGGGCTTCTACCCGCACCCGCACCCGCAGTTGCAAAGCGATCTGCTGGTGAGCGGGCGCCTGTTCCTGGCGGTCACACGCGAGCTGTGGACCTGGTCGCTGCGCGGCAGCCCCCCGCTGGCCTACGGGCGGCTGGCCCAGGTGCCGGTGATCCGCCTGGTGGGCAACGACCCGATGCGGCAGGCGATTGACGAACTGGCTCAACGCCTGGGTGTGCCGGAGGCTGGCGGCGGCATTCAAGTGCAGACATCGCAGCTGGCACTGGAGCTGGTGCGCCGCGGCATGGGCTGGACTGTGGTGGACTTTCTGACCGCCCAGCACCTGGACCCGCGGACCATGGTGGCCATCGAATTGCACGAACTCCCGCCCATGTCGCTGTACAGCTACCACAGCCCGAATCACCCACCGGGCCAGGCCGTGCAACGCCTGCTCGCCATGCTGCCCGGATTGCTGCAGCAAACGCTGTCGGCCCCCGCGGTCGGCGCCCTGGCACCGCAGCGGGCGGGCGGTTCCTGAGGCACACTGTTTCCGCGCCCCGGGCCGCGTTGCGGCCTGGCTCGCAATCCACACCCCAACCGGAGACCTGACCCATGCGACTCAAGACTGCCGCCCCCATCGCTCTGGCCTTTGCCGCCGGCCTGCTGGCCGGGCCCTGGGCCACCGACCTGCTGCGCGATGCGCACGCCCAGGCGGTCCCCCTGGCGCCGGTCGCCATCGACATTGCTGCACTCACCGATGCTGACCTGTCCGCCACCCCCAACCCCGACTTGCGCAGCAAGACCCTGGTGGTGACCGACCAGGCCACCCTGGCCGTGCAGACCGGCAATGTGGCCAAGCACTACCACGCCAAATCGGATGAGATCCAGTACATCGTCGAGGGCACGGGCACTGCCTGGCTGGGCGACCGGCTGGTGGACATCAAGCCCGGCATGCTGTTGGTCATCCCCAAGGGCACCGCCCATGCCGGCACCGTGCCCAGCAGCGGGCGCTTCAAGGCGATCGCCATCAAGGTCCCGCCACAGGCCAACGGGGACACGGTGCTGTTGGAATGAGGCGGTAAGGCCTCAGCGAGATCGGCCCTTGCTTGACTCCAGCCGATCGAGCAATGAATACCAGGCCACGCCCGCGGCGATGTAGAAGCGCTGCAGGCCGTGCAAGGGGATGCGACGCATGCGGGTGATGGGGTACGGAAAAGGCGCCCCTCCTGCAAGCTCGCCGGCCGTCAGGCGCTGGGCAATCTGCTGGCCCAGGCTGGTACACAACGCAATGCCACGCCCATTGCAACCCAGCGCCATGGTGACGCCGGGAGCAGGCTCGTGCACGTGGGGCATGAAGTCGCGCGTGATGGCGATGCGACCGGCCCAGCGGTATTCATACTGCAAGGGCCCCAAGCCTGGAAACAGCAAGGCCAGCGAGCGTTCGAGGTGGGCAAAATCCTGAGCGCCGACCGGGTCGCTGAAATGGCCGCGCCCCCCCATCAGCAGCCGTCCCTGGGCGTCTTTGCGGAAATACAGCAACAGCCGTTGCGAGGTGGAAGCGGTCTCACCCGCCGGCAGGATGGCCGCTGACTGCTCGCCCTGCAGCGGGCGCGTCGCCACCATGAAGCTGTTGGCGGCCAGCACCGTCTGACGCAAGCCAGACCACAGACCGTCGGTGTAGCCATTGGTGGCAATCACCACGCGGTCGGCCCGCACCGTGGCGCCGCCTCGGCAAGTGGCAAGCCACTGCCGGCCCACCCGCTGCAAGGCTGTCACCGGGCTGTGCCCGTGCACTTGAACACCTTGCCTCTGAGCGGCTTGCAACAGGCCCCGGGCATAGGACAGCGGTTGTACCCCACCAGCACGGCCATCGAGCCAGCCGCCGGCGAAAGCCTCCGTGCCCACGCGGCGCATCACCGCTGCGCGGTCAAGCCACTCGACTGCCACGCCTCGGGCCGCCCATTGGCGCGAACGCGCCTGCAGACTCGCCAACAGCTTCTCGTCGTAGGAAAGCTGCAGCCAACCGGCTCGCACCGGATCGCAGGCGATGCCATGGCGGCGGATCAGTTCGAACACCAGGTCGGCCGACCCGGACACCACCTCGATCAAGGCCTCGGCACGCTCAGGGCCCAGCAGGGCCCTGAGATCGTCGGGATCGTGCTTGAGCGTGGGGTTGACCTGCCCACCATTGCGCCCTGAGGCCCCCCAGCCCGGCTCACGGGCCTCCAGCACGGTCACGCGGGTGCCCGCCTGGGCCAGGTGCAAGGCAGTGGACAGACCCGTGTAGCCCGCGCCGATCACCAGCACATCGGTGCGGGTCGATTCGGACAGCGCCGGCGTGGCGGTGGCGGGCAGCGCTGTGGCCGCCCACAGCGAAGGGGGCATGGCTTCGGAATAGGGCAGGCTCATGGCGTGCGCTCCAATACCGCCTGGGCCGGCTGATGCAGCACCCGCCGCAGGAAATCCTGCGTGCGCGCGTGGCGCGGTGCCCCCAGCACCTGGTCGGAGCTGCCCTCTTCGACAATGGTGCCGCTGTGCAGAAAACAGACCCGGTCGGCCACCTCGCGGGCAAAACCCATTTCGTGGGTGACCACGATCATGGTCATGCCTTCGCGGGCCAGGGCACGCATCACCTCCAGCACATCGCCCACCAACTCAGGGTCCAGTGCCGATGTGGGCTCGTCGAACAACATGGCCTCGGGTTTCATGGCCAGCGCGCGGGCAATCGCCACCCGCTGCTGCTGACCGCCCGAAAGCTGGGCCGGGTAGGCCTGAGCCTTGTCCACCAGGCCCACCTTGTCGAGCAGATCCAGGGCCAGGGCCCTTGCCGGACCGCGGGCCTGGCCCTGCACATGCACCGGGCCTTCCATCACGTTGTCCAGCACGCTGCGGTGGGCAAACAGGTTGAAGCGCTGGAACACCATGCCCATGCGACAGCGCAGTTGCCGGATCGATGCACTGCGCACATCCACGGGCTGGCCAAAGGCGCGGATTTCACCGCCCTCGTAGGTTTCCAGCCCGTTGATGCAGCGCAGCACCGTGGATTTGCCTGAGCCGGACGGCCCGATCAGGCACACCACCTGGCCGGCTTCCACGTTCAGGCTGACGCCCTTGAGCACTTCGTGTGCTCCGTAGCGTTTGTGCAAATCGCGAATTTCGATCATGGCCTGCGGGCCCCCTTGCCAAAGTGGCGTTCAAGTTTCTTCAGGCCCGCCACGAGAGGCAGGCTCAACACCAGGTAAAGCAAGGCCACCAGGGTGTAGACCGTCATGTTCTGGAAGGTGGACGAGGCAATCAGTTGCCCGGCCCGGGTCATCTCTGCCACGGTGATGGTGGACACCAGCGACGAATCCTTGAGCATCATCACCAGCGTGTTGCCATAGGGCGGCAGCGCGATGCGGAAGGCCTGGGGCAGGATCACCCGGCGCATGATCAGCACCGGCCCCATGCCCATGGCCAAGGCAGCCTCGCGCTGGCCCGGGTCGACCGCCTCGATGCCGGCCCGGAAGTTCTCGGCCTGGTAGGGCGAATAGGCGATGCCCAGGCCGATCACGCCAGCCTGGAAAGCCGTGAGCTGGATGCCGACGTCGGGCAACACAAAATAGATGTAGAACAACTGCACGATGATGGGCAGGCCGCGGATCAGGTTGATCAACGCGCCCCCGGCCCAGGCCAGGGCCCGCACCGGGGACAGTCGGACCCATGCCAGCACCAGGCCGAGCACGGTGCTGAAGACAAAGGACAACAGCGTGACCTCGACGGTGACCACCGCCCCCTGCAGCAGGATGGGCAGGAACTCACGCGCATGGTCGATGAACTGGGACGCAATCATGAAGCGCTCTCAGACCTGGGGCGCGCGGGCCTCAGATGCCCCACTTCTGCACGATCTTGGCCAGGGTTCCGTCCGCCTTGATCGCAGCAATCGCCTTGTTGAGGCGCGTCAGGGTCTCGGTGTCACCCTTGCGCACCACCAGGCAAACATCGCCCACGTTGAGCGGTTTGTAGCTGTCGACGAGGCGCACCCCCTGGAAGGTGTTCTGGCGGATCTGATAAGCCATGATGGGCTGATCAGCCAATGCGGCCTTGATGCGACCGAGGGCCAGATCACGCGCCAGGTCGGCCACCGAGTCGTAGCTGCGCACCTCCTTGAAAATGCCCTTCTTGTTGAGCATGTCGAGGAACACCGTACCCACCTGGGCCCCAACGACTTCGCCCTTGAGTTCATCGAGCGTGGTGTAGGGCTTGGCATCGTCGGCCTTGACCAGCAGCCCCTCGCCATAGGAATAGACCGGGTCACTGAAGTCGACCACCTGCTGGCGCGCCGCCGTCTTGAGCATCGCGGCCGAGATGATGTCGATCTTGCTCGAGGTGAGCGACGGAATCAGGGCCGAAAAAACGGTCTGCTGCACATTGACACTGAATCCACCGGCCTTGCCCACCGCCGTGACGGTGTCCACCATCATGCCCTGGATGGAGTTGCTCTTGACGTCCAGGAAGGTGAATGGGATGCCCGTGGCCGTAGCCCCCACGTTGTAGCTGGACGCACCGCCCTGGGCCCATGCACCCGAAGTGACACAGGCCGCGCACAAGATCAGGGCGGCACGGCGAAGGGATGAGGCAAGTGACATGGAAAGCTCCTATACAGGCAAGGCCAGAGGGTGGATGAATGGGTGAAGTTGCATCGCTTGATGCAACGACCATGCCAATAATCGATTTATAAAACTCTTATTGCAATTAATACAAACCACTATTCGACGATATAGAATCGAATATCGATTTTTAAGGCCGACATGATCCCCACCCAAGACACCTTGAAGACAGGTGCTGCCGACGCGCCGGCAGCCGGCGGCAACAGCTTGCTGTTCAACCAGTCGCTTGAGAAAGGACTGGGCGTGCTGCGCGCCTTCAATGGCCAGCGCCGCACCATGACGATCGCCGAGGTGGGCGAGGCAGTGGGGATCAACAAAAGCTCGGCCCAACGCATGGTCTATACGCTGGAACAGCTGGGCTACCTGCGCAAACACCCGCAGACCCGGCGCTACCAACTCGCTCCGCGGGTGATGGAGATCGGATTCAACTACCTGTCGGCCAATCCGATGATCGAGATTGCCAACCCCTTCCTGTCCGAGTTGTCGAACGTCACGACCGAAACCTCGTGCCTGACCGAGGGCGATGGTGACGAAATGGTCTATGTGGCCCGCTTTGTGAGCGCCCAGTTCGTGCCGGTGCACATGCCCATCGGCAGCCGCATCCCCATGTACTGCACCGGCTCAGGCCGGGCCTACCTGAGTGCACTGCCCGAGGCCGAAGCCCAGGCCCTGATTGAGGCGGCACACCGGGTGGCCCATACACAGCACACCCTGACGACCGTGGAGGCCATCCTGGAGGCACTGCGCCAGACGCGCCAGCGCGGTTACGCCATCAACCGCGAGGAGCTCTTTCTGGGCGACATGACACTGGCCGCACCCGTACTTGGCGCCAGTGGCCGCCCGCTGGGCGCCATCCACGTGGTGGCCCCCACCAGCCGATGGACCCTGGAGGAGGCCGAGCGCAGGCTGGCCCCACCGCTGCTGCAGTGCGCCAGGGCGGTGAGCAGTTCGGTGCGCACCATGGGCTGATGGCGCTCGGGCTGGGTTAGAGTTCCGCCACCCACATCGCCCCCCTGGCCCGACCACCATGAACCGACTGCAATCCGAGCTGTGCCGCCTGTACCTCCCCACGGGCGCCCCGCCGCCTGAAGGCGATGTGGCCGAGTTGGCACTGACCGGCCCCGACGGTGCGTTGCGAGGCGCCGTGCTGGAACTGGCCCGCCCGGCCGACTGGCCGGCGCTGTCGGCCCTCTGGCAAGGGGTGCAGGCCGACCTGGGCCTGCCAGCGCCGGCCATCGCCGTGAATGGGCTGGACGGCTACCAGCTGTGGTTTTCGTGGGCCCAAGCGATGCCACTGGCCCAAGCCCAGGCCTTTTTGCAGGCCCTTTGCGCGCGCTACCTGCCCGGTGTGCCGGCGCGGCGCCTGCGGCTGCTGCCCCAGCCTGGCCAGGGCGTGCCCCAGGTGCCAGCGCTGCGGCCCGACACCGGGCTGTGGTCGGCCTTTGTGGCGCCTGACCTGGCCGCCGTGTTTGCCGACGAACCCGCCATCGACCTGCCCCCCGGCCCCGAGGCCCAGGCCGATCTGCTGGCCCGGCTGACCAGCATGCGCCCTGGCGACATGCTGCAGGCCTGGGAGCGCTTGCAACCCGCGCCAGCGCCCCAAGCCCACAAGGCACAGGCGGCGGCGCCTGCGCCGATGGGCCCACCAGCCCCCCCCCACACCAGCGCCGGGCCTGGTCCTGGCTTGAGCCCGCAGGCCTTCTTGCGTGCTGTGATGGACGACCCCGGCGTAGCCCTGGCCCTGCGCATCGAAGCGGCCAAGGCCCTGCTGCCTGCGAGCCCCGCCAACGCGGGCTGAACACCATGCAGCCGCCGCCCCGCCCTGCCAGCCCGCAATAGGCCGGACTGGCCGGACTGGCCACGCTGCGCGGGCTGTGCACCCTGCTGCTGGTGATGCACCATGCCGCCATCAGTGAGCGCCTGTTGACGATCTCGCACGGGCCGCGTTGGAGCGCAATCGGGATGAGTGGGTGGCCCGGATGCGCCGCATGGGCTTGTGCCCATGCAAGCGGGCGGGGCGCCACACATCCGGGTTCGTGCCCGATTTCGCGCCAACCCTTCGGGCCGTGGCCTTTTCAGGCGGTCTGCGGCATTGCGGCACTTGTCGATAGCCGGGCTATCGACAGCGCACCGCGCCTTGCATCCGATTCCAAAAAGACCGCTGCGCGGCCCGCCACATTCTTTTGACCGCTCAGGCCCGCCGTTTTGAAATTTCAAAAATATAAGTACATACCTGCTGGCGAATGAGCCGTCGCCAAGTTCATCAGTGTCTTCAAATGACGCCCCATCCATGCACAGACGCCAAATGCGCCAAATGCGCCAAATGCGCCATAGCGAGATCATCTCTGCCATGGGAAGCCCAAGCCATGCCCCAGGGTTTATACGGTTTCATCGATCAATTTAGTTCATTAATGTAAGCATATTGAAAATGACAACGTTATCTTCAATCTCAAACTCACCACACCATCTGCAACGCCATGTTCACGAAGCCAACGCCTTTGCCCCCCCCGTTTTCAGCGCCCACCGCCATGTACCGACTGAGTTCGCTCGGCATGGCGTGCCTCGCTTTCTCGCTCTCCGCCTGCGGCGGCGGTGACTCCGGGCCCAGGGCGGCGGTCGGTGCCATTCCGGCCGCCAGTTGCAGCGCGGCCACTTTTTCGTACAGCAACCTGACCGTCACATCCGTCAAGCTGGTGGCAGCCGGCTCCAATGAGGCGGCTGGCAGCAGCGGCGTGACCATCACCAACCCCGAGTACTGCGACGTGGTGGGCACCCTGAACCCCCGCACGGGTGCCCTGGATGGACGCCCCTATGGCATCGGCTTCGAGATGCGTCTGCCCACCCAATGGAACGGCCGCTTTTTCTACCAGCCCAACGGCGGTCTGGATGGCTCGGTGGTGGCGGCCGTGGGCGACATCCTCGGCGGCGGGCAAGCCTCCACAGGACTGACCAAAGGCTTTGCCACCCTGAGCACCGATGCAGGCCACCAGCCCGACACCACGGTGAACGCCAACATCAATGGGGGCGTGTTCGGCATCGACCCGCAAGCGCGCCTGGATTACGGCTACAACGCAGTAGGCAGCCTGACCCCGATGGCCAAGACCTTGATCAAGCAATACTTCGGCAAGCAGCCTGACCGCTCCTACATCGTGGGGACATCGAACGGGGGGCGCCACGCCATGGTGGCGGCCTCGCGCTTTGGCGACCAGTTCGACGGCTTTGTGGCCGGCTCGCCGGGTTTCAACCTGCCCAAGGCGGCTGTGGCCCAGCTCTGGGGCGCCAACCAGCTGGCCACCATCTCCAGCAAGTTCAGCAGCGGCGCCAAGGCTGGCCTGCCCGATGTGTCGACCAGCTTCAACGTCAGCCGCGACCTGAAACTGGTCTCCAACGCCATCATTGCCAAGTGCGACAGCCTCGATGGCGTGGCCGATCAGTCGGTCAACGACATCCAGGCCTGTCAGACAGCCTTCAACATCAGTACCGATGTGTCCACCTGCACCGGCACGCCCGATGGCACCTGCCTGAGCGCCGGCCAGAAAACGGTATTGGCCAACATGCACGCGGGGGCCAAGAACTCGGCCGGCCAGTTGCTCTACACCCAGTTCCTCTGGGATGCCGGCATCTACAATAGCTCCTCCTCAGGCTGGTTCACCTGGAAGACCGCCAACGCCACCGGACCACGCGATCCGCTGTCGGTGGGCTTTGTGTTCACGACCCCACCCACCTTGCCCAGCGTGATGACCGGCGTCGACCCAAGCATCCTGAACTTCGTGCTCGGCTTCAATTTCGACACCGATGCGCCAAAGATCTTCGCCACCAACGCCACCTACACCCAGTCGGCCATGGCCTTCATGACCCCACCTGACCTGCTGATGAGCAAGATGGTTGGCAACGGGGGCAAGATGATTCTGGTGCAAGGCTCGGCCGACCCGGTGTTCTCGGTCCAGGACACGATCAATTGGTACAGCAACTTCCAGGCCGCCTGGAATGACAAGGCCCAGGTGGCGGCACGGCTGTTCGTTGTTCCGGGCATGGGCCACTCGCGAGGCGGGCCCGCCACCGACAACTACGACATGGTGGACGCCATCGTGAACTGGGTGGAGTACGGCAAGGCCCCGGACAGCGTGCTGGCCTCCGCTCGGGGCGTTGGTGGCTCGATTGCCTCAACCAACGCCGACGTGCCCACCAGTTGGTCACCCAACCGTACCCGCCCACTGTGCCCCTACCCGAAGGTGGCCCGATACAACGGTTCGGGCAATGTGGAGTCGGCCGCCAGCTTCAGCTGCCGATGAGGAGCAAGCGCCATGACGGCAGATGTCTCTGAAACCGGCCAGAAGGGCACGCCTTCGATGCCACGACGCCGTTGGCTGGGGGCCGGCCTGCTGGCCGGTACCAGCCTGATGGCCACGCCCGCCCGGGCCGCACCGGGGCCCAGCACCGCCACCACCGACCGGGTACCCATGGCCTTGCCACGCACCGAATTCGTCTACGAAGCGGTCTGCGATCTGGAGCCCACGCTGGACCTGGGCCAGTCACCCTGGGGCGAGCGTCGCATGGTGCCGATTGCCGGCGGCACGTTTGAAGGCCCGGGCCTGAGGGGCAAGGTGCTACCGGGTGGGGCCGACCGCCAACTGATCCGACGCGATGGTGCCCGCTCGCTGGACGCGGTGTACGAGTTGCAGACGCATGACGGCGTGATCATCTCGGTGCGCAACAAGGTGCTGGTGCGGCCGCCCAAGGACGGGGGCGCCCGCTACGCGTTCTCAACCCTGGAGATCGTGGCCCCCGAGGGCCGTTATGGCTGGCTGAACGACCATGTGCACGTGGGCACGCTCGACAGCCTGCGCCCGGAGCGCGCGGCTGTGGTGATCCGGGTGTTCCGCCTGATCTGAAGCCGCGCAGCATCACAGAAGCGGGTAACTCTGCAGTAAGTCAGGCCGGATGACCATGCGTCATCTCCAGGCCTGTTTTTCGTCCTCAAGTCCTTTTGAGGAGCGGGCCTGGACCTGATGCACGGAGGTTCAGACCATGAAGGCTGTCCGCCCCCACTTGCCCTGGCCCCTCCCCGCCACCCGCCAGCGGGGCGCGACAACGCCCGCCGGAGGTGCCCGGCAAAGCTTGTCGCGGGGCCGCAGAGCGCTATTGATCATGCTCATGGGTGCGTGCCTCGGCCCATCCTGGGCCCAGGGCTCGCCAATGCCGCCGGTCGAGGCGGCCGTCGCCCGGCTGCAGCGAGACTGGGAAGCCATCCGCTACCAGAAGGCCGCCAGTGAGCGTGAAAAGTGGTTCGAAGGCCTGGCCACCAAGGCCCACGTGGTCAGCGAGACTTACGAAGGCCGAGCCGAACCCCTGATCTGGGAGGGGATCGTGCTCGGCTCGCTGGCCCAGGAAAGGGGCGGCCTGAGCGCCCTGCCGCTGCTCAAGCAGGCGCGCAGCCGGTTCGAGCAGGCCTTGCGGATCAATGACCAGGCGCTGGAGGGGACGGCCTACACCGGCCTCGGGGTGCTTTACTACAAAGCACCGGGCTGGCCGCTGAGCTTCGGCGACAAGGCCCAGGCGCGCGCGCTGTTGACCCGGGCTCTGCGACTTGATCCGCAGGGCCTGGACCCGAACTACTTCTATGCCGAGTACCTGGTCGAATCCCGCCTGCCAGACCAGGCCCTGCCCTACCTCGAGAAAGCCCTGGCCGCACCGGATCGCCCGGGCCGACCGCTGACCGAAGCAGGCCTCCGTCAAGACGCCAGGGCCCTGCTGGCCAGGATCCAGCAGACGCACTGAACCTTCCAGCGCCGCCCTTCCACCTGCGCAGCCCCCATGCCGACTTCAGTGCTTGCTTCAGGCCGGGCATCGCAGCACGCCTTGTCAACACCAACAGCCTCAGATTCACCCTCCCCCCAACAAACAAAGGAGTGACACCATGCGTGATGACCCAATGCCTCTACCCCCTCAGGAAATGTGGCGCAACGACCTCGCGTCGCAAGGTCCCGTCCCGGAATCTGGCGGCCTGGACCGAGCCCTGCCCCGGCTTCTGACACGGCTGTTCTTCCGCCAAGCGGTCATCACCGCGCACCAGGCATTGGCGCCGGGCCTGTTCATGATTTCTGTGCAGGGACAGGCACTGAAGGGACTGACCTGGTCACCTGGGGACAAACTGCAGATCAAGGTAGGCCCCGGCATGACGAACCGCACCTACACCCCCATCGACTGGAATCCGGAGACCGGCGAGACCCGCTTTGTGGCCCACGCCTTGGCACACGGCCCGGGCAGCGAATGGGTGCGCCACGCCCGGGTGGGGCAGGCCGTGGCCTTGATGGGGCCGCGCCGGTCGCTGGACCTGTCGGCCTGGCCTGCCGCCACCGGCATGCTGGTCGGGGATGAGAGCAGCATCAGCCTGGCAGCCGCATGGCGGCCGGCCCGCATCGTCCTGGAGGTCGACCAGCCCGAGCGCATCCACGCCCTGCTGCAGACCTGGCAGTTGCAGGCCGAACTGGTGGCCCGCCAAAGCGACGACGCGCACCTACCCGCCCTGTCAGCGCTGGTGCTGGCCGGCGCCGAGGCGGCTTCGCGCTACGTCCTGACCGGGCGGGCACGCACCATCCAGAGCCTGCTGCCGGCCCTGCGGGCGCAAGGCGTGTCCCGCCATCGCTTGCTGAGCAAGGCCTATTGGGCAGCCGGCAAGACCGGCTTGGACTGAGTCAGAGCAGCCCATCGGGCAGGCGCACCTAGCGCCCGCCGCCCTGCGCATCGCACGACTTGAGTTCGAGGCCCGGCCCGGGTGTCTGGCCAGTTGGCGAAGCAGCCTTGGGGGACTCCCAGGCCTCACCCGCCTCGATGCGACGCGCCATGTCGTCGAGCTGCCGCGCCTGTTCAGACGCCACGGGGTTCATCCAGGCCAGTGCGTAGCAGATCACCAACAGCGTCAACACCAATCCGGCCACGCTGCGGGCGGCAGGTGCCTTCAGGTGGCGCCGCAGGGTGGCCGCCTGGGTGTACAGATGCACACCCACGGCAGCCACCAACACAATGCCGAACAACTTGTGCACCGGGTGCATGCGCAGCGTGAACGAGGGTTGGTCCACGATCAGCATCATCAGCCCTGAACTGGCCATGCCCAGAAAGGCCACCAGCAGCACAGGGGTCGTCAGGCGGCGGATCATGACGCGCCTCCCGGCGAGGCGACGGGCAGCAGGTTCAGACTGAATTCGGCCCCAGGTTCAGCATTGCGCGCCTTCAGATGCCAGCCATGGGCCTGCGCCACTTCGAGGCAGATCGCCAGTCCCAGGCCGGCCCCCACATCACGCCGCCCGGGGCCGCGCCAGAAGCGGTCGTAGAGGTGGGCGAAATCGGCCGGATCGATGCCCGCACCGACATCGCGCACCACGATGGCCTGTGCCTGCAACCGCAAGCTGACCATGGAGCCTTCAGGCGCGAAGCCGATGGCGTTCTCGACCAGGTTCTTGAGCAGCACGAACGATGCTGAGTGGTCGCCCCGCACGCCCCGGGGCACCGATTCGATGTCGGGCACCAGGCCAACACCGGCGCGCTGGGCCAGGGGAGCCAGAAAGTGGCACACCTCCCAGACGATGGCCTCCCAATCCAACTCCGCATGGCGGTAGCTGCGGGGTTCGGTCACCTCGGCCAGCACCAGCATCTGCTGGACCTGGCGCGAGAGCTGATCGACATCCTGAATCAAGGCCCGGGCATCGGTTTCGCCCAGCTCCATCTGCCCCTTGAGCAGCGCCAACGGTGTCTTCAATTCATGGGCGGCGTCCGCCAGGAATTTCAGCTGCCGGGCAAAAGCGTCCTCCAGCCGCTGCAGGCTCTCGTTGAACGACAGCACCAGGGGTTTGAGCTCTCGAAACACCCCTTCGGTGCCCAGACGCAAGCCGGGGCGACTGAGTTGGATGCGGCCCGCCTCCTCGGACAGCCGCGTCACGGGGGCCAGCAGACGACGGAACAGAAAGAACTGAACCCCGCCCAGCAGCAGCACCGAGAGCACCGCCATGAGCAGCATCATCCCCCCCAGCCGTGCCCCGTTGCCGGCATGGAACAGGACCACCAGCCGCTCGCTGAGTCCGACCTGCAACCACAGATGGTCCGTCCCCTGACTTGGCGAGGGCAAGGCGACGGTGCGCACACGCAGCGGCAACCCCTCGACCCAGACCCGCCCATGGGTCTCGTGCGGTTCAGCGGCCGGTGCGGCGCCGGGCCAGACCTGCCGGGCCCGCTCAGAAGACCACAGCAGTTCATGGCCCTGATCGTCGAAGACGCGATAGACCAGATCCAGCGGCGCCAGATCGGACAGCCATCGCACCTCTTGCGGAATGAGCACCTGGGTCGGCAGGCCCTGCGCGTCGAACTGCACGCGCTCCGCCAGTTCAGTGGCCACGGCCAGGGTGGAGTGGTCCACCCAGTGCAGCGGATCGCCGCGCAGAAACCAGACGATGGCCAGGGCGATCAGCGACAGCGTGACCAACCAGGCCACGAGGTAGGTCCACATCAGCCGGGCACTGAGGCTGAGGTCGGCCCATCTACAGGTCTTCAAGCGCATAGCCGACCCCCCTCAGGTTCTGGATCTTCACAGTCGAGCCCAGCGCCAGGATCTTCTTGCGCAGGCGATGCAAGGCCACATCGAGCGCATTCGGCGTGACCGCCTCCTGCAAGCCCCAGGCCGCCGCCTCCAGGGCGCTGCGCCGTATCGGGTCGCCCCCGCCCTTGATCAGGGTCAGCATGATCTGCAGTTCGGTGCGCGGCAGTTGCACCGATTGCTGAGCACACACCAACAAGGCCTTATGGGGTTGCACCTGCAAGTCTGCGAAACGGGGCTCAAGCGAGGTCTGCTCCGGTGCGCGGCGCAACAGGGCCCGGGTGCGGGCCACCAGCTCTTCCAGCGGGAAGGGCTTGGTGAGGTAGTCATCGGCGCCGCCCTCCAACCCGGCAACCCGGTCGTGCAAGGCGTCGCGCGCGGTCAGGATCAGGCAAGGCAGTTGCTTGCCACTGTCACGCCAGCGCCGGATCAGCGACAGGCCATCGCCGTCCGGCAAGCCGCGATCGACCAGCGCCGCTGAGTAGGCCTGGCTTTCAAGTGCCGCCCAGCCCTGGTCGATGCGCTCCAGCACATCGCATTCGACACCGGCCTGGGCCAGGGCTCTTTTGATCAGGCTGGCCAGCCTGGGGTGATCCTCGATCAGCAGGACACGTTGCACAAAGCGACTCCCTCTCAGAACCGATAAAGATAGCCGATGCGCAGCATGGGCAGCGTCGAGCGGTCCACCAACGGGCTGCTCTTGATCGACGAGCCCAGGCGGGTCACGCCCAGGTCCAAAAAGGTGGTCTGATTGGGCGCCAGCCGGTAGTCCAGGCGCACCGCCAATTCGGTGTTCAGGGCCCCGCTGGCCTGGTAGGCCGCACGGCCGGCTCGGGCTTCGGCCTGTTCCACGCCGTAGTAGTACTGCACGTACTTCTGGTCCTGCCAGCTCAATTGGGCCCGCGGGGCAAGGCCGAAGCCACCCAGGTCAAAGCGGCGTTCCACCCCGACCTTGATCTTCTGCCCCTTGCTGTAGCCGGAGGCGTCGCCCGCCAACTCGGCCGACAGGTTGGCCAGCTCGGTGCGCCAGGCCACCCGCGTGCCCACCCAGAAGCTGGACTTGCGATCAGCCATGCCGGCCAGGGTGGGCGAATCCTTGGCCTGGTAACCCTCATCGGCCCCGTAGCCAAGCGTGAGCCCGAAGGCCACCGGCCCGGCCTGACCGAGCTTGAACTCCAGGCCCGGGCCGAACACCCGGACCCAGGCGTTCTCGTACGTCACCATGGGGAAGATTTCGGTCTTGTGCCTGAAGTCCTTGTAAGCCCGGACCCGGGGGAACACCACACCGCCGACACCCCAGCCGTAGGGGGGATCGGCATCGCCTGGTGCACCGTCGGCCCGTGCACTCTGGGCACAAGCCAGGCACATGGCCAGGGCCGCCAAAGGCACGGCCCGTGCCATCTGTGGGATGAATGCGTTCATGAGGTTCTTTCAAAACAGAGAAGACGCCCCATGGTCGCCCGCGTCGACTTACCGCATCGTTACTGAGAGCCCCTCCTGCCCGAAATGGCCCCTGCCACACGGCACAGCCTTTGAATGCGGCAGCACGCCAGCAAGACGAGCGCCATCAGTCCTGACTGCGGCCCACCGTGCCGAATGAAATCCACTCGCTTTCCAGGTCTTCTTCGATCCGGCTGAAGGCCTGGCTGGCCTCGACGGTGCCCATCGATTCGTAGCGGATCTTGCGCACCAGCGAATCCAGCGCCTTGGTCTTCTTCCAGAACCAGGCGGACTTCTGCTCAAACCGGAACACGGTGCTGGCCGTCAGCATGACGGCGGGCAGGGCCGCCAATGAGGCCGTGAACCACTTGGGAATCTCGGCAATGGCCACGGTGATGCCGGAGCCAATGCTGGCCAGCACGATGACACCCGACACCGCATAGGCCAGAAAGTAGTTGCGGATCGCGAAGCGCCGTGCCGCTATCGCGGCTGCAGCGATCTCCTCGTGGATCGCGCGTGCCAATTCGTCATCGGAAGGATTCATGGTGGGCTCCAGACGTCGGGTTGCAGCGGCCTCCCAAACGAAGGCCGTGCAACGCCTGGGGATTCTGCAACCGGGTGGGTGGGGCAGCAAGCGCCAGCCACCCGACCACCTTCAGTCCCAGGGGGGCCTCAAAAG